>JAETOP010000116.1 GCA_021771675.1 Oscillospiraceae bacterium | reverse complement strand
CCTTCACCACTCAACATTCTGCCCAGAAAGCGTTACCGGGCTGAGTTCGGGGGTAACGATTACACACTCGCCCCGTGCGAATTGTCAGCGGCGACTCGCCGCCAAACACCAATTTGCTGAGAAAAAAACTGACACATGCTTATAAAGCACAGAAGAGGAGACAACACCATGCTGCTGATTTCAATCGTAGACCACTCCGAACAGGACGCCGCCCATCTGCATTCGATTTTGGAGGACTATTTTCGCCGCACCGGCACGGCCTACGCAGAAAGGGCCTACAGAAGCGGCATGGATTTTGTCCGCAGCTCCGAAAACAGCGACATTGTCTTCATGGACATTCAGCTGGACAGGCTGGACGGCCTGGAAACCGCCCGGATTATGCGCAAGCTTGGCAGCGATGCCCAGCTGATTTTTGTTACCCGTCTGGCAGAACTGGCCATTAAAGGCTACGCCGTAGACGCTCTGGATTTTCTTCTCAAGCCCGCAGAGCCCTCGGCAGTGTGTGCCGCCCTGGATAAGGCCATCCGGCGGCTGGAAAACCGCTCCTGCACCTTCCTGGCCCTGAAGCTTCCCAACGGTACTGCCAGCGTTTCCACCAACGACATCACCTATGTGGAGGTCTTTGACCACAATCTGGTGTATCACACTGTGAACGGGGACTACAGCGAACGGGGGCGGCTGTCTGATGTGTATGCCAAGCTGGACCACAACCGCTTCATCGCCTGCAACCGCTCCTTTGTTGTAAACCTGCGCCACGTTACCGAAATTAGAAGTGACCATGTGATGCTTGGCAGCATCAAAATCCCGGTGTCAAAATCTCACCGAAAGGAAATCCAAACCCGGTTTTCTGCCTATTTGGACAAAAAATCTCCGGAGCAGCCTTAGAAATTGTGCATTCACGACAAAAGGCAACCGTGAACGGCCAAAAGACTGTTTGACGTTTTAGTGGCGGATATTCGTGACAGGCTACTTTATTTCAGACCGGCGTTATGATATGATAGGAACAGAATCCGGGATGCTTTCGCGCGGCATCCCTGAAACAAAATGCAAAAAAGGAGAACTCGCACATGAAGAGAATTGTCTGCCTGCTGCTTGCGTTGGCCCTCACCGCCTCCTTGGCCTCCTTGGCCATGGCCGGAGATGTGGACTACATCGCAGCTCCCTATGACCCCGCTACGGTTGACCCCACTGTTACCTATCTGGAGCCCGCTTTCTATGAGAATGAAGGCGGCCCCACCATCGGCGTTACCACCGTTGGTGTCATTGTCAAAGACGGCAAGTACTACAAGGATATGGACAACGACCATGAGCTCGACGACTTCGAGAACTGGGAGCTGCCCGCCGAGGTTCGTGCCGCCGACCTGGCTACCAAGATGACTCTGGCGGAGCAGGCAGGCTTTGTCCTGAATGCTCTGATGGTCACCCCCGTCAGCAATAAGCTGGCTGACGTGAAGGACGAGAACGGCAACATCGACCCCGCAAAGGTCATGACCATGGTTCCCGAGGGTGAGAAGACCCAGAACCTGACCATGTACAACCCCGAAGCCTCCTACTTTGCCCGCAGTGACGACCAGGTTCTCACCGATGGCAAGATCCGTGCCGGTGTCTACCGGGGCGGCCTGGGCTATGATGCCTCCGTGGTGGCTCTGTACACCAACATTGCCACCGCCATCGCCGAGTGGGATTCCGCCAAGGCCGGCACTCCCGCCATTCCCTATACCCTGATTTCCAACCCCATCTCCGCCGGCTTCCCCGACTCTCTGGGCATGGCTGCTGCCGTAATCGCTGACTCCGATTTGGCCAGCGGCGAGATCGACGCCTCCGCTGTGAAGGCCTACGCCGAGATCGACCGGGATATGTGGCGTGCCCAGGGCCTGAGCTTCGTCTACGGCCCCCAGATCGACCTGGTTACCGACCCCCGCTGGCCCCGCAACGCTGGCACCTACGGCGAGCGTGAGAACGTGACCGCCGCCATCATCGCCGCCCTGGTGGAAGGCTATCAGAACGGCACCGAGGGCGCCAACGAGAAGTCCGTCATCCTGTCCGCCAAGCACTTCCCCGGTGACGGCGCTGCGGAAAACGGCTTCGAGTCCCACACCACCCAGGGTCAGTGGCGTCTGTACCCCACTGAGGGCTCTCTGCAGAACTATCAGCTGGTGGCCTTCCAGGCTGCCTGTGACGCCGGTGTAGGTGCCATCATGCCCTGCTACTCCCGTGACACCACCGACGCCCGCTCCGTCCCCCAGACCTATACCAATCCTACCACCGGCGCTTCCATCGACGTGATTCCTGAGGCCATCGGCTCCGCTTACGACAAGACCATCATCACCGACCTGCTCCAGGGCGTGATGGGCTTCAAGGGCTTCATCCAGTCCGACTCCGGCATCACCCAGCAGCAGTGCTACGGCGCTGAGGAGCTGAATCAGGTTGAGCGTTTCGCCGCCTTGATTTCCGCCGGCACCGACGCCATCGGCGGCGAGCTGGCTCCCCAGGCCATTGTGGAGGCCGTTGAGAGCGGCCTGCTGCCCAAGGAAGACCTGGATCGCGCCACCATCAACCGTTCCACCCAGCTGTTCAAGCAGGGCCTGTTCGACAACGACTACCTGGACTACGAGGCTGCCGACACTGTCCGCTCCACCAATATGTCCACCGCCGTTGACCAGGCTTACCAGATGCACCTGAAGGCCACTGTTCTGATGAAGAACAGCAATAACGCACTGCCTCTGGCTGCCAATGCCGGCACCAAGGTTTTCGTGGCCTCCTTCACCAAGGACGGCATGGAGTCCGATCCCGAGAACGCCACCGTGGCCGCCATGACCGCACTGTTCGAGGCCCAGGGCTTCGAGCTCGTAGACAGCTACAAGGATGCTGAGGTTGCCTACCTGTACGTTGAGCCCTCTGCCACCAACTCCACCTCCGCCGGCGCCTCCGAGGGCGTGCTGGGCCTGGTGGAAGATTACACCGTTCCTGAGCGTGACACCGCCGGCGCTGCCGGCCCCGTGGCCGGTATCGGCAATGGCAACGGCGCAACCAACAAGCGCATCGGCTCCGAGATCGAAGTGACCACCCTGGCCGATGTGGACAAAATCGCCAAGATCGCCGAGACCGTCCATGGCAACGGCGGTAAGGTTGTGGCTTCCATCGTCATCACCTCTCCCTGGATTCTGACCAATCTGGAGCCCCACTGCGACGCTCTGCTGGCTCAGTACACCGCTACCAACAACGGCAACATGGCCTCCGGCTCTCTGGCCCTGTCCCGTAAAGCTCAGATGGATGTCATCGTGGGTGCCTTCAATCCTGTGGGCGGCCTGTCCGTGACCATGGTCTCCGATGAGTCCGTCATCGCCCTGACCGACGGCGTGGAGCTGACCGACGGCACCATCGCTGAAATCTGCGCTTCCCCCAACGACGTACCCGGCTACGCAAAGGATCAGTACATCGATGCTGAAATCCTGGCCGGTGTCAACGGCGGCAGTTACGCTTACATGGATGCCGATGGCAACTACTATGTCTCTGGCTTCGGCCTGAGCTACGCCGGCTAATCAGCACGATCCATACCCGGGGCCAAGGCGCTCCAAGGCCCCGGGAGACATTTCTTTCCCCTTTGAGCGGTTTGTGCCGGGGGTGGGCAGCGCGACCGGATTCCGGTGCCCACCTCCGGCCTTTTTGCCCACGCCGAGGAAAGAAATTAAGATAGGAGATATGAGATAGACGAAAAAAGTTTCTGCCGCAATTAACTTGTATCCTCTATCTGAGCAGATTTGAAAATTGCACATTTTTCATGATGATATTGGATGGCAGGCGTTAAAGGCTCTGCTAAGAAGTCCCATGAACAAAATCAAAGCACAATAAATTCCCGATCAAAGCCAAGAAGAACCTTGCGTTGACCGGGAACTTTTTAATTATTTACGCATTTAGAGCTGGATTTCTAAATTTTGCAGCAGTACCGTTTTTATGAGTGGGATCATGCCCTGCTTGAGCTGGCGTTTAAGCGCACGACAACAGGGCTATGCTGCATGGTTATCCGGGAAAGCTTTCCAGCAGCTCCACAACACATTTTAGGTCTGGGGCATCCAGATAATGATACTCGCCGCTGCCATCTCCGTATACGCCGTGCTGGATCAGCTTTAAGCCAGCGGATTCTGCCCGTGCAACGCATTCGCTGGAATTCTTTACCTGAAAGGCCACATGATGAATTCCCTCCCCGTGCTCCGTCAGGAATTGCCGCCAGGTGGAGGGCTCTTCGTTTGGCTGTATCAGCTCCAGCTGGATTCCGGGCCCAACGTCAAAAAACGCCATGTCGCAGTATGCCCGAGGGGCGGGCTGACCAAGGTAGCTGGTTCCGGTCACGGCATAATCACCGATGGGCTGGGTAGGGGGGACCTCCACCCCCAGGAACTGTGCCCATTTCTTCCTCGTTTCTTCCAAATCCTTCACAATAAAACCAACCTGTGCCACCAGATTGGTGCCGACAATTCCTTCCATTTTATTATAACCATCCTTTCTTTTTATGCGCTTATAAATCTGTCAGATAACCTCCAGGTGTTACCGGTCTTGGCCGCTCGCAGGTAGTTGTCATGGTGTAGAATTCCCCCGATTGGCTGGAGAACCGGAGGCCTTCCATTGCTTCGGCTATGTGGGTGATAAATGTCCCGGACGTCCGGCTCTCTGTGCCGTTGTCAATGGCCTTTGCCAGATCCAGGACGCCGATGCCCCTGGAATAATCCTTCACTCTGGGGAACAATTCCGGCAGATCGTGGAATATCTGCTTCCGGGCCTCAGCCGCTTCATCGCTGCGGAATATGGGATCGATATATTGCTCTTTCCGGTAGACCTTCGGTGTTCCGCCCCCAAAATTTGGATCAGGGTAGGACAGGGTTCCGCCATCTCCATAGATTTCAAACATGGGCAGATTGGAGCGATAAATATCGAAACTGACATTCAGATTCACCAGCGTGCCGCTGAGCAGACGCAGTATCGCGGTATAATGGGTTGGCGTTTCCACGGGAATGCTTTCACCGGCATGCGGGCCGACGTAAATATGGCGTGTCTGTGAAGCGCTGGTTCCGAAGGCGCCGATGGTCTGGATGGGACCCAGCAAAGCAATGATCGCTGACAGGTAGTATGGCGCCATATCCATCAGAGGCCCGCCGCCCTTTTGGTAGAAGGGGGCTGGATTTGGATGCCAGGTTTCCACACCAAATGTGGTCATATTGGCAGTGACAAAAAACGGAACTCCAATAATACCGGAATCCAGATAATACCGAACGCTTTGAAGTCCGGAGGACAGGAATGTATCCGGTGCACTGCCGACTTTGACACCCCGCTCCGCTGCCAGGCGCAGGATTTCCTGTGCCTCCCGCAGGGTTGGTGCAAAGGGCTTCTCGCTGAACAAATGCTTCCCTGCGGCAATAATCTGGCGGTCAACCGCCAAATGACACTGAGGAGGCGTCAGGTTGAGTACGATGTCAATATCGGGGTCGTTCAGAAGGCCTTCCGTGGTATATGCTCTGGGAATCTGAAATTCGGCAGCAAGCTTCTGCGCTGCCGATATGTTTATATCAGCGCAGGCAATGACCTGCAGTGGGCTGAAAAATTTCCGAATATCCCCAATATAGGTTCTGCTGATGACGCCGGAGCCAATAATACCAACGTTATATGTTCGCATATTCTTTCCTCATTTCCGTACCTTCCGCAGTTGTTTCACTGCTGACTTGTACCGGGGGCTGTTTACCGGAGTGAAGCATCATTGTCAGGATTTCTCTGTCAGCTGCCTCCATCCCGCAGCGTCCGATATGACCGATACATTGAATCGTTGTTTCAATATCCTGCATGACAAGACCATCGCCCGCTTCAAATGCTCCTCCCTCCTGTGCCATCATGAGGCCGGAGAAGGCTGCCTGGAGAGAAGCGGCAACCTTGGATGCACAGGAAGCTTTGGCGCCGTCACAGAGAATTCCGCTGACCGAGGCCAGCGTATTTGAAATTGTGGCTGTGATTACAGCATATTTTGCATCCATAAGAAATGCCGCTGCGGCGCCGGCGCCGCAGGCCGCCGTGACCGCTCCGCAAAAAGCGGAAAGATCACCAATATAGCTCTTCAGATGAATGGATACCAGATTGCTGACCACCAGTGCACGGTATAGCCTTTCTTCCGGCACGGCCAGACTTTTTGCGATTGACACAACCGGAACACTGACCGTAATGCCCTGATTTCCGCTTCCGGAATTGATGACCACCGGCAGCGGGCATCCGCACATCCGTGCTTCCGATGCTGCCGCAGCGTCGGCGACGGCCTTTGCGTACATGTTTGTTCCGGCAACGGCTTCCACCGAACGCCAGACCTGTATGCCGTATTTACCGGTACGGCCTTCCCGGGAAATGGCGGCATTATTGCTGATTTGACGGTCAAGTATTTCCCGGACGTCATCAATGGGAACGGAGGATGCAAAATCCAGGATTCCCTTGATTGTCATGTCTCCACAGTCCTCCCGGGGACTTTCAGAGTCCCCGTCGTCCTTCAGCAGAACCTTTCCGTCTTTTTCAATGTAGGTTATATTGGTATGATGATTGCGGATGACCACCTCTGCGCAATGACCTTCGTTGTATGCCCGAATTTGAATATAGAGCTTGCTGCTTTTTTCTGTCAATGTGCAGGTGCAGAAATCCGTTTTTAGCAATTCCCGGGTACGTTGAATGTGCTGCGCTGTTACACTGCAAAGAACCTCCAGTTTTCTGGCCGGATCGCCGCCTACAATTCCCAGGGTCACTGCGGCATCGATTCCTTTCATCCCCCCGGAATTTGGAACCACCACGGCTCTGACATTCTTGATGATATTTCCGCTGCACGATACTTGAACCCGCTCCGGGAAACAGCCCAGAACCTGCCTTGCTGTTGATGCGGCATATGCCAGGGCAATCGGCTCTGTGCAACCCAGTGCCGGAACCAGCTCCCTGAGAAGCGTGTTTTGATAAATATGATTGTCCATTATGAATCCACTTTCTTCCGGGATACGGATTGCATCAGCTCTCATACCCCGCTGCAATTGTCAGCCGCCAAAATGTCTGTCAAGGAGCAGCAGTGCTTCCACATAAATGGGGAGCGCCCCCGTCAGGTGGGGCAGATATACTGCTTCATCCACACTGTGGGCGCCGCCAAATCTGCCGCCGCCACCCCAATGTCCCGGCCCATAGGGCAGCGCACGGGGGAATTTCCTGGCGTGGGTGCCGCCTCCCATGATAATGGGCTGGGACATATCGCCTGTCATCTGACGATAAAGCTCCAAAAGACTGGCGGTGGGCTCCTCCTCAGCGCTCATATACCGGGGAGCACTGTCCGCAAAATCTTCTACAGTGAATCCTGAACTGGCACAGACAGCCAGAAGATTTGCTTTCTGAAGCTCCCGATCCGCTTCAATTGCGTATCGAACGTTGATGTTCAGCGTGATTGTGCTGTCGGCCAGGCTGGCCATGCCGCCGATGCAGGTGGTTTTACCGGAAATCCCGTCCTCAAAGGCGATGCCCAGACCGCCGCCGTAATAATCCGAAGTGACCCGCCGAATAAAGGATACCCCCCGGACGCAGTCCCCTGTGAGCAGCCCGGAATCCAGCAGCCAGCAGCAGAGCCGATGGATGGCGTTGACGCCCCCCTCCGGGGCCATGGCATGACAGGCTTTTCCGGATGCGTGGACAATGATTCCGTCAGCGGTATTCTCCGCCTGGATTCCCTCCGCAGGTGGGAAGTCCGCTGCTTTTTTATTCGTGATGACCCGGGCAAACGCCTGACTTGGAACGCTGTTGCTGGAAATGCCTCCCTGGAATTCTGCCAGATTGCCGGAAGTGATTCTGCTGCGAAGATTGGCGGTGAGAATTCCCTTTTCTCCGGTAATCATCGGCCACGCACCGTCGCATACAATGGTGAACCGGGGAAGGGGCATTGTTTTTACATAATGCTCCACATCCAGCATTCCTGCCTCTTCGTTAAAGCCCATAATCAAGCGGATATTGCTGTCCATGGGAATGCCCAGCTCCCGGATACACCGCATTGCATACAGGCTCATGACGCAGGCTCCCTTATTGTCGCCTGCTCCGCGGCCAATCATGTAGTCGTCTACCAATGTGGCGCCATAGGGCGGAAAGCTCCAGCCTTCGCCCTCCGGAACCACATCCATGTGGCCGAGAATTCCCATTTCTCTGTCCGTCGTTCCCTTCATGGTCAGGCTGACACAATAGTAGTCATGGTTTTGCGGAATGAAGTCCCACTTTTTTCCAAGCTCCATGACGGCTTCTGCACACCTTGCACAGCCTTCGCCCATGGCGTAACCGCCCTGTCCTGGCTGGCTGACGCTTTTGATTTTCACTAGACTGGCCAGATCCGCAATCATCTCCTGCTTGTGCGCCTCTATCCAGGAGCGAATCCTGTCTTGCAGTTGTTTGTCCATGCGAATTATCCTTTCTCAGATGCGTCTTGCGCACCAGCGGATTGCGCCGGCAAGCAGCTGACGGTAATGTTGGTTTTCCCACACGTCCTGAATATGGCCGGGGGTCAGGACACAGAGCCTGCCGTCTCCCATACTGCGGACATAGCCGCCATTCTGACAGCCGCCGGGGGCAGACTCGGTTTTTAGAATCTGATGGGCATCCGGAGCGGTTACAAAGATTTCGTAATGCTCGTCCCGAATCGTGAAGGGCTGGATACCGTCGGTGATCGGGTGGGCACCGGCTGGTGAGACAAGAATATCACAGCGGGGCGGATGCTTTACAAAATAGTTGCCAACAAAGTCGATGTACTCCGGGCAGTCATTTTCCCTGTAAAACGCATTTCCGGAGTGTACGCTCAAAAATCCTCCGCCGGATCGGACATACGCCGCAAATTCCGAAGGCCCAACCTCGGTTACCCCCGCATCAAACCAGGGGTGGGTATTGGCTGCCGTGATGTTGTTGCACTTACAGTTCATGATCACATCGTATTTGCGGATTCGGGCAACTGTGAGAATATCCTTGGCATCCCGGACGAAATCCAGCGTGATGTCCGGCGGGGAAAAGGTTTTCAGCCCCTTGCTGATCACCTCTGCCGGATGCCAGTAATCGTCGTAAATCACCAGCACCTGAATTCGGTCCTTTGCCATGGCCTATTCTCCTTTCAGTGTTTCGCCCACCAGGCGGAACATTTCTTCATCTACTGTGCCGGGCATGAAAGAACTGCCGGCTCCCACAAAATAGCCGCTGACTCCGCCTTCCTCGACGCATTTATGTACATGCCGGACAAGGGCGTCCCGATTGCCGGAGCGCAGAACGCAGTCCGGCCTGCAGCCAAAGCCGCCCATCACAGAATGCGCATTGGTGAAAAACGTCCTGGCATCCTTCAGGGGAAGGCTGCTGTCGTCGACGGTATCATAGTCCATAACATCTGCGGGGTAGTCCTTCCAGAATGTCATGTGATTCGGGCGCTTTCCCCAGCCGCACAGGTGCAGCATCAGAATTTTTCCGCTCAGCTTCACTGCTGAAAGAACCTTCATATCGGAAGGGCGAACAATGTCATAGAAGTCTTTTTCGCCTACGCCGTCCTGCTCCGCACCGGAAAGCGTTACCATGATTCCGGATGCGCCGTTGGCGGACATATATCGTAAAGCGGCTTCCGCCTGAAAATCCGAGATTCGATCCAGCGCAGACAGAATATGGGGCCGGGCTGTACTGTCCGACAAATGCGCATGGATGATGTCATGCCCCCAAATCATGCGCATGACACTGAAAGGGGAAAACATATGGTAAATAACCGGCACATCGTCCCCAACAGCGTCTGCCATCCGGTCTATCATCTCCAGCTGCTCCCGAATAAAAACGCTGTCCATGGCGGGCAGCCGGAGGCCGGCCCAATCCTGGTGGGTTTGAATGGAATATCCTTGTGAGATGTCACGGTAATGATCGATCATCATTTTAACGAAGTCCACATCCGTCCGGCGGCAGAAATCTGCCTGTACACGGACGGCGGCTTCGCCTGATTTCATTCTCTCCGGCAAATGGCACCAGAAGGAAAAGGGAACCCGGTCTGTGGGCTGGCCGGCGATGGCCGCAAGCACACGTTCTCTTTTGGTCACAGGCCTGCCCTCCTTACCAGATGGATTTCTGTTTGCGGATAATCTCATCCTCAAACCGGATTTCGTCGCTGTTTGGAATCGTACCATTGCGTTCAATAAATTCCAGAGCCAATGCCAGACCTTCCTCCAGCCCGGTGACCGGTCGGAATTCAGGAATGTCCCGGGCAATCTTCTCGCCGCTGTAGTAGCCGTTGAACTTGTAATTCTCCGTAATCATTTCGCCAACGGTAAATTCACTGCTCTGATTGTGCAGCAGTGTTTCGAGGGTCACTTCAACCATCTCAACCTCACGGCCCAGAACGTTCATCATCGCCCGGTGATAGGTGCCCCAGTCATAGGGCTTCATTCCCACCATATTGTATGCCTGTCCGATGCAGCATTCGTGCTTCAGTGCACCGATATAGGCCCATGCGGCGTCGTCTGCGTACAGAAAATTTCTCAGCAGGAACGGATTTCCGGTAATAATCGGTTTTCCCTTCCTGATGCGGTCCACCCATGCGTTATCAGAGCCAATCTGCCGGTTCAGAATCTTCTGCCGGCCGTAGGTGACCGTTGGGCGGATGATGGTAATGGGATAGCCTTTGCTGTAATAGGCGTTCATAAATACGTCTTCGGCAGCGCGCTTGCCGATTCCATAGCTCCACTTGGGATTGCCGCTGCGGAAGGTCTCACGGATCGGCTGCTCGGCTCCACACAGGGAACCATAGGAAGCACCGCTGGATGTAAATACCATGCGTTCGACCTCCGGGAAGGCCTCAATGTCGGTCTGCGCAGCTTCAGGGTTCATGCAGATCATGTCGATGGCGTAATCATAGTGCCCGGCACGCATGGTTTGAATAAAGCTCTGCTTGTCGTTGCGGTCGCCCTGCACCATTTCCACGTCCTTGCTGACGGGCAGCTGAGACAAACCACGGGTGAAAATACTTACATGATAGCCCTGCTCCAGCAGCAGATTAACGATGCCTGTGCTGATATTTCCGGAGCCGCCTACGACCATTACTCGTTTTTCCATATGAACCTCCAGAGTTTCTTTAGAAGTAGTCCCCACACAGCGGCCTGCTTGGGGACTACTCTATTGGCTTATTAAATTGCTCTTATACTAGGGCGTATCTGAAAACTAATTGATCTTAGGAAAGTTGCACAAGAAGCCAAAATGCGATAGAATAAGAGAAAAAGCATGGGGGTATTCGTATGGCAGCAAGACGATA
>JAETOP010000230.1 GCA_021771675.1 Oscillospiraceae bacterium | reverse complement strand
CCAACCAGGAGAAAGTGGCGGCGTTCCGGGTGACCCGCACATTGGGCGAGGGCATGAAAGTCCTGCTGGACGAGGATGACGGGAGATTCATGGTCACATCCGTCCGGAACTGGCAGGAGGCCAACCCGGATGTACTGTCCTTCTCCGATGTGACTGGCTGCCAGCTGGACATTGACGAGAGCAAGACAGAGATCCAGTATAAGGATGCGGAGGGGAAACGGCAGAGCTTTTCCCCCAGACGCTACGCCTTTTCCTATGATTTCTACATTGTGATCAATGTCAACAACCCATACTTTAATGAAATCCGCTTCAAGCTGAACGGTTCTTCTGTTGACAATGATGAGGAAACCCTTTTGGACGGGCCGGATGCACAGCTCTGTGTCAAGGGCAGCGGTCTCCGCACCGGAGGTGCGGGGCCAATCCGCCCCGGTATTCCTGGAGGCTCCCGCCCTGGCGCACGGCCCTTCATGGGCGGTTCCCGGACATCCAATGCGGATGAGGTCCGTTCCAGTATGGAGTACCGGCAGTATGAGGAAATGGGACGCGAGATCCGGGATGCATTGCTCCAGGTTCGGGAGCAGGTAAGGAATGAAGCGGTCGTAGCCGCAGCTCCTAAGACGGCGCTGACCTGTCCGTTCTGTGGAGCCACCACCACACCAGATGCCAGCGGCTGCTGTGAATTTTGCGGCGGCGCTGTCAATGGATAGAACAAATACACAACACAAAGGAGCATGATGATGAAAAAATTAAGCAAGACTTTGGCGCTTCTTTTGGCGCTCACGATGGTTCTGTGTTTGGCCGCCTGTGGAGGCAGCAAGGACGCCCTCTCCGGCACATGGTCGGCCGACCTGGGTGATGACGGCGTTATCACATGGACGTTCGATGGGAAAGGCAAATGCACCATGGAGAATTCCTACATGAAACAAAAGGGCATCTATACCATTGACGGCGACCAGCTTACGGTAACGCTGGAGAGCTGGAGCGATCCGTCTACCTACACGTTCTCTGTGGATGGCAGCAGCCTCACCATGAACGAAAATTCCGGCTACGGTATCAGCGGAACCTTCGCAAAAAAATAGCAGCTTTGTGTTCCGCAAATTTTGGAGGGAAATATGAAACGAACAAAGACCAAACTTTTGTGCCTGCTTCTTGCGGCGCTGATGCTGCTCGGTCTCACCGCCTGTGGTAAAGATAAGGAATCGACAGATAAGGAGTTGGCAGACTCCAATTTGCTCAAGCTCGGCGATTATGAGCTGCTCTATAAGGGCGCGTGCATCATGGAGGATTCGGATGGAAACGACGCGGTCGTT
>JAETOP010000229.1 GCA_021771675.1 Oscillospiraceae bacterium | reverse complement strand
CGAAACGGGCTCGCTTCATCCGCCACTGGCGGCGCTTCGCCCATTTCCCCCATTTTCTTTTTGAGACATCAAAAAGAAAATGCGCCGTGCACGGTGGAAAAGAAAAAATGTTTGTGATGTCCAACTTTGTCCGTTAGGGCAAAGTTGGACGGACGGGAGTCGTTGGTTAGATGTGCCACCAAGGGCGAAAGTCTTCTGCTGAGTGCGCCGTACCCAGCAGTTCGTAGGGGCCGATGCCTACATCGGCCCTTGCTTCCCCGCATTTGTGAGCGTGGGTGCAGAATCGGGGTGGTCGATGGAAAGCCTCTACCTCTGGCCCCGCTGCCGCTACCTGGTCCCGCCCGGGCAGCGCTAAGCGAAGCGGGGAGCGCGGAAAGAGCCGCTGGTCCTTGCGGTCTTTGCCCGACACAGCAGTTCCGATTCGCGTGGCGTAAGACTGAAAGATTCAGCAAGACCGGGCCCGCGCCCAACACAGAGTCTGACAACGACCACCATGGTCTCTTTCTGGGACCCCCGTATTTTAAGCAAATAAGGCGCATTAGCGCCGTTTTGCGCCTTAGCGGTTTTCTTTTGACCGGGCGCGGCCGTTTTCTTTTGGCAAGACAAAAGAAAATGGGGGCGCATTCCCGCCTGGACAGGCCCCCGGCGGGAGCCAAATCCCCTGGGCGGCTAATAGCCGCCCCTACCGTTTCCGGCAGACCAGCTCGTCCAGGGAGATGTCGTAAAAGTCCGCCAAGGCAATCAGTGTAGACAGTGTCGGCTCACGCTCTCCTCGCTCATATGTTTGATACGTACGCCAATGAATCCCTATTTTCTCTGCAAGCACGGTCTGACTGAGTCCTGCCACTTTTCTTAATTTTAAAAGATTTTCAGGAAAAGTCATTTTTCCCTCTTTCTATTGACAGACACTATTGTGTCCGTTATAATACAGTTTATGGAACACTATCGTGTCTGTCAATCCATTTTTAGGAGAATCCATATGAGAGACTATATCGACGTTCTTCTCGACGAGTTGGGCGACAGCCGCCTCTCCACTCTCGGCCACGAGTATTTTCTTCAGCAGCAGCGGGAATATCTCGCCACCGAGGCGCTATCCAACACGCTCTCCGAAGAACAGCAGAAACTATTCATATCTTATGAAGAAGAACATAACGCCTGTGCCGCCATGCGGATGGACTCCTTTGCCCGGCAGGCCTTTCTGCTGGCAAGGGAGATCTATCGTTAGACCGGCTCGCCGTACAGCGCCCAGGTATTGCTGTCTGTGATCCTCACGTCGATGAACCGACCGATCAGCTCCTTGTCCCCCTTCAA
>JAETOP010000228.1 GCA_021771675.1 Oscillospiraceae bacterium | reverse complement strand
TTTTCCGTGGATCGGGATCATTACCAGATGGTCTATGCAAGGCAGCGGGAACCGGGCGAAACACTGGAGGATATTTACAGGCGGTTCAATATCGACCACCCGGAAGATTTCAGGGGTCACTCCCTTTCCGTTTCCGATGTGGTGGTCCTGCATGAGAATGGTGCGGACGCCGCCTATTATGTGGACAGTATCGGCTTCAAGGAGCTGCCGGGCTTCTTCGGCGCAGATGCGCCGGAGGTGAAACGGGATGTTTCGGTGCGGGAGCAGCTTGACAATGCAAGGAAACAGGCAGCGCAGGCAGAGCCGAAAGCGCCGGATAAAAAGGCCAGAGAGCCGGAAAGGAGCTGATAGCTTATGCTGATGGCAGTAGACGGCCCCTATGCGCTGATGGTGCAGCCAGACGATATTTTGATCTCTCCCCGTGAGGTAGACGAGCATTTTGGAACGATGGTCTGCTTCCACTCCCGCTACGCGCTGGGTGACAGTCACAATTACATGGATAAAGATGATTTCCTGCGGGAGATGTATTTAGATACTGTGGGGCATGATGAAGCGGGTCTGAAACGCTATGAACATATGGTGAACATTGTGAGCAGCCGGTTCCGGCACGGACCAAAGACGGAGGAACGGGCGGTTGATGACGCCATGCTGAAGGTGATCTCCGAAAAATATATTACGCTGCCCCTTTATCTGATGGATCACAGCGGCCTTGCCGTGCAGACCACAAGTTTCAATGATCCCTGGGACAGCGGGCAGGTGGGATGGATTTATGTTTCCAAAGAGGATGCCCTGAAAGAGTTCGGCGGTGAAAAAATGACCGGTGCCATTCGGAAAAGGGCGGAGGATCTGATGCGCAGCGAAGTAGCGGCTTATGATTCCTACCTGCGCGGCGAGTGCTATGGATTTGAACTTTACAAAAACGGCGAGCTCACGGATAGCTGCTGGGGCTTCATGGGCGACCTGGACGATGCCTGTAAGGATATGGCTGAATATCTCCCGGAGGGCTGTAAGGATATGGTGGAACACCTGGAGGAACAGGATCACCCGGCGACCATCATCAAAACGCTTCTGAAACATGCGAAAATTCAGGTAGACCAGGCGGCAAAAGCCTTTGAACACGCCCCGCGCCAGCAGGTGATCGGGGGCGCCCGTTAAACAGTTATTTCCTATTTATAATTACAGATTTTATCAGGAAGGAGGATATTCATGCAGGAAGAATTGGAACAGCGGACCGTTTCGGTCTCCATCCAGGCGGCAAAGCTGTCCGGGCGGGTGCTGCGTTCTGCGATTGCCGCTGTGCTCAGGAAAATGGAGCAGGAAC
>JAETOP010000227.1 GCA_021771675.1 Oscillospiraceae bacterium | reverse complement strand
TATGATAGCCCTGATAGCCGTCTGCGTGAAGAAACCCGGAAAAGCCGTCCAGAAACTTCGCCGCGTGTTCCGCCTTCCGGCTGGGCTGGTACTCGTAGAGCACGATGGGCGGTTCACCGTCCCGGCCCGTCCGATACAGCCACATATAGCTCTTGGTCTGGGCTTTCTTCCCCGGCTCATGGAGTACCTGGAGGGTGGTCTCGTCGGCATGGAGCACCTCACGTTTCACCAACTGCCGGTGCAGTTCTTCATACACCGGCAGCAGATAATCTTCCGCTGCCCGCAGCACCCAGTTGGACATAGTCTGCCGGGACAGCTTCAGCCCCTGCCGCGCCCATTCCTGCTCCTGCCGGTACAGCGGGCTGGCCATCACGAATTTCTGTGTCATGATGTGGGCGACAGCCTCTGCCGAAGCGAAACTGCCGGGGATCACAGACGGCTCCTTCGGCGCTTTCACGATGGGCGTTGAGATGTCGTTTTTTTCGCAGTTTTCGCAGGCGTAGGTGTAGTATACGTCGCGGCGCAAAATGGCTTTGGCCGGGATCAGCTTCAATGTCTCCCGCACCTCTGTCCCGATTTCCTGCATCAGCTCTCCGCACTGTGGGCACCCCCGCTCCTTCTCCGAAAGCCGGTGCTCCACCACCTCCACCGGGATGTTGTCCGGCACTACGTCCTTTACGCTGCCGGACTGCTTCCGGGTGTGGGCTGCCACTTGGGTGGCCTTTTGCGGCCCCAGCGGAGTGGCATACGCCTCCGCCTCGTTGAACAGCAGGCTCAGCTGGCCATCCAGCTGCTCCTTGCTCTGCTCGCTGGATGTGCCAAACTGCTTCTTCCTCAACAGGCGCAGCTGCTCCATCAGCCACTCGTTCTGGCTTTTCAGCTCCTCATATTCCGCACGGGAAATCGTAATTATTTCCACGGCGTTTGTCTCATTCCTCGGCTTTTTCATGGTTTCAATTATACCATGAAGCCCTGAAAAACACCAGCTTTCCCTGCAATTTCATTAGACGATGTTTAGCCCAGACACTGGCCTGTGCGCTTTCGGCTGTTCCATGCTCAACCCCTCCATCAGCCACCGGTACTGCTGCGGTGTGAGCTGCCGCGCCTCCTCTCCGTTCCTCGGCCACTGGAAGCTCCCGCTCTCCAGCCGCTTATACAGTAGCACAAACCCATCTCCCTCCCAGTACAGCCCTTTGAGCCGATCCTTCTGTCAGCGCCAGTGATAAAATGTAAGAAAACGCCGAGGAAAAAATGTAATTATGTGGCGGAGAGGAGGGAAAAAAGATAGACTCCCCATAGGGCAGAAAAAGTGCCCGGAAAGG
>JAETOP010000115.1 GCA_021771675.1 Oscillospiraceae bacterium | reverse complement strand
TATCGTCTTGCTGCCATACGAATACCCCCATGCTTTTTCTCTTATTCTATCGCATTTTGGCTTCTTGTGCAACTTTCCTAAGATCAATTAGTTTTCAGATACGCCCTAGTATTACATAAAAACGGGAATGCAATATTGACAAAAAGCCTCCCCGGGAAACCGGAGAGGCTGATGCTATTCAATGGTGAATTCGATGGTATACCACTGCACATCCCGGTAATTGCGCATCAGGGGATGTACCTCCGCTTCATTGTAGTGGTCGGCGATTTCCACGGTGAGCCTGTAGTCCCCGGCGGGCAGGGAACCAAAGGGCTCGGCAAAATCAAAGAAGAGTGAGCTTGTCCCTCCCATGGTCAGGGGGCCGTTGGCAGGAGGCGCCCAGGCGGTGCCGGTTTGGGCTTCCTCCACATTCTCCCAGGCCAGGGTATCCGGATTCTTCCGCTCCAGCCACTGGGTCTGCACCTCCAGCGTCCCCAGCTGCTGACCGCCGGACTGGGTGCAGGCAATGGTCAAACCGGTGCAGTCCACTTCGGAAATTTCAAAGTCCAGCCCCCAATCCTCAAAATCAATGGTGCAGCCCGTCTGCTCGTCCACAGGGAGGCTATAGCGGGGCTCCGTGGAAGCTGCGTAAATGGTCACATCGGCGATCAGATATTGCCTGCCATTGGGGGCCTCGAAAAGGTCATAGATGCTTCGCAGGGTGTAGCCGAATTTTGGGTAGCGGTAGGTAAATTCCGTCAGGCCGTTTTTGGATTTTGCCACTTCGCTGCAAAGCCCCTCGCTGGCATCCAGCCGGGCCCAGGCGACCAGCTGCTCCGGGGTGACCCGCCCCTCCCGAAGGGCATCCTCCAGCGTCAATGCGGCGCCATCCAGGTCAATGGTGACATTCTCCAAATTCAAAAGGGAGAGCTCCTTGTAATTCCCCTGCTCCAGGGGAATGCTGGTAAAGCCAGCATCTGCGTTAACCGTGGTGGAAATCCGCAGATGCCGCTGGTCGCCCTCCGACCCTTCGGCCCTCGCCCCGGGGAAAAGCACGCCCATCAGCACAGCACAAACCAATAGTATGCCAAATGTTTTTTTCACTTATGTAGCCTCCTTTGGTTGAGAACAGGTAGCTTTTTCGCCGTGTCACTATATAACAAGAAAATTAGCTCCCTCTGCTTGACATCTAGAAAAGTCTCTCCGGAGCTTACCCTGGAGAGACTCTCTCATTATGAAAGGGATGAACTTGCAATCTTATATTTGCTGGCTTCTTGCATCAGTTCCGCCAGAGCGGTGGAAATTGTGTTCTCATCGGCATCATGTTGGCACTTGGCAGCGAGCAGTGCAGCCAAGTCCTCTTGGGCAGAATTGTCCAGAAGCTGGATACCTACTAGGGTGCGGCAAAGGGCCTCCAGGGGCTCCGGGCTAAGCTGGTGAAGCTCGACAAAGATTTTATCCAGAATATCATCTACAGCTCCGGCAGGGACAACCAAGGTGTGGGCTGGCACAATGCCAAAGCTTTTCTCAACGGCTGCAACGGTCAACTCAATAGCGCCCTCCGTATCGCCCCAGGAATTGCCCAAGGCATATCCCGTGGCCAAACTTCCAATTCCGCCGTGGTGATTTTTATAGTCGGGAAGTTCAAGCTTACGATCAACGGGAAGTTGCGTGAGGGTTAGGCTGCCCTCACTGGAATTTGGGGATAAGTAGAAAAAGCTGCTAGGTGTGTTCTCACCTTCTGGCAGAAGGATGACCAGTAGGCCATTTCCATCGGCAGAAACATTGGCGGCAAAAACGGGGCACGTCAGCCAGAGGGCGAGCAGTGTAACCAACGCAAGAAATAGAAAAGATTTTTTAAGCATATGTCCCTCCAGTGGTTAGATCCTTGAAATCGTATGGTCGTATTCATAGAAGGTCATTTTACATGCGCTACAGTAATACCTCCGCTCAACGTAAATAATGTCCCCAATATCGGTATAAACCATACCCTGAAAGCTAACGGTTCCATCGGCACCGCAGTAAGGGCAGACACTGGGAATAATAACTCCTTCCACGGATTCGCTGAAAGAAATGTCCCTAGTGGCATAGGCGGGAAAAATAAGGGATGTGGCAATGGACAACAAGAGAGCAACAGTAAAAACAGTTTTCACGGTTTTTTCATATGACTTTAGCTCCTTTCTTAAAGCAACGCAGAAGAAAACTCCAACAGACGAATAGGTGTTTTTGGCTTCTATGCGTAGTAGTGGAGTGAATAGCGGCAACTTGCAAGTCCGTTAAATCAATTATAATTAAACTTACATTTTTTGTCAACATTACTATTATAACAAAATTTTGAAAATATATTGTACAATAGTACAAGGACGTATCTGAAAATCAAATGATTTTGAAAAGTTGCACAAGAAGAAAAAATGCGATAGAATAGCGGAAAAAGCATGGGGTATTTGTATGACAGCAAGACGATATGAACTCAGGGATGCACAGTGGGAACAAAATGACAGTACCCTCCGGGGTGCAGTCACGGCGAAGGTTTGTTAACAAATCAGCCGGGGATTATCTGCGAACATCGGAGACGATCTGTCCATCGCTCAGGGTAATTTTCCGTGGGCACAGGTCGGCAAAGCTCTCCTCGTGGGTCACCAGAAGAATGGTATTTCCTTCGTGATTGAGCTTTAACAGCATCTCCAATATTTCATTGGCGGATTCCTTGTCCAGGTTTCCCGTTGGCTCGTCGGCCAGGATGATGGAAGGGTGGTTGATCAGCGCCCTTGCGATGGCGACTCGCTGGCGCTGGCCGCCGGACATCTGGGACGGCAGGTGATTTAAGCGGTTGCCGATGCCCAGCCGGTCTGCCAGTGCGCTGACAACCCTTGCCGGAGCCTTCTTGCCGTCCAGGATGGCGGGGAGGAGGATGTTCTCCTTTGCCGTCAGAATGGGCAGCAGCTTGAAATCCTGGTAGATATAGCCGATTTTCTGCCTGCGAAGTTTCGCCGCTTCGGCATCGGAGAGGCTGTGGATGTCCTGCCCATCCAGCAGCACCTGGCCGGAGGTGGGCTTGTCGATGCCGCCCAGCAGGTTCAGCAGGGTGGTCTTGCCCGAACCGGACTGACCCACAATGGCCAGCATCTCCCCGGCTTCCATGGAGAAGCTCACATGATCCACGGCGTGAATGTCCGTATCCCCCTGCCGGAACGTCCGGCACAGGTCTTTCACTTCCAACAAATTCATAGGGATTCTCCTTCCTTATTTCGCCTCGTTCAGAACTTTGTTGAGGGATACCTTCACCGGCAGCCAGAACGTGGCGATCGCCAGCAGGGCAATTGCAAGATAGATGCCCAGCACCGGCCCTGAAATGATAAACGGCCGATTGGTTCTGGAAGCATCCAGCCACGCCCAGGGAATGGCAATGAGAAATGGCAGCACCGCTGCGGGGATTGCGCCAAACCCCACCGGAATCAGCCGGGAAAGCTGCTTGCGGGAGGCCCCGACCTGCTGGACAATACGCAGCATGGGAGCGCAGTCCGCCACATACTTGGAAAGCCGTACCCAGACAATCTGCATGGCGACAATCATCAGAATGCAGAAAATCCAGCTGAGCAGCCACAGATTTCCCTGCTGCTGTAAAATGGTCGTATCCGCATAGTTCTGGTAATTAAAGATATTTGTGGAGGCAGGGAGACTGCGGCGGAGTTCCGCTTCCACAGCTGATGCCTGACCCGGGGCGGGGTACACCAGCAATTCCGTATATCCAAGCTCCTGCATCAGCTCCCTGCTGACATATACCTGGACGGGGTCGTTTTCCCCGTCTCCCGGTTCAAGTCGTCCCACCAGCGTGACCTGGGCCTGATTCCCTGGAGCAGAGATGCTGCTGAGAAAATAGGGTTCATCGCTTTCCATGGACTGGGGGAGATCGGAAATGAACTGATTTTTCTCCAATTCAGGGCTCCCCTCGGGGAGTTCCTCCGAAAGATGCGCAAAGACCATCAGCGAATTTTGATCCGGCGTGCGAAGGGTATAGGGGGCTGAAAAATCCCATCCTGGCTCCACACGCTTTACCCCGCTGATGCCGGAAATGAAATCCAGGTCTTCCTGAGAAAAGCTCTTTGTAAAGGGGTGCAGGGTAATCGCAGCATTCTGAGAGCTGTATACCGTCGTTGCGTAAGTACCAAGATACTGATTGAACAGAATCACAAAAGCCGCAAGCAGAGGGATTAAAATGGCGAGACAGGTTACAAAGGGCGTTTTCGTACGCCGCATCCAGAGCCGTGGAAGAGCTGCAGCTTTTCCAGGCTTTGGGGCGGGCATCCGGGCGGGCCTTTTCAGCAACGCATACAGCATAGCGCCAAGGCAAACCAGCAGGTAGAAAGCGATTTGCAGCGCTGTGTTTTTCAAATCCATGTGGAAGACCCGCCAGATTGCGGCGGAGGCGGCCATATTTCCCAAATACTTTTCATACAGCAGCCCCATGACTCCGTAGGAGATTCCGATGGCGCCGGCGGCGGACAGGGGGAACAAGAGCGCCAGTTCCCCCAGAAACATCCGGATTACTTGCCCCTTTGTGGCGCCCATTGCCAGAATATCCGCCAATTCCTGGGAAAAGGAATCGATGTGATTGCGATAAGCAGCCTGGACGATCAGTCCGGAAAACAAAAGCAGCGCCAGATTTACCAGCTGCATGTTCCCCAGCGTTGTTTTCATATAGGGATCGCTCAGACCGTCATGGTTGACGTCGTAGGTTAAAATCTCCATGGCCTGACTGCTTTGGCGAGCCTTGGATTTGAGCAGATTGTACAACGCAAGGCTTTCATGGAGGTCTTGGAAGCGGGCTTCGGATTCCCTGGAATCATAGGTCATGTAAATGGTGCCGTCTTCATAATAGGGGGCGGTCAGCCCCTCTATATCCTGAAACCATACCACATCCTCCGGCTGTGCACCGGAAATGTGAATGGCCTGACCCTTGTGGAAATCATACATCTGGAGTGTAACGCCGTAGGCCAGGCTGTCCCGGTAGATGGAAACCACCAGGGGAAGCAGGAAGGCACACATCAATATCCACGCCAGGGAAAGGTGCCGGAAGGGCCTGCGCTTGAAGGAACGCCGCAAATAAAGTGTCAGCATCGGAATCACCTCTTTATCATAGGTTATACTACATCTACACAAATTTTGCAATGTGCCCTGTGCGAATTACACAGGGCACATTGGGTATTATCCCTGAGTTAATGGTTAATCATGAACATCTGGTGCTTTCTGGCCTGGCTGAACTGGAACTGAATGGTTGTGCCCCGTCTCATAGTCAACCGGTACCTCTTGCAGCAATGCACCACACGTTGGACACAAAAGGCCCTGATACCCAACCCAATGGGTGTATTTGCAAAACAAACCATTCACAAAATGTGACTGCGGGAAGCCCTGCACACCCGGATCCATCCAGCGAGCTGTGGCTCCGCAAAAAGAACAGGGAGATGTGCCATAATAGGGGCCTGCAGCCAGTGCGCCTGCGGATAGCACCACCACTGCTACTGCACAAAGTACACATGCGACGATTCTCTTAACATTCTTTTGCCGTTTCATTTCTTTCTCCTTTCGTCGTTGAAAAATTCTGCCGTCAACCATTGCCCATACCATTGACGGACTATGGCAGTATCCCTACAGGCTTTTAGCGGTGCGCCTTCACTACCAACCCCAGGGCGATTATGAAACTGCTGATCAGGCAGTAACATACACTTAATCCGCAACCATAGGCGGGCTTCTCCGATAATTTTTGTTGCGATCTACTGAATTGTCGATCTGTCTCCTGTCGCTTTTTGTTAAACTCAGTATAATCTATAAAAAGAGGCTATTCAAGGGGGTAGGCACGAACGACGGTTTAAGCGGCATAAACAACGGCATCCGCTCTTGAAATAATTGTTTACGATTACATAATTTCAAGCTGAGGTGACCCGATAAACACATTTTGCTATATCATCATGGAGCAAAAATGGAAATGCCTCTTGCAAAAGCTTAAAGAAATATTATGAATAATGGGCAAATTCAGGCTTTGCATAAAAGCACCCCTCAGGGGCAATGTCCCTAAGGGGAGCAGTCACGGTGAAGGTTCGTTAACAAATCAGCCAGGGATTATCTGCGGACATCCGAGACAATCCGCCCGTCGCTGAGGGTGATTTTCCTCTGACACATATCTGCGTACCGCTGTTCGTGGGTTACCAACAGGACTGTATGGCCCTGGCGGTTGATTTCCAACAGCAGTTCCATGATCTCATCAGCGGAATGCTTGTCGAGATTGCCTGTGGGTTCATCGGCGAGGAGAATGGAAGGGTGCATAATCAGCGCCCGGGCAATGGCGACACGCTGCTTTTGCCCACCTGATAATTCTGACGGGAAATGTTTGAGCCGATTGTCAATGCCCAGAAATGAGGCGAGACGTTCAATTTCTTCCTGCTTTGCTTTTTTGCCGTCCAGCAGCATGGGCATGGCAATGTTCTCTTGGGCACTCAAAATCGGGATCAGATTATAATCCTGAAAGATATAGCCGATTTTTTGCCGCTTGAGTTGGGCTAATTTGGGTTCTTCCACTTTTTGCAGGTTTACTCCGTCGATATAGACGCAGCCGGAGGTGGGTGTTTCGATTCCGCCCAGCAGGTTCAGCAGGGTGGTTTTACCGGAACCGGATTGCCCGATAATGGCTGCGAACTCGCCCTTTTCAATGCTGAGCCAAACATTGTCCACTGCACGAACCTCGTCCTGCCCCTGCATGTAAATTTTCATCAGGGATTCTGTTTTAATGACACTCATGGCTGCCTCCCAAGTTGGATGCGTTTCATGTAATTCTTTAACGTAATTTGAATGGGATACAGGTATATTCCCATCATAAGCAGACCGACACCCAGGTATCCCGCTAAAACAGGGCTGCTCCAATGAAGCGTTATCCCCAGTGAACGGGTGATAAGCTCCATTGCCAAAATACTGAGCAAAATCGGCACCAGCGCAGCAGCCAGCGCAGGAATGATGGCTTGGCGGAGGAAGGATTGGCAGATTACACCTTTGGAGGCTCCCAGGCTATGAATTGTTTTTATGATTTCAAACTGACCTCTGATGTAGTCACATAGTCTTGTATACAGGATCAGACCGACCAATGCGAAAAGAACGACAAAGAGGTAAGCGGTTAACAGATAATAGCCTGGCGCTGCGCTCTGTGCGAAGGAAACACTGGTTTGCCGATCATCAATTTTATATCCGAGCCCCTGAAAGCGAGTCTGGAGCGCTTCCCCTACGGCCTCGTGGCGGCTTACATCTCGGAGCTTGATTTCTATCTCATTGCAGGGAAGCTGATTCAGAATAATCGTCAGCAGGACATCGTCAATGTACACGTCGCATGCCCAATCATCTTTTTCACCCTCCAGAACCTGCTTTGCGGTAAGAGCAAACAGCTCCTCTCCTACCTGACCCTTGAAACTGATTAGCTTAATTTTGCCGCCGGGCTCGAGCTGCATCCGGGCAGGGTTGACCCGAATGACGGCATCGTACTTTCCAAACGCCTCGTTTTTTGCTGCCAGGTCGGAAATGGAGTGAATTCGAACCGGCTCCAGGCACCCCTCTGGGTCTTCAATATGGAATTCACCGGGGGGTGGCACTCTTTTTGCTACCACGTATGCCACATCTTCCATCGCCTCAATATCATGGATTACTTCATCTGTAAAACTGATACTGGCGCTTGTGACACGTATTTCATAGTCCACGGGTGTGCTGAGGTCGGCCTGATTCAGCAGCAGGTATTGGAAGAGAAACAGGAAAATGGTAACCAGCGGAATGGAGATGCACAGGCAGTTTTGAAGAACCCGGTTTGTGCGTTGACGCCAAAGCTTTGCCAGCATCCGTGCCGGTGAGCGGGAAGCGGTCAGCTTTTTTCTGCGGTATTTTTTCGGAATTGCACTGGCCTGAGAGACAGAACGGCGAGGGTATTTTCTCAGCGATAAACACAGCGGGACGCCAAGCGCCAAAAAGCAAATCAAAAGATGAACCGCTGTATTTTGGACATCCACATGGAAAACCAGCCATGCAAGGCCGGAATCCTCCCGCATTTCCAGAAAGAACCAAAAAAGGGCCTTTAGTATTCCTCCGGAAATCAGAACTGCGCTTATTGCGGATGATGCAAACACCACAAGGAACTCAATGAGAAAAATACTGGCAATCTGCCGTCTGCTTGCGCCGCAGCAGGACAGCGTCTCCATGTCCGACGAAAAATACTGCAAATGACTCCGATAAGTGGACTGTACGATAAAGGCCATAAAGAGGATCAAAAGCACATTCATCGCATACAGCTGCCGCTGGGACGACAGCAATACCGCATCGGTGGAAATGCCGTGAGCACGTTCATATTCATTCCCGGTAAAGAACACATCGCTGCGTCCCATCTCGTTTATCCGCTGCTGAACCTGGCTGCCGTACATATTCAGGGTGGCGAAGTCCTTCCATTGCTCATCGTTTTCAATTTTGAGATAGATTTCTCCATCCTCATAAAACGGCGAAGAAAGTCCCTCTATCCCTTGAAAATACTGGCAGTCCGCCTCGGTTACATTGGAAATATGGAACGTCTGCCCCTTTGAAAGAAACAAAAGCTGCTGCATACTGCCATAGGAGCGGCTGTCCCGATAGAATGAAATCAGCAGAGGGAGCAAAAATGCACAGGTCAGCACCAGATAAAGAGAAAAATGCTTTTGGAATCTACGGGAAAAAGAACGTTTCAGGTAAAGAGCAAAGTACATCTTAATGAGCCCCCTTTTGCAGCTGTACAGACATGTGTTGAATCTTTTTGGTAAGCTCGCCGCTACATAGTAACTACGAGCTTACTGTTCCGCTTACCTCATCCTAAAGCATGATCGTTTATTTACCGCAAGTATGGCCGTATTCATGCCGGTCGGCACGGCTGCTAATTGTGTGGCCTGCTCCGCATTTGTATGAATAATAAAGGTAGAAATAGTTGTAGTTGCAAGTCTTTACTCCAATGCCCAAGAATCCTCCATAGGTGTGTGAGGCATCCATTGTGCCGCTTCCACCTGTTTGGACCCAGGTGAGGGTTTTCCCACAGATGCCGCCATTGACTTGGTAATCGCAGTATGCACTGGCGAATGCTGTTGAGACAGAAGAAAAAACAAATGCCAAGCAAAAAACGAATGCAGTTAGTCTGCGCTTTTTCATGTGTAGTACCTCCTTTTTTGTGACCATTGAGTTGTTCTTGAAATTCATCAACCACCATTCTTGACCGCTGATGATTTGCGGCCAGCAAATGCGAATCATTAGAGCGCGCGCTTAATCCAATGACCCAGAATACTATGTAACTGCTGATCAGGCAGTAACATACACTTAATCCGCAACCATAGACGGGCTTCTCCGATAATTTTTGTTGCGATCTACTGAATTGTCGATCTGTCTCCTGTCGCCTTTTGTTGAACTCAGTATAATCCATAAAAAGAGGCTATTCAAGGGGTTCGGCATGAACGACGGTTTAAGCGGCACGAACGACAGTTTAAGCGGCATAAACAACGGCAGCCGCTCTTGAAATAATTGTTTACGATTACATAATTTCAAGCTGAGTTAGCCCGATAAACACATTTTACTATATCATCATGGAGCAAAAATGGCAATGCCTCTTGCAAAAACTTAAAGAAGTATTATAATAATTGAGAATTTTGCGGAAATTAAGAATTCTGCGGATAACGGAAAGGAAAACCGATGAACGAGATTTTTTTGATGAAGCTGGGGGAGGTCGTCCTCAAGGGGGCCAACAAGCGGCAGTTTGAGGGCCGTCTGCGGCAGAATGTCCGCCGGAGGATGAAGCCCTTCGGCAATTTCGACGTGTATATCATGCAGTCCACGGTCTATGTGGAGCCTTTGGATGAGGAGGCGGACGTGGAGGGGGCCTGGGAGGCGGTTCACAGCATTTTCGGCGTGGTGAGCCTGTGCCGGTGCCGCCCCTGCGAGAAGAACCTGGATGCCATCTTCGCCGCCTGTGAAGCTTACCTGGGGGAGGATTTGGACTGCGCCCGCTCCTTTAAGGTGGAGTCCAAGCGCTCCGACAAGCAGTTCCCCCTGACCTCCATCGGTATTTCCCAGGAGATCGGGGCCCGGCTTGCCGATGCCCACCCGGGCTGCCAGGTGGATGTGCACCATCCGGAGTACACCGTGTATGTGGAGGTTCGGGATTTTGCCGCCTATGTCCACGGCCCGGCGGAGCCCGGCGCCGGAGGACTGCCCACCGGCGTGGGCGGACGGGCCATGTGCCTGCTCTCCGGGGGCATCGATTCCCCGGTGGCGGCTTATATGATGGCCAAGCGGGGCGTGGAGATCGAGTCCGTCCACTTCTTCTCCTATCCCTATACCTCCCAGCTGGCCAAGGACAAGGTTTTGGAGCTGGCTCGGCTGGTTACCCGCTACTCCGGCCGGATGACGGTGAATGTGGTGTCCTTTACGGAGATTCAGGAGGCCATTCGGGACAACTGCCCGGAGGAGTTCTTCACCCTGATTATGCGCCGGTTCATGATGGAAATCGCCATGAACCTTGCCAAGGGGGACGGCTGCGGCGCTCTGGTCACCGGCGAGAACCTGGGCCAGGTGGCGTCCCAGACCATGGAGGCCATGACGGTCACCGGGGCTGTGGTGGACATCCCCATTTTCATGCCCCTGGTGGGCATGGACAAGGAGGAGATTGTCACCATCGCCCGGAAAATCGGCACCCTGGAAACCTCCATCCTGCCCTATGAGGACTGCTGCACCGTCTTCACCCCCAAGCATCCCAAGACCAAGCCCACCCTGGGCCAGGTGCTCCACGCCGAGGAAAAGCTGAACCGGGAGGAGCTGATTCAGCGGGCGCTGGCCAGCGTGGAGAAAATCAAGGTGGCCTACCATGATGAAGCTATGCTCTGAGGTGCTCTCCGCCCTGGAGGGGAAGACCCTGGTCACGGCGGAGAGCTGCACCGGCGGCGGCATCGGCGCAGTCCTCACCGCCGTCCCGGGAAGCTCCCGGGTGTACAAGGGCGGCATCATCTGCTACACCAACTGGGTCAAGCATCATTCTTTGGGGGTGGATGAGAAGCTCCTGGAAGAGCGTGGGGCCGTCAGCGCCCCGGTGGCGGAGGCCATGGCCCAGGGGGCAAGGAATGTGCTGCAAGCGGATGTGGCCCTGTCCGTCACGGGCCTGGCCGGGCCCGGCGGGGATGAATTCGGCAATCCGGTGGGCACGGTGTTCATCGGCTACTGCGACGAAAAGGTCTGCTTTTCCAGAAAATTTCTGTTTCAGGGTTCCCGGGAGGAGGTCCGCACCGCCGCCGTTCGGGAGGCGCTGAATCTGGCGCTGGAACAGAACAGCTAAATGAAAGAACGGTCATTGCCCCAGGCGTAGCCTAGGCCGCAATGACCGTTTTTATATGCCCAAAGGTGGAAAGATACCATGATGCGCCGATCTGTTTCCTGATCAGCATATCAGGATATATCCGTACTTCGCTTGTTTCTTTTCCGCTGCCCCCGGCGGCGGATATATTCTTCCAGATACTCCGCCTGCTCCTGATCCTCCTGCTCCCAATCCCTTCCCTGGGATGAACCCAGAAGGAGCAGATAGCATACCGCCGCGATCAACAACACCAACACCGTTAACCCGATGAACATGTTTTATCCCCCCAGCTAGTGTATAGACATATTGATTTACAAACTAAAATATGATACACTTCTCATATCACATATGAGAGGGGTACAGTCATGGCAAGACCTAAGAAAAATAAAGTTCAGTTGTCTGACT
>JAETOP010000114.1 GCA_021771675.1 Oscillospiraceae bacterium | reverse complement strand
ACGAGATCGGCTATATCCTCGGAGGCGGCGGCATGGGATGGGACAAACATCTTCGCTTGCAGGGATTTCACCATTTCCAGCGTGTTCAGATAGGCGGCGACATCATAGATGAAGCCGATCTGATACTTGTCCAGCGTCTCCCGGCTGGACAGGCAGTCCGCCAGATAGACCACATCATCCGGCGTCCGAAAGCCTACCATATCAAAGAAATGTCCCGGCAGGGGGATGATCTCAAAGCCCTCCGGTAAGGATTCTTTGGTCAGCTCCTGGGCATCGCTCTCCTGGGCCATCAGGAATTTGTGCCGTAGTTCCTTACACGGATAGCCCCCGTACAAAAAGGACGGTTCCAGGATGGGGTGGCGGGTAAAGGCGCAGTCGATCCCCGGAGCGTAGATTTTGCACTCGGTCTGGTCCTGCAAATACTTATTGCCGCCGATGTGGTCGGCGTTGGAGTGTGTGTTGTAGATAGCGGTGAGCCGCCAGCCGTTGGCGTCCAGAAGCTGCCGTACCTTGCGCCCTGCGTCTTTATCGTTGCCGCTGTCAATCAGGCAAACATCCTGCTCGTTCAGCTTTACCAGCCCGATTTTGGCCGGACTTTGGATGTAATAGCTCTGCTCGGAAATTTGAATCAGTTCATACATAACAAATAACCTCCTGCCGCTGTACCAGTAGTTGACTTCATTATGATATAATAGACCAACCAATTATGATTGTCCAGTCACGCTCTCAAACCGTCCAGTCACGTCAACCGGCTTTACCCCAGCGTCCATTTGAACGAATAAACACATAGAGGAATATCAACATGATAAAAATAGCGATTTGTGATGATGAAGCCAACATCCGCACCTATCTCTCGTCATTGATCGGGGTGCAATCTTGCCCCTGTGAGATTGTGGAGTACGCTTCTGCCGGTGACTGCCTTGCAGATCATCGGGAAATTGACCTGCTCTTTTTGGACATAGAGCTGGCCCCCTCCGGCTCCGGCCTGGACGGTATGGCCCTGGCCCGGAAGATCAGGGAACAGGCAACCGGAACACAGCCGGTCATTATCTTTGTGACTGGCCATGAGCGGTATGTATTCGATGCCTTTGACGTGGGGGCGTTCCAATACCTGCTGAAGCCGGTGGACGAAGAAAAGTTTGCCCAGGTCTTTTCCCGCGCAGTTGCACAGATCGGAACTGCCAGGGAAAAGCCGGGGCGTGTGCTGACGCTCCAATCCGCCAACACCAGCAAGACCGTACCGCTGGACAGCATCTACTACATCGAAAGCAGCAATCACAAGGTCGAACTACATCTGAAGGATGGCAAATTTGCCTGCTATGCAAAAATCGGGGATTTGGAGTTGGAACTGCAAGACCAGTTTTTCCGCATCCACAAGGGCTATCTGGTCAATCTCTTCTATGTGGCCGGTTATAGCAAAACGGAAGTAACACTGACAAATGGAGAAAGGATTTTGCTCTCAAAGTATAAGTACCAGGACTTTGTAAAAGCGTATCTCCATTTCTTGAAAAAAGGAGCGGGCCTATGAGTGAAACAGGATTCCGCATTTTCAACAGTGTTTTTTCCGCTGGGGCAGAATTGACCTATGCTGTCCTGCTCACCGCCTTTTTCAAGCCCTTTATTCCCTCTCAGGGCCGGAAGTGGCGAAAGCTGCTCATTGTATTTTCTGTCTACATCCTGTTTGAGATCGTCTGCAACCGGGCCGCGCTGCCCCAAGGCTCCTTTGGGCTGATTCTGATGGCGATTCTGCTGGTGGTATCCAAGTGGATCGACCTGGAAAAGCCGTCGGTGTTCCTCCTGACGCTGCTCTACTTCAACGCCAGAATTTCCAGCGGCCTGATGGTGCAAAGTCTGTATTTTATCGTGGAGCGGTCAGTCCCCTACCGCCTGGAACCGCCGGAGGCGGTCTTTCTCCGCGCCGCCCTGCTGGTCATGCTGTTCCTGGTGTCCCATGCCGCTATGCTGGCCGTCATGCTCTATGCTCTCCAGCGTCAGATGCGGAAACAACGTATGACGCTCCACTGTCGGGAGTTGTGCTATCTCGCCCTGGTGCCAACAGCGGGGATTCTGTTCGGACAGGTGATCTCCCGGCTGCTGGTGGAGTTCAAGGACGGCGTTCTGCTCCAGCTCTATGAGCGCCACCCCGCGTTTTTGGCGGTCGTGCCGGTGCTGGCCCTGCTGTTCTACGCTGGGGCCTATCTGACCATCGCCTTTCAGCAGGGTATGGCGGCGCTGCGAGAGGAACAGGCCACACACTACATGGAGTACCAGCAGACGCAGACGATCCGGGCGCGTATCCATGAGGCGGAACAGTTCTACACCCGCATCCGTGGGCTGAAGCACGAAATGCGGAGCCACCTGACCAACATCAGGGGGCTGGCGCAGAGCGGCGAGTATGCCAGCCTGGAGGACTATATCTCCAAAATGGACGAGAACATGAGCGGCTTTGAGCTGACGCTCCAGACGGGCAACCCGGTCACGGATGTGATTGTCAACGGTATTCGGCGGCAGAGCCTTGACTTGGGCATCCGTTTCCAGGTGGAGTTCCATTACCCGGAGCCGGGGGCCTATGACGCTTTTGATGTAGGGATCATCCTGCAAAATCTTCTGCAAAACGCGGTGGAGGCTTGCGGGAAGGTCAGCGAGGGTGAGCGGTTTATCGTACTGACTGGAAAGAGAAAAGGACGTTTCTTTCTGATAGAGGTCAAAAACTCTTTCGTAGGTGAGGTGGTATTCGGGCAGGACGGTTTGCCTGTCACAACGAAACAGGAGGATGCCCCCATGCACGGGATTGGTCTTGCCAACGTGCGCCGGGAAGCGGAGAAGTATATGGGAGAATTGGAACTGAAAGTGGATCAGCAGACATTTTCCGCAACAGTTTTATTGCAGGAAGGGAGTAGTTTATGAGCGGTATGATTGACAGCAGCTATTTAACCAGAATGTATAGCGCTTTACCCGGAAACCTTACTGTTCGGAGTACAGCGGCGCGGACTTCCAGCTTTTTGGATATGGCAGCAAAGGCCAGCAGAGATACCACGGATGTGCTGGAAACCAGCAGCAGGCTGGAAGCCGCCAAAGACACAGAAACGTCAAATGTGGACGCCTATATGGAGCATTTGAAAAAGAAATATGGGCGGGTGACTATTGAAAGTATAGGTAAAGACCAAGCCAGCCTGGAAAAAGCAGGAAAGCGCATGAGTGGGAACGATGTTATAATTGCTCCCAACATTTTGAATGAAATGGCGAGTGACCCGAAGAAGGCCGCTTATTACGAGCAGAAGATTGATTACTTCTTCACAGATGTAATTCCTAATGGCAAGGCTTTTGCGGCATCCATGGGGCTGACCTTTGAGCCATGTGGTGTTGTAGTCCATGAGGATGGAACCGTGACCTATATCTGCGGCGGCGGCGATTCCCCGGAGCGTGTGGCTGAGGTAAACAGGATCAATGCTGAAAAGGCCAAGAAAAAGGCAGAACAGCAGCGGCAGTATCAGGAGCAGGCTGCGGCGGCGGCAGCACAGCGCAGGGCCATGTGGGAGCGCGCCGCAGAAACGGCGGCGCTGGAAAAGACCTTCTCTAATATTGGCGATCTGCTGAAAACGCGGATGGTATCTGCCCCTGCGATCACGCCGGAAGTGTCTTTACCGGCAGGAACAAATATGTTCTTCCTCAATATGTGATGTAAAGGAAAGGGCGATATAATGAGCAATATCATTCAGCCAAGTTTTGGGGCGCGGACATATACCGCTCCCACAAAGTCCCGTGAAACAAAACAGACCGGGACGCAGGGCAGCAGTTTCCTCGATCTGGCGACACGGGCCAGCAGAAGCACAACGGATGTTCTGGAAATTAACAGCACCGAATCCACTCAGCAGAAAACGGTGCTATCCGAAGCAGAGGAAATGCAGCTCTTTAAGAAAGAGTTTTATGAGGACTTATCGAAAATAGTCTGCAATCCAACCGTAAGTAATGCGGCTGTCAATATATCGGACGCGGCATTTCAAGCTATGAAAGATGATCCAGAATATAGGTCACAGGTTCTCTCCGTGCTTCAAAGGGATTTGGGCGCTTCTTTTGCTCCGAGAAACTGTTCTATTCTGATTACCGTTGGAACAGACCTCGATCAATACAGAGCTGATTCATGGCCTGTTGGAAATGATTCTGAATTTCATTTGCGCTCAAAAAACAGTTTTTGGGAGCAGCGCATGGAACGCCACAAAAAATATATGGAACTTGCCGAGGAAGCCGCGGCAAAGCGGCGACTGATGATGAAACTCCGTATGAACGGCGGTTCTGTCAGCGCCGCAGAGCTGTTGATGGGGCTGCTTTAAGGGAGGAAATGTTGTGAGCAACACAATTCAGCCAAGTTATGGGACGCAGGCATATAGTGCCCCCACAAAGGCCCATGAAGCCAAGCAAACCGGGACACGGGCCAACAGTTTTCTTGATATGGCGGCGCAGACCAGCCGGGGCAGAACGGACACGCTGACCACCGGCATGAGCGGCCTTATGGGAATGGCGGGTTTGCCTACCAGCCTTATGATGGATTTGTCGGTGCGGGCTACCGGGCAGGTTCAGACGGGAGGTGTGGATGCAGCAGAAGCAACGGAGGCTCCTTCACTGGAAACCATGCTGAAAGCCAAATACCCCAACATCTATTATCACGTTTTTGACGCCAGCAGCGGCTATTGGAGAACACGGAACGACTATCCCCATTATCTGTTGTACCAGGACGGGGACAAAGCAAAGGAAACGCTGGAAAATTGGCAACCCACCGGGGCCAATCCCTTCTACGGCTCCATTGATGGCAGATTTACCGCTCCAAAGGAGATTCACGCCCTGGGCAGCGTTCCGCCTGGGAGCAAGGCCGTGGTCATTCATCCCAAGGTGCAGGAGCGTATGGAGCAAGACCCAGCCTATGCCCAGGAGATTTTTGCGAAGATTGACACCTGGTTTGCCTTTGATGTGGCTCGGAACGAGGCCATCATGCCCGGCAGTACATGGGATATGTCCCAGGCCGTTGCCATTGGGGAGGACGGGAACATCTGCAACGCCTGTTCCTCCAGCGCGGGTGGTGAGATCACCTACTCCAAGAGCGGTTCTGACGATGAAGAAAGCTGGTGGGATTTGCGTATGGCCCGCCATGCCGAGTTTATGAAGCTGGCGGCGGAAAAGCAGATTGAGCGCCGCATACAAGCATCTCAACTGGCCGCGTCCGCTGCGGCAAAGTCCCAACTTGCCGCCATGCTGACGGGCGGGAACCTGCGGGAGATTTTCGGCAGCGAGATTGCCGGTATTCCCACCGAAACCGTTCTGGCGATCACACAGTCCCAGGTTTGGGGCGGTGGGGCGATTTTGTGATAATCCCTCTCAAAATAAAGTGGAAGGACAAGGCTCGATGGGCCTTGTCCTTCCACTTATATAAACAGCGTTTTCTTGCAAACCAGGTGTCCATATCCTCCAACATGAACAGCATCAATACTGCCGCCCTGATGCGTGATGTTTACTATGAGCCGAGAAACAGAGCCAAGGTTAAGTCCTTGCTCAAAAACATATTGTGACTGCTGCCTATAGTGCTGAAAAAGATAACAGGCCAGGGCGCAGCTTGATGTGCCGGTGGCGGATTCTTCATTGATTCCATATCGCGGGGCGAAGTTTCTGCATATCGCTGTTGTTTCAGTACCGTCAGTCAGAGCAAAAGCGTGGATGCCAACAACGTCCTGGTCACAGCACAAACTCACCATACTTGTAAAATTTGGGTTCAGTTTCTTCAAGTGTTCTTCGGTATCCACGGGAAGCATAATATCCTTCAATCCTGTGGAAACGATCTGGATGGGCAAAGCGGTATCAATAAATCCGGCTTCCAAGCATCCGGCAAAAATATCAGGCGTTAGTGTTTCAAAATAAGTGGGGCGATTCTGTTCCATAAAAATCATCCCATCTTTTTCGATTTGGACATTGAGCATCCCCGCTTTTGTTTCAATCGTATAAGCATCTTTTCCTAACTTACCCAATGAGTTGAGAATAGAAAAAGCTGCTATTGTTGCATGGCCGCACAAGGGAACTTCTTCTGTGGGAGTAAAGTATCTTACTTTGAAATCCGCAACATCGGATTCCATCAAGAACGCAGTTTCAGAATACCCCAGGTCTTTTGCTATTGCCATCATTTTTGCAGGGATCAAATCGTGGCTGTCCAATACTACGCCAGCCCTGTTACCACCCGTACTATCTTTGCTAAAAGCACTTATCACATAGACTTCAACCATTCTAATTTTCCTCTCTGCGGAGTTTTTTCTATTATACTACACAAGGCTCAACAAGTCTCAAAAAATACAAAAAAGATTTTTTGCAAAATACAGGTTGTCGTAACATTTCGCGGACATTTCTCTGTTATACTACCCTCAGTACGCGGAGGAGGACAAGCCATGAAACGGATACTGATCGTCGAGGACGACGCCCTTTTGAATAAGACACTGGCCTACAACCTGATTTCCGACGGCTGGGAGGTCACACCGGCCCTGAACGCCAAGACCGCCGCCGCCCTGCTGGCCGGTAGGTCATACGACCTGGTGCTGCTGGACATCAATCTGCCGGACGGCAATGGCTATGACCTGTGCAGATTGATCAAGCCGGAGCACCCGGACACGGTGGTGATCTTCCTCACCGCCAACGACCAGGAGAGTGACCAGCTCCGGGGCTATGAGGCAGGCGCCGTGGACTACATCACCAAGCCCTTTTCCATTGGGGCCTTGCAGCGGAAGATCCGCGCCATGTTCGCCATGCTGGAGCACCACAAGCCGGCAAGGGACCTCTACGACGATGGCAGACTGTTCCTGGACTTCTCGGAGCAGACCGCCTCCCTAAACGGGAAGCCCATCACCCTCTCCCCCATGGAGTACAAGATGCTGTTCCTATTCTGCAAAAATCCACGTCAGGTCCTGACCCGCCAGCGCCTTCTGGAGCGGCTGTGGGACGTGGACGAGAAATTTGTGGATGAGCACACCCTGACCACCTCCATCAGCCGTATCCGGGGCAAGATCGAGGCGGACGGCGATACCTACATCAAGACCATTTACGGGATCGGCTATCAGTGGACAGGAGGCGAGCGGAAATGAAACGTATGCCCGTCAAAACCATGTTCCTGCTGGTGGAGGCAGGCGCGGCCCTCTCCATGCTGGCTCTCTCCCTCTTTCTCGCCCACCAGACAGGCCAGGGGTGGGTGCTGCTGGCCGGCGCACTGCTGACGGCCTGCGCCTTGGTCTGGCTGTTCCTGCTGACGCTGTTTTTCGCCAGGCGGCTGTCCCAATTTACCAGCGATCTGTGCCAGACCATGGACAGTATGATCAGCGGCGGCGAGGAACCGGCCAAAGCTGAAGACCGTGAGACCATCTTTGCCCGCATCAGCTACCGCCTCTCCCGGCTGTATGGCGTCCTTCAGGAGAACCGGCGCAAGGTGGACGACGAGCGGCGGGAGCTGCAAACGCTGGTATCGGACATCTCCCATCAGGTGAAAACGCCGGTGGCAAATCTGAAAATGGTGACGGATACGCTTTTGGCAAAGCCTGTCACGGAGCAGGAGCGGCGGGACTTTCTACAGGGTATCCGCAGCCAGACGGACAAGCTGGAGTTTCTGGTGCAGTCCATGGGGAAAGCCTCCCGCCTGGAGACCGGGGCGGTCACCCTGGAAAAGAAGGACGCTCCGTTGATCGACACCTTGGCCCAGGCCATGAGCGGCATCGTCTACGGGGCGGAGCAAAAGGGCATCTCTGTGGAAGTGCGGTGCCCGGAGGACCTGCGGGTGTCCCACGACGGCAAGTGGACGGCGGAGGCCCTGTTCAATCTGCTGGACAACGCGGTGAAGTACACCCCGGCGGGCGGGAAGATCAGCGTGTCGGCGGAGCAGTGGGAGATGTATGTCAAGCTGGATGTGGCCGACACCGGCAAGGGCATCCCGGAGAGCCGTCAGGCCGCCATCTTCCGTCGCTTTTACCGGGAGGAGGAGGTCCACGACCAGCCCGGGGTGGGCATCGGCCTGTATCTGGCCCGGGAGATCGTCACCCGGCAGGGCGGCTATATCAAGGTGGCCTCAGAGGTTGGCCGGGGGTCTACCTTCTCCGTGTTCCTGCCCCGACGATAAACTGTTCACAGAAAATTCACAAATAAGCCTCTGATTCGGACATTTCTGTGACATTTGGATTTTACCATAGCTCCAACATCGGAAAGGAGCGGATTAACCGTGAACGTATTACAGACCATTGACCTGAAAAAGCAGTATGGCAGCGAGCCTAACATCACCTGCGCCCTGGATGGCGTCAACCTCTCGGTGGAACAGGGGGAGTTTGTGGCGGTGGTGGGGACCTCCGGCAGCGGGAAGTCCACCCTTCTCAATATGATGGGCGGGCTGGACACTCCCACTTCTGGCAGCGTGATCGTCCGTGGGGACGAACTGGCGAAGAAGAACGACGAGGAGCTGACCATCTTCCGCCGCCGCAACATCGGTTTCATCTTCCAAAACTACAATCTGGTCCCCATCCTGAACGTCTATGAGAACATCGTCCTGCCTGTGGAGCTGGACGGTGACACGGTGGACCAGAAATTCATGGACGAGATCGTACACATGCTGGCCCTGGAGGACAAGCTGCAAAATATGCCCAACAACCTCTCCGGCGGCCAGCAGCAGCGCGTCGCCATCGCCCGGGCCCTGATCACCAAACCGGCCATTGTTCTGGCCGACGAGCCCACCGGCAACCTGGACAGCAAGACCAGCGCCGATGTGCTGGGCCTGCTCAAGCGTACCAGCACGCAGTTTAACCAGACCATCGTGATGATCACCCACAACAATGAGATCGCTCAGCTGGCCGACCGCATCGTGCGGATCGAGGACGGCAAAATCGTGGGCTGAGGAGGTGGCGGTGATGACCTGGCCCTTTGAAAACGACACCAGCGCGGTGGAGAAGAAACTGGCAAGCCGCAGCATCAAGGCCGACAAGCGCCGGAGCGTGTTTGTCATCCTGACCATTGCCCTGGCCGTCTGCCTCATGGGAACCCTCTGCTTTCTCTACTCCGCCCAGCAGTTGAAAACCCTGGACGGTATCCTGGGGCAGTATCAGGCCGGGTGCGGCGGACTGACCCGGGAGGAGGTCGCCCGGCTGGTGGACGCCGGAAAATTTGAGAAATGGGGCTGCACCGTCGAGGCGGGGACCGCCCGCTATGAGGACGGCGTTTTGCGGATCAGCTTTGTCAGCCCGGAGATGATCGACCTGATGGGCTACGGCGAGATTACCGGGGCCTATCCCCAGGGGGAGAATGAACTGTGCGTGGAACGCTCCTTTTTCCGCTATTTTGGCCTCTCAGGGGAGGCCGGTCAGACGGTGGCCCTGGACCTGGGAGACGGCGAGAAGTCCTATACCGTGACTGGCATTCTGGAAGCGGAGAACGACAGCCGGATTTTTACGGTCTGGATTCCGGAGACTGTTGTGGAAGCGGACGGCCGCAATGCTCCCTATGAGCTGCGGTTCCGCTTTGCCGGGAGCCAGGGCATGGAGCCGGATCAGCTTCGGGCAGACATTGAACAGTTCTTTACGGAAATGGGTATCCCGGAGGATCGTACCTTTTACAGCTCCAGCTACTTCGGCATGGTGGACCTGTACCTGGGGAACGGGATGGAGGTCTACGTCGCGGCGGCCCTGATTGCTGTGGTCTGTGCCATCGTGATCTATAACATTTTCTACATCTCTGTCATGGGCAAGCTGCGGGAATACGGCCGCCTGAAGGTGCTGGGGACAACGCCAAAACAGTTGAAGCGGGTGGTCAAACGGGAGCGGCGCTTCCTGACCGCCATCGCCATCCCCCTTGGGCTGATCTGTGCCGCTGTTATCGCGCTGATTGCCGTCCCCGGCTACTGGTCCTGGGGAGACAATATCCGCTCTGCGGTGGTGGTTTCCCTCCTGACTTATGGAACTGTCCTGATCGCCACCAGAAAACCTATGGCAATGGCGGGCAAGGTCTCCGCCATTGAGGCCATCCGCGCCACCGCCTATTCCCAGCAGCAGGGTCCCAGCGTTTCCAGGCAGCTCCACCGCCGCCTGACTATGCCCCGTCTGGCCCTGATGAATTTCTCCCGGAACCGGAAAAAGGCGTTTGTCACCACCCTCTCCCTGGGCCTGACCGGTATCCTTCTTCTCTGCGTTTCCGCCTACGCAAATTCAGTGGACGTAAAGGAAATGGCCCAGTCCCAGTTTGGAGACCGGAGCCAGTATCTGCTGCAATATGAGGATTACGCGGGCCGGGAATTTGTGGAGATGCAGAAGGAGAATCCTTTGGGCCAAACTCTGCGGGAGGAGCTGGCCTCCCTTCCCGGTGTGGATCATGTCACGGCCTACAGCCTGACCTGCGTGGAGATTCCCGCCATCAGCGCCATTCCAGGCAACAGCGAGCATGAGCCGTTTGTTGTCAGAGGCATTTCCCAGGAGGATATGGCGGAGATGTACGAGGGCGGCGGGGTCCTGGAGGGAACCGCGGACTACCGGCAGCTGTTGGACGGGGACGGCATTCTGGTCTGCCCCGCCGGCAGCGCGCTGAAGGAGATCTATCGGACTGGCTATCAGGTGGGGGACAACATTACCGTTTCCTGCTACAACGGGCAGACGAAAACCTATACGGTGATGGGCATTGTTCAGGATGTTCAGATCGGCAGCTCGTCCCACTTCTTCATTTTGCCCGAGGAGGAGCTGTCCACCCTTTATCCTGTGATTGCGGACTTCACCGGCTATGTCAACCTCCACACAGAGCAAGACAGCGATCAACTGCGGCGGGCGGTGTTCGGCGCCGTGTCCGACCAGCGGGTGGCGGTCTCCGGCCTGGAGGACTTGTCCGCCGAACTGGAGCGCGGCCTGCGGGGAGAACTGGCAAGAGACTACGGCATTCTGGCTTTTATCTTCGTCTTTTCCCTGATCAACCTCGCCAATACGCTCATTACCAATCTTCTCACCCGCCAGCAGGAGTTCGGTATATTCCAGTCCGTGGGCATGAGCAACCGGCAGCTGTCCAAGATGTTGTCTTTCGAGTGCCTGTACTATGTGGGGGTCACGCTGCTGGTCACCCTGACCCTGGGGACGGTATGCAGTCTGGCCGTGTGCCGGGTGTTCGACCGGATCGGTATGTTCGGGACGCTCACCTATCATTTCCCGGTGCTTCAGGTTCTGCTGTTCGGGGCTGCGCTGCTCTTCGTGCAGTCGGTGTTCTCCGTCTGCGCAGTTCGCTATACCAGACGGCTTTCTCTCGTAGAGCGGATCAAGGCGACGGACTGAAGGAGGTATTTTGCAATGACATGGCCCTTTGAAAATGATACCAGCGCGGTAATCCGCAAGCTGTCAAACGCCCGTCTCAGGCATAACCATTTCAGGAACCGTCTGATTGGGGTTATTATCTTTATGGCCGCTGCTATTATGGCCTTTGTTTCTTCTTACGCCTACAATGTTACAAGTGAATATGCGGCGTCCACTGCGTATCAGGGGATTTTTCAAAATCTCTCCCAGGAAAACATCTCCCTGTTGACAGCAGATCCCCGTATTGAGAGCGTAGGCGTTTACCGTTCCGTTGGTATGACAGAGCGGGAAAACGGCGTCACAATGGGCATCGTGTGTTCTGATGAAGCAACCATGCGACTTTCCAATATTACGCTGATGGAAGGGAGTATGCCGCAGGCGGCAAATGAACTGCTTATAGAAAAGGGGTATATAGACGCCCTGAATTTGAAAGCGGATATTGGCGATACCATATCCGTTCATTACCGAAACCAGGCAAGCCGTCAATTAGAAACAGCGGATTTTCAAATCACGGGTTTTATCCAGACGACCGCCGA
>JAETOP010000113.1 GCA_021771675.1 Oscillospiraceae bacterium | reverse complement strand
ATGCGGTTCCGCCCATGAAGAGCATCGGCAACTCCACCACCGCGCCCCGGGATCTGGTCAGTGAGGATGATGTAAAAATCACCCTTATGGCATTGTGTGAAAGCGTAGGGGCCCGGCTCCGGGAGCAGAACTGCCTTTGCTCCACCGTTGCGCTGGGTATCCGGGATAACCGTCTGCTGTCCTATGACCGGCAGGCCAAGCTGCCCTATCCCACGGCAAATACGCTGGATATTTGGGAAGCGGCCATGGAACTGTTCCGGCGGCACCATACCGGCGGAGAGCCTGTGCGCAGTTTGTCAGTGAAGGCCAGCGGGCTGACCCCGGCGGATGGCATTGTGCAGCTGTCCCTGTTCCCGGAGATGCAAAAAGCCCAGCGTCGGTCCGACATCGACCGGACGCTGGACAAGATTCGAGGCAAGTATGGGTACCACAGTATCCGCCATGCCATTGCACTGGTAGACCCGGCTTTGGATCTGGACGCCAAAGGGGAACATATCATCCATCCCATCGGCTTCCTGGGGACGCTCAGTGGGTAGTCGGCATTACAAACTCGTTAACTTAGTATTTTCTTATTGCGGCACAATAATGTGACTTTATCTCTGCTAACACCAATACGGGTTAAAAGGCAGCAATAAACCAGTCCCTGAAGTAAGTATGCAGTTGCGGCGATCTATTGATTTAATACTCTATATGAGCCATGTGTTATCTCCTTTGAAAATAGCAATGCTATTATATCCAGACGTTTGACCAAAAAGGAAATTACCATCCAAGTGTATTTCAGAGAGATTTGGTTCCATAAAAGTTGCAGTATAATCGTCGAGATAAAAATTGAAATTTTGTTTATTTGGCCATAAATGATTCCGGTTCGAGGACAATTTTTGCCTTTCATAGAATCAAAATTCCTTCCTTTAGAATATCTTTGCAAGCGCCTCAGCAGTTGCCGGTGTAGACATGGGACAGATATTCCCGCGCCGCCTCAGCAAGCCGGTAGACCTGCTCCACGGAGGTCGGTGGATGATCCGTCATCCGGTACCGGGGAAAGAACCGGGACAGATGCAGAGGGATTTCAGGGCTGATTGCGGCCAGCCACTGTGCCAGCTCCCGGATTTCCTCCGCGCCATCGTTTTCTCCGGGAATCAGCAGCGTGGTCACCTCCACATGGCACTGCTCCGCTGCCAGAGTGATGGATCGCTTGACGGTCTCTAGGTCTCCGCCCAGCCTCCGATACCACTCCGGGGTAAAGCCCTTCAGGTCGATGTTGGCGGCGTCGATCAGGGGCAGCAGCGCCCGCCAGGGGTCCTCCTCAATGGTGCCGTTGGTGACCAGCACGTTGACCATCCCCTGTTCACGAACCAGCCCGGCACAGTCCCGAATGTACTCGTAGCTCACCAGCGGCTCATTGTAGGTGTAGGCCACCCCGATATTCCCACGGTCACGCAGCTCCGCCGCCTTGCTGGCCAGCTGCTCCGGGGACAACTCCGCTGTCTGAATTTCCGTTTCCCCGGCCATAGAAATCTCATAGTTCTGGCAGAAGGGGCAGCGCAGGCTGCAGCCGAAGCTGCCCACAGAGAGGATCAGACTACCGGGATGAAAACGGCGCAGGGGCTTTTTCTCGATGGGGTCCAGGGCCAGGCTGGTCAGCTTTCCATAGTTCAGCGGCACAATAGCCCCATTCCGGCAGGTCCTGGCCTTGCAGAAACCGGTCTGGCCTTCTTCCAGACGGCAATGATGGAAACACAGCTCACAGGTCACGCTCATGTGTGCCGCATCACCTCGAACCGCTCCAGGGTATAGTGCTCCCGGGAGCTGATGCCGCCCTTCTGGCGGGCAATGTCAATTTGCTGTTCCACGGTATCCACGCCCTCCAGATCGGGCAGCAGCAGCCCCCTGCGGCCGCCGGAGGACACGATCACACCGTACCGCTTCACATCCAGCTGGTCAGGGGAGTCGATTGCCTCCGGCTGGCCCAGCACGTCCACACTGTACTCCAGGCTGTCCAGCTCGTCCGCCCGCACCGGAGGAAAACGTGGGTCCCTGGAACAGGCCGATACGGCGTTCTGAACGATCTCCCAGGCCACGCTGGCGGTGGTGGGGCCGGTGGTGCCGATGCAGCCCCGCAGCTGGCCGTGGGTGTGGAGAGAGACAAAGGCCCCGGCAGCCCGTTCGGTCATTGCATTGGGCAGGCCGTCCGGTAAACGCTCCAGCTGTTTCCCTGTCTTGACATAGGTCTCAAGGGACAGGCGGGCCAGCCGTACCCAGGGATCCTCGGCGGCCTTCCGCTCCGCCAGACGGGCCTGTTCCAGCTCCTCACACTGCTTCCCAAACCGGCGGCCCTCGTCCGGGCCGGTGACGGTGAAGACGGCCACGCCGTACCCCACGCCGAAGGTCCCCTCATAGCTGAGCAGCCTGGGGGACACTGCCAGACCGTCCAGCGCCCCGGCCATGATCTGGAAAGAGCGCAGGCCGCACTCCGCCGCCCGGTCACACAGCGAGGCATCCATGGTGAGAAATTGCAGAAAATCTCCTGAATCCATCGCCTGGGTCACCCGGCGGTCAAAGACAGGACCCTCCGGGGCATAGCCGTAGGGGCCGTCATCCTTCAGCTTGTGGGACAGGTCGCCGCTGGCCACGAATACCGCCCGGCGGCCCAGAGCGTCCACAGCCCGGGCGATGCACTGGCCCAGCCGGTAGTGCTCCAGCGGGGAGAAGCCGGACAGTCCGATCCGCAGGATGGGGCAGTTGATTCCCGCCTCCCGGAGAAAGTACAGAGGGAGGAAGGTCCCGTGGTCCAGGGAGGGGTCTTTTTCCCCCAGAGTCCCGGCCTGGATGCCGGCCGCCTCCGCCTGGCGGACAAGCTCCTGCCGCAGTTCGGCATCGTATACCACCTCCAGCCGGGTTTGGGCTGCACCGAAGGCGGACATGTCGCCCGATGCGCCCTTGCCGGGGGAGATGTGGAAGTAGTCGGCGTACATGACCGTGTGGGGCGAGGTGACGATTAGCACCTCCGGCGACCATGCCGCCGCCTGCTTCGCGGCGGCGCGGTAGGCGTCGATGGTGTCCTGGACCTCCGCTTCCCGCCCACGGCCCACAGTGGGGATGATGATGGGCGGATGGGGGACAAGAATGGCTCCTACGATTGGCATGAAATTCCCTCCTTTTGCAGGCCGTCCAGCCGGAGGATCCAGGCCTCCGGGACGGCGGATTCAATCAGTGTACGGTTCAGATTGTACCAGCTGCCGCACTTGTCCAGAATGATGGCGTCTGCGGTGACCACTCGCTCCATGCGGGAGAGCAGACCGTCCACGCTGGGATGCAGCTCCACCTGGACCTCCACCGCACGGTTTTCTGCCTGCTCCAGCAGCAGCGCCCGGAGGCGTCCGGAGTTGGATACCTGCTGATCCAAGTAGAACAGAGCCCTTTGCACGCCGAGCGTTTCAAGCCGGCCGATCAGCAGTTCCACCGCCTGTACGGTCTTGTCCACGATGCGGTAGCTGCCCCGCAGCCCGGCAAGATCCCGGATGGTGCCGTCCATCCCCTCCAGCAGCAGGGAGCCGGACAGAGCCACCTCCAGGGTGATGATCGTATTGAAACCGTCCAATACCAGGGAGTCCGGCGCTTGGAGCAGTTCCTTTTGCTTCCGGGCCTGCACAGCACTGGACGTGGACACGATTCGGGCCAGAGCCAGCCGTTGACGCTCTGAAAGCAGATGATGATTTCCCACGAAGGTGGAGGCGGATTTTGTGTCATAGCCGCGTTCCATCAGGAAGACCAGCTCCTGAGCGGCGGCACTCAATTTTTCGGTGGCCTTGGACCCAAACTCAACGGTATCTTTCGGTACATAACCGCGTCTGACGACTTCCATAGCATCCTCACTCGTCCCAAAGATTCGTCTCCGTGCGCTGCTCGAACTCCTGGATCTCCCCCTGTGTCGCCTCGCGGATACTCTCTTTTCCGCAGTCCGAGCATTGTTCGACAGGTGATACCCTGGAAAACAGGAAGTGGCAGCTATCACACGCATATATCAATTTTCTCGCCTCGCTTTCGTGCGCATTCAGTTTAGCACGGAGCGGGGCTTTTTTCAATCCAAAACAAAAAGGAGGCCGCGCCAATGAAATGCCTGCTGAAGTACCAGTGGGTCAAACTCCCCCGCAGTAAAATGCCGGCAGGCAAGGGTGTCATGGGTGCCTGGGCGCGGCTGGCCTCTCGTGCGGCCTTCCGCAATGGGCAGGCCCGCTACTATAAATATGTCAATCAAGTTACCCTTGGCTCCTGGGTGGGCGGCATCGTGGGCCTCAAGAGCATCCTGGGCATCAAGAAGCGGAACAAGGCCCTGGAGCTGATGGACGAACTGGCCCGACTGGGCTACATAGATTACGAACTGGATCCAAAGACGAAGAAACTTACCTATCAAATCAAGGATTGGGTGGTCCAATGCTCCGGCGAGCCCTGCATAGGCGCCGAAGCTGTCTACGCCACCCCGGGGTATGGCTTTTTATGTCTGCCCCGTAACATTACCCAGCGCCTCGCGGAGGCGCACTATCGCTTTGATGAGGCGGACGCATGGTTGGATCTCTGGTGCCACACAGTGTACCAGGAGCCCGGCAATGCGTTTTCTCATATGGCGCCAACTGTCCAGTTCGGAAAGTATGGCGCCGTTTTGACCCTGGAGACCCTTGGCCACCGTTGGGGATGGGAGAAGACGAAGGTCTGGCGCTTCTTCAAAAAACACGCGGATGCCTTCCCGCTGCAAAAGCTGCCAGGCTCTTTCGGCTGCCTGATCTTCAACACCGGCTACCCTGCAGGAACCTCTTTTACTGTGCCAGAGCCTAAACAAGTTAAACGCATTTTAGAAGAAATACGCATTTGGGGCGGAAATACGCACAACAAAGGCAGCAGTGACCATGAGCGGGTGAACTGCTGGATTACCTGGTACAGCTGCAAAGTCACACCGCAGCTTCTCCAAGCGCAGTATGCCTCTTCGGCGGAGCAGTGCCGTGTTGCGGTTTCAGACTGCCCTATTACGCGCGCGTATTTTTCTCCGTGTAGGCATTGTAAGAGTTTCATAGAGGACTGCCAGGGTGTAGAGGGAAATCCCCCGGTCGAAGTTGAAATTTTGCCCAGGGCCGGTCCAAAAACCGGCCCGCCATTCGATTATGGAGGTATTGACTATGGCAGATTTGAAGGCGACCCACTGTGGTGAACTGCCGAAAAACGAATTTTCTCCCCAGACGGAGCAGCTGATCTTGCTGCTGGAGCGCCGGGGGATCGTGGAGGATCCCAGCATCGTAAATGAAAGAGCCCGTCAGGCGGAGCAGGCTCTGCGCCGCAATATGTACCACAATACCCAGATGATGCTCAAGCACTACCGGGATATCGTCTGGGCGCTGGAATGCTTCCCGGAACAGGTGGCAGAGGAGCTGGACCGCCCGCTGAAGGACCTGGACGCCCTGCTCAGTATGGTGGACACTCAACTGGCCATGGGGAATGCCCGGCTGGAGCACCGGATGCTGAGTATCAAACAGTCCCGGCTGCTGCTGGACCGGATCAACGATGCACTGACGGTGCTCCAACAGAAGCCTGGGAACGGCGAAATGATGTATAATATCATTTTCCAGACTTTTGTTACCCCGGACAAGCTCACCCATCAGGAGATCCTCTACCGGCTGGACATCTCAGACAGGCACTATTACAGGCTCCGGCAGCAGGCGGTCAATATCCTCTCCATCCGGCTCTGGACGGCCCCAGCCGGGTGCCTGGACGCATGGCTGGAAATCCTGACCCTGCTGGAGGGAAACTGATGGCAGATAAAATGGCAGGAAAATTGGCAGTGCTGCTGCTGATGACATGGGGAGTGTAAATGTGCTATGATAGTAGCGTCCAAAAGTGGGCACGGGCAGTGCGCCGGTCCCGCAGAAAGCCTCTGGCTTCCCTGCGGGGGCGGCGCTTTTTGCTGCCCAGATTATCAGGAAGGAGGAACCTGTATGGCAAAAAGGGAGCGCAAAAAGCATACCATCAGCCCTGGATCGGCAAGGCTGCAGCGCTGGGCTCAAGCAGCGGCGTCTGTCGGCTACATGCTGCTGCTGACCGCACAGCCTGCCGCTGCAGCCGACACGATGTGGACCCGGTTTTCCACAATCATTGCGGATGTTTACGGCCAGCTGGTGGGCATCTCCACCATCGTGGGCGTGACGGCCGCCGCAGTGGCGCTGCTGGTACGCATGATCTCCCGCAATGAACGGGCGGTTGCTGAGGCCACCAGCTGGCTCAAGCGTATTGTGGTGACGTGGATCGTCCTCAACACGCTCGGATTCGCGGTGGCATACCTGCAGCCGCTGATTCAAGGCGGGCAGTACACACCCTGAGCAACCGCAAATGAACCATATATCCAGAAAAGGAGGAAAAGCCCAGTGAAAAAAAGGTTCATATCCCTGTTGGTATCGCTTCTGCTGCTGACGGCGCTGGCGCTGCCCGCTGGGGCGGCATCCGTGAATCTGGCGGATCCGGAGGCCTTGCTGCCGGTGGACATCATCATCGACCAGGATTCCAGGGAGATTCGCAAGGTCTATGACCTCTCGCCCAATACAGACCCCTCTACGCTTCCCATGGCGGCGTTTGAGCGGGATGGGGCCAGATATGAATGCACCGACATTCTGCGGGAGGTAGTTATCGGCTCTCAGACCCAGACCATTACCCAGACAGAAAGTGTGGACAGCTCCAAGAAGGACATGGAGACTATCCTGGAGCTGCTGCCCCAGGAGAAGGAGACCACCACAGAGGACGGGTTTGCTGGTACGCTCCATCTGGTGCTGGACAGTATCAAGACTGAGCCCTCTGGTTATGGCAGCTCCACTAAGCCTGTCACGGCAACTCGCAGTTATCCCAATCTGGCTAGCGCTGACACCAATCATCTGCCAAAAACCATCACGGAGGGTGGCCGGACGCTGAAACTCCAGGATGTCCAGTGGCAGACTGACAACACCTATAACGCCGATGACTATGAGATCGGCGACCGTTTTACCGCTATCTGCACCTATGGTGGCAGCAAATCGGTCAGCTATGTCACCGGCTACACCACCACCGCCAATTACACCGGAGAGGTGTACCGCACCGGTGTGACGGTCATCCGCTATACCGTCATTTACACCGGCACCCCTATCGCCCCTGCTGACCCGGAACCTGTGACAGAGGAGGAACAGCCGCAGGCTGGAGCCGGATGGCCGGTTATGACAGCCCTCGGTCTGGCCGCCCTGGCTGCTGGTGTGGGCGGAACCTATTTTGTGATGAAACGAAAGGAGCGCATGAGCTATGAAGAGATTGCTGATGATGGCCGGGGTGGCGCTGATGCTCACCATGACGATGGCCACGACGGCCATGGCGGCTGAGTATAACATCGACGGTCCGGAGGACCCCCTGTTCGCGTCCCCTACCTCGGTGGATCAGGTCACGGTAGTGGGCGGCGGCGTGACAGAGCAGAGCAATATCGACCGCAGCAAAAACTCGGCTGTGGTTCCGCCGCCCTTTGGCAGTCCTGAGTCCTACCAGACTGGGAGCGGGGTCATGCTGATTCCGCAGGCACAGACTCAGGCGAGCAGTTCCGTCACGACTCCCATTGGAGGGGGTACTGCCTATTACCCGCCCGCTGAGTCCGTGACCCCGCCGGCGAGTGATGTCACCACTTCCTCCACGCCCTTTACCCTGCCGGCGAGTGATGTCACCACTTCCTCCACGCCCTTTACCCTGCCGGATGGTCTCTACTATTCGGACGGCAGCATCGGGCGGCTGAAGATCCCCAGCATCGGGGTAAACGTCAAGGTCTATGAGACGGAGAGCCTGGAGAACCTGGCTAAAGGAGCGGGGCATTTCAAATCCACTTCCTGCTGGGATGGCAACGTGGGAATCGCCGGCCACAACAGAGGCGTTACCAATCATTTTGGTAAGATCCATACCTTGAAGACCGGGGATCAGATCACGTACACCACTCAGCTGGGTACCAGGACATACGAGGTCTTTTTTGTCGGACAAATCGAGGAAACCGATTTCTCCCGGCTGGAACGCACGAACGACAACATAATTACCCTGGTCACCTGCGTCCAGAACGTCCGGAACATGCGCTGGTGTGTTCAGGCCCGGGAAGTGAGGTAGCTGCGTTGTAAATTCCCCTGCTTATTTGTATAATTATGGTGAATACAAAGAACAGGAGGAATCAAACATGAAAAAGCAAACAATGAGCTTCGTAGTAGGACTGCTCACTGGGATGATGCTGTTCGGTGGCGGTGTGGCCTACGCCGCTGGGGTCATGGCGGAATACGCGCCCCAGCGTGCCTATGTAGACGGTGTTCCGGTTCAGATGAATGCGTACAATATTGGCGGCAACAACTACGTCAAACTCCGGGACATCGGACAAATGGTTGGCTTCAATGTCTACTGGGACGGTCAGGCCGTCCAGATTGACAGCGACACCCCCTATACCGGCGAGGCTCCCGCACAGGACAGTGCTTCTATCCGGGTAGGCAGCATCAAGGGAAGCACACTGAAGGAGGGGGTAACCAGTTCCCTGATTATCTCTCCCAGCCGTTCGGATTATACTGTGATCTCCAGCAATCCCGCTGTAGCCAGTGTGGCGAAAGTCCTTAACTATTGGACGGTCAACACCAAAACCCCCGGTACAACAATCATCACGGTGACCGCCCCGGATGGCCAGACGGGAAACGTGACCATCACGGTGGAACCCGCAGACCCTGCCAGCGGGAACCCTGGGAGCAGCGCCAATTTGAATGCCAATATGGAGATTCGGCTGGAGATGATCCGTCTGATTAACCAGACCCGCGTAGCCAACGGTGTACCGGAACTGCCTGTCGATGATGCCCTAATGAATGCGGCTCAGACCATGTCTGATAAGCAGTATTCCTGGCACGACACTAAGGAAGAGTGTGAGGCTGCTATTGCATTTGGCTACCCGCACGGTTTTGGCTGTAATCTGACAGCATTCACCGGCGTGGGTCCAGAGGAAACCGCCCAACGCGCTGTCGCTAACTGGATCAGTTCGCCCGGCCACTTTTCGACCATGATTGATGCCGGCGGCGGCAGCCTGGGTGTCGGTGTTACCGAAAACGACAGGGGAGCGACATTCTGCTTTATGTTCATCGGGATGCCGGGTACCCACAACCCGTACGAATAACTGAAAACCGGCAAACAAAGACCTTTCAGCGAGAGCTGAGAGGTCTTTTTCTATGCCGAGGAGAATGATAAAACATGAAAAATATCCATAAACCGCATAACCGCCTGATTGCGGCCCTGCTGGTGCTGGTCTGTCTGCTTGGGCTTCTGCCCACGACGGCTATGGCCGCCACCCCGGACACGATCAAGATGGATGACTGCGCCTATAATGGTATCAAGTATGATTCCCCGGCCTTGGGCGTGTGCTACATGCACCAGATGCACTTTGGCCTTAATGGAAAGAGTACCATGGGCTTCTGTGCGGAGAAGGGCAAGGGTATGGGCTGGTCGTTGAAGGGCCATACATGGGGTAACCCCAAGCCTATCTCCGATCCCACAGTCAAGACGATGATGGCCTATTTTTACGCGCACTCCACTGGCGTTTTTACCGACCGGGCTATCGCCTTGGGTGCAAACGATGTATGGAACAGCCACTACACCTGGACAATGAATGCCTGGACGCAGGCTATTGTCTGGAGGTATAAGGCCGGCCTGCTGTCAGATCCCGTGACTGCCTGCGCCGAGGAGCTGATGTGCGTCTACAACAACCTGGAACACACGAATTACTCCAGTATTGATGACCTGATCGACGGCATATCCTTCCGCGACCGGGTCAAATATATCCTGGATTTAGGCGCTGAGGGCGTATGGGGTGAGTGCGATGTCTATGAGTACGCTTACACCGGCCCCGGTTCCAGCTACCATCCTTCCAATGATGTGCAGGCTGTTATGGTGGGGGAATTGAGTGTCGTCCGTGAAAAGTACAGCCTCACTGTCAAGAAGGTGGACGCCACAAACCCCAACAAGGGTTTGCCCGGCGCCCGATTCCTCGTCGCTTCTGAAAATGGCGTCTACTCCAAAGAGATTGTAACAGGCCAAGATGGGACCTATACCTTGTCTAATCTGGAGGCGGGTACCTATGCCGTGACTGAATTGGAACCGCCGCCCGACTATGAGATTGACAATGCTGGGCCGCAGTATGTGGTCTTGCCCAGCGGCAGTGATAAAACCGTTACGGTCACATTTACTGATACGCCGGTCATTACAGGCGAAGGCAGTATTCGCAAAGTAGATGCGGACGATCCCACCAAGGGACTTGCTGGTGCGGTCATTAAGATCACCGGCGTAGACAATGACTTCACTGGCACCTACGTTACAGGAGTCGGCGGCTATTTGACCGATGTGCCCTGGAAGGATCTGCCCATCGGCAGTTTTACTGCGGAGGAAGTCACCCCGCCGGAGGGGTACACCAAGAGCCCTGATGTCAGTAAGACAAAGCAGGCTTTTGTGTGGGACGGCAAGACCGATGTCGCCTTGGTCTTTGAGAATGACGCCAAGATTAGGGTCAAGCTCATTAAGCTGGACGACAGTGACAATCCTCTCCCCGGCGCAGTCTTTAACATCATTAAGGATGGTCAGATCATCGGCACCGAGGCCACCAAAGCGGACGGTTCCATCACCGTTACCGATGTGACCGAGGGGATGTACGCTTTTGTGGAGGTGAGCGCCCCGCCGCCCTACGCCTGTTTGACGGACCCGGTCATCGCCCATGTGGATCAGGCCGTTATTAACGGCGGCGGTACTGTCACTGTCACAGCTTCCGATAAGAAGCTCCCGAGCCTGACTATTTTGAAGCGGGACGCCAAGACTGGTGATGTGATCCCCAATACCCACTTCGAGATCAAGGGAATACACTACGGCTACCACAACGATGTGACCACTGGACCGGATGGCAGAGCTGTTCTTACCAATATTCCTGTGGACAGCTATGAAGTGACCGAAAAATCCGTTCCCGACCCTTACGTTGTTAGTGAGCAGCCCACTCAGACCATTTGGCTGGAGGCTGGTGACAACAAGGAGCTGATTTTTGACAACCAGAAGCAGCCGTTGCTCAAGATCAGTAAAATTGAGAAGGGCACCAGCAGACCTATCCCCGGCACCGTCTTTCTCCTGGAGGCGATTGATGGGGATTATCGCCATGAAGTGACCACCGAGGCTAACGGCTCTGTGGAGCTGCGGGTTGCTCCTGGCAGCTATCGCGTGACGGAGAAATCCGTCCCAGAGCCCTATGTCATCAGCGAGACCCCCACCCAGACCATCAGCCTGAACGGCGGCGACGAGAAGGAAATTATTTTCGAGAATTTGAAGAAACCTGAACTGACCCTCTCGAAGATTGACGCTGATACACAAAAGCCGATCCCCGGCACTGTGCTGCGGGTGGAAGCCATCAACGGTGACTATCAGGATGATTGGACTACCGGGGCTGACGGCAAGGTGACCAAGTATGTCGCTCCCGGGACATACCGGGTGACAGAGATCTCCGTACCCGCACCCTGGTACCTGCCGGATAAGAACGCTGAATAAGTTTTCGCTAATCAGGCAAGAGCTGGAGACAGCGTGCCGCCGGAGCCAGAAAAGGGGGCGGGAATAATGCCCGCCGCCAGAAATTCGTTACAGCCCGCCCTTGACAAATGGGACGCTTTCTACTGCCGTCTGTCCCGCGACGATGACAATGAAGGGGACAGCAACAGCATCCAGCACCAAAAGCAGATTTTGGAGCGGTACGCCCGCGACCATGGTATTACACAGTTTCGCTACTATGTGGATGACGGCTACAGTGGGACAAATTTCAACCGCCCTGGCTTTAAGGAAATGCTTGTCAACGCCGATATGAAATTGTAAGAAAACGCCGAAGAAATTTTGTCATTTTTCGGCGGCGGGGGGTAACAAAAATCAGGTACTGCCTTGCTCAAAAAGAGTGTTCACGATTTG
>JAETOP010000226.1 GCA_021771675.1 Oscillospiraceae bacterium | reverse complement strand
TTGTCTGCTGTCCTTTTTGTCCGGCCAGTCCCGGTATTGCAGGGCCCCTCTTGTAGTCCGCCGGGCCAGGCGGTAATGTGTATGAAAAAAGCACCGTGCATTTTCAGCACGATGCTCTAATCAACAGGTGGATTATTCGATTTCCACACCCTCCTGGCGCTCATTGACCGTTTCCTTGTCCGGGCACCAAAATGGTGCATCACAGCGGCCCAGCCAGTCATTCCAACGTGGGCACGAAGTACAGCACGGCTCCATTAGACACTCACCTCCATCCCGGCGTCAATAAAGCAGGTCCGGGTCATACTCCACCTCCGGCCAGAGCTCCGGGAGAGGCTTGCCGCTCTGGAGGTCCTGGAGCACCCGGTCAGCGGTGGCCCCATCCGGGGGTGTATATGCCGTGTCCTCATCGTCCGGGGCGTACATAAGACGGACGCCGGGCTCCTCTCCGCCAAAACACCCCCCAAACTTGGCCGTGTACTCAGCAGCGGCCTCCTGGAGCCGCCGGTCCTTTTCAAATTCGGGATAGGTCATCATACCACTCCATTCAAAAGTTTTTCAAATTCAGCCAGCGCCGTGGGAAAGTATTTTTGCATCAAAGCGTATTTGTCGGCGCTAAATTGGGCCTCATACATATGGGCAAAGGCCTCTTTTTCCACAGCCCCCGGCAGTTTCCAATAGCGCTTATTCCAGTGGCCGTAACTGCCCACGCACTTATTGGCGGACATCCCGCCGAACAGGTCAGAAATGGCGTTATAAAGTGGCCCCTGGATTTCCTGAGATACCACCAAATAGGCCTCCGTCTTTTTGATGCCGTGCTGTTTCATGGCCGCCTTGATATAGGCGGCGTAGTCACTCCGCAGGGCACTCCCAAAGTCCGGGGTGACCATAGAGGTGTAGCCCGTCCCAGGACAGGAAAGAAAATCAATATAGTGGCCATGCTCATGGAAAAACGTGGTGCCCAGGCCCCTTGGGTTGACGGCATCATCCGCAAAGTTCATGTTGACCTTTTGAGTGGCGGCGTTGAAGTGTGCGCCCTTTGTATATGCGCCGTCCGCCACAGAGCTGGAGGTCACATACTTGGAAAAGGCGTCTTGTGCAACAGGCGTGCCCGTAGCAAAGCGCTTTTCCAGTCCGTCTTGATAGGCTTGGGTCATGCTTGGCATACCCTTGACAGCCCCGGAAAAGTGCTGCTGGTTTGGAGCTATTGTACCACCAGCGGAGCCGGATGGCAACGGGCCCTGCACAAACTGCTGCCGCCAGTCCGCAAAGGTCATGTCCGCCGGGACCTTTTTGGTGGTGCCGTCCGGGTTTCGGGTCCACCGTTCACCAAGGGCCGCCATGTCCTCAAAATAGGGGGC
>JAETOP010000112.1 GCA_021771675.1 Oscillospiraceae bacterium | reverse complement strand
TAGGTGTAGGTGTGACCATTCGCAGTCAGGATGTTGCCAGCCCCATCGTAGGTATAGGTGTAGGTGGTATCCCCAACGGCTTTGAGAAGCTGGCCCTGGTTGTCGTAGGTGTAGGTAACCGTGGCTTTCCCGGGAGCCGAGTAGGTGGCAATGTTACCCATGGAATCATAGGTATAGCCATACTGCTGCCCACCGCTGGTTACAGACGCTACCTGCACGGTGGTCTTGGTGCTGTCAATATCCCGATAGGTGTACTGCCTGGAAACAGGCCCGCCGGTGACGGAGGTCAAGCGCCGCAGGCCATCGTAGCCCATGGTCAGGGTATTGCCCACACCGGTGGTCATGGTGTTCAGACTGCCATCGGTAGAATTGTAGGTGTACCCCTCAGAATAGGCTGCGCCATTCAGCTGCCAGTTTTGGCTCGTGAGCTGGTTATTGGTGTTGTAGTTCTGCCTGGTGCGAAGGACGCTGGTGTATCCTTCCTTCTGCTCACTGTAAATCAGGCGGCCAATGGAATCGTAGGTGTACAGGTAGGTGGTGACGCTGCTGCCGTTGGTTTCCGTCAGGCTGTGGAGCCGCCCCTCTCCATTGTACACATAGCTGAGAACTCTGCCGTCCGGATAGGTTGCGGTCTTTTTCCTGCCTAAGGCATCGTAGGTGAAGTTGACTTCCACCCCATTGCCATAGACCTGCTTGGTCAGCAGCCCATTGCCGTTGGCATAGACATTGTTGGCAAGAATCCTGTTGCCCACCATAGCGGAGATCATATTGCCATAGCTGTCATAGCTGAAGCTATAGGTCTGGGTTTTCCCGTTATTGGTTCGCTGGATGGAGGACAGGTTTCCCTTTTCATAATTATACTGCAAGCTTGCGGCATTTGCAACCGCTGTTTGCAAAATTCTGCCGGAATCATCGTAAGACGCAGTGTGGTAGGTTCCCTTGGGATCGATGATCGTCGTGGGAAGGGCCCGCATCTGGACATTTCCATTGGCATAGTAGTACTTTGTTTCATTCCCCGCCGCATCCTTGGAGGAGGTAATGCGGTTTTGGCTTCCCTGGTACACCGCAGAGGTCTGGATGCTCTTTCCGCCGGTTCCGGACAGGGTGGAAGAAATCACATTGCCGCTGGCATCGTAGCCCATGGACTGGGTGATCTGCCCATTGGTGACAGAATTCAGCCGGTGGGTGTTGGCGGTGTCATAGCTGTAGGTAAAGGTGCCGTTGCCGCCGGTGATGGTCTGAATCAGGTTGCCGTTGGCATAGGTGTTGGTATCCTCGGCCAGGCCGGAGGTGGTCACGGATTCCAGGTTGCCGTCGGCATCATAGCGCATGGTCTGGGCAACCTCCCGCAGCAGGGAGATGTTGTCGAAGAAGCATGTGTTGGCGTTTCCTTCATCCGGACTGTTCAGCTCCTCCGGACTGTCTGGCACGGCGTTGGCCTTGGCCCAGCCGGAGAGGACATAGGTCTGGGAGGCGGGCAGATTCAGGGGGATGTCCTGGTAGGCATTTGTGCCGCTCTCCTCCGGGTCGCCCAGGATTTGCAGGCTGCCGCTGGAATTGGCCACGCCGCCGGAAGCAAAGCCGGCATTGGTGCCCATGGTCCAGCCGTGACTTATCATTTCCATGCTGCCGTTTTCCACCAGATTGAAGGTGGAAGGAGCTTCCCCCTCCTCCAGCTGGAAGTCGTCGGCATAGAAGGTGCCGATAAAATTATTACAACTCAGGCCAAGTCTATGAACACCATTAGACCGGGTAGTAAATGTCATGCTGATTCGCACCCAACCGTCGTCAATGGTAGGAGACATAGCATAGCAAATTTGCCCACCTCCCCAGAAATAGCCATCTTCGTCAATCGCACTGAGGGAAATGCCGTCTCCCTGAAAACTGGTGACAGCAGAGGTGTCCACGAAGCAGGAGAAGGTATAGGTTTTGCCACCTTCCAAGGACTCAGAAAAATTATAGGCATTTAGACCAGTTATCGTAGAAGCTTTGAGTCCTTTGATTCCGGTGCGGGGCTTTTCCGTGGAGACACTGATCCCAGCAGTAGTAATCCAGGCATTATCCGAGTTTTCCACACCGGGATTTTTCATCAGCTGCTGCCCCGCAATGCCAATGGTGGCCGTGCGCTCCGTACGGTTGTTCTTCCGGTCGGTGCCACTGTTGTTCGTATACACAGCGTTGGATGCGCCCAGGATATTGCCGCCGTTGTCGGTGGTATAGGCGTTCACCGTGCGGCCGGCATAGTCAAACAGATAGTGGGTGGTAAGATCGTCATCGTTGCCGGGAATTCGATCCTCACCGCTGTCCCGGTACACCGTTTCGCTGTGGGCAGGATAGGTAATGGAGAACGCCTGGCCGTAATGGAACGCAGTGGACTGAGCGCTGGTTTCCCACGCCACCTCCTTATAGCCGGACAGTTTTCCGGTGCTGTAGGTGAAATTGATTCCGTACCCGCTCTCGCTGTCGGCCATTCTCGTGACCCGGGAGTCTCCGCCATCGTACAAATACTCCGCCAGCTTGGTAGTGCCACGCTGAACCCCTGCCAGCTTGGTGCCGGAATAGACCAGAGTGTACACATTCCCGGCATGGTCTGTTACACTGGTTAGGGTATTGCCGCTGTAGGTGAAGCTGGCCATGGTCAGCGTGTACTGACCGTTATTGAGCTGGGTAATGGACGTGATCTTTCCATTACTGTAGTTGATGTTGAACACGTTCCCATCCGAATCCTTCGTGGAGGTGAGGAAGTTTCCGGTGAAAATCCACTCGTTCCCCTTGTCGTCGGACATGGTATAGGCATTGGTGCCGGTGCTCTTGATTTTCAGCCCCAGACCGTCCTCGTCATAGTAGTAAGAGGCGTCCCGGGAGCTGTCCTTGCAGAAATAGTGGATGGTTCCGTCTCCATCCGCGTATTTCAGATAGGATACCCCGGAGATGGTCTCCGCCGTGACCTTCTGGACGCAGTCCAGCGTCCACCCGGAACCCACCGACATGCTCAGCCCCAGCTGGGTCAGCGGGTTGTAATCCACAGAAGAGCTGGAGAAGTAGTCGGAATTGTACACCAGATTCAGAGAGAAGGGATTGGTATTGGATGCGTAGGAGACCAGCTCCTTGGCAATCTTCAGCTGGCCGGTGGCGTCTGCCACATAGGCGGTGCCCGCTTCTCCGGCGCCCATGGTTCTGTAGGTGTAGTAGGGCTCGATGCCGGTGTTGTTGCGGTAGGAAACCGTCAGAATGGGCGGGATGGAACCGGCATAGGCGTAGAAGGTGGCAGAGGCGAAATAGTAGTAGGTGTCGATCTCGTCCTCGTTCATCATGGCCAGGGCGATGGTGGTATTGTCGGTGCCCTCGATGTACCATTTCTTTACCAGCTCAGTCAGGTTCCAGTGCAGGTACTCCTTACCGGTTTTGCCAAAGGCGAAATCGATGGCGTTGGTGGTATCGTAGGTGGGCTGATCCCGCCGCCAGGTCATCTTGGAGAACCAGTCGTAGTAGCTGGTATAGCTGCTGGGCAGGGACGTAGTGACCTCATAAGCGCCAATGGGAAACTGGGGACAGTAGCGCTGGGTATAGGCGGTCTTGTACAGGCTCAGGTCCGCATGAACCACTTCGGAGCCGGAGGGGATGCTGGGCATATTCTGGAAGTGCATATAGATGCGGTAGCGGCCATCGTTGGAGGTGCTGTAGGGCTGTGCCCCCACATACAGCCACTGGCGGCCAAGCGTCGTGTCATTGGGCGCTGCCTCCATGGTGTAGACGGAGTAGATGTCCTGCAGGGCCTGACCGGAAACCACCGCGAGGGTGGGGTCGATGTTCACCGGGAATTCCCGCTCTTCGTCGTTGATCCATTCCTCGTCCGCTTCTACGGTGAGGACGTATCCCCGGGCATCTTCCCCCAGGGTGTAGGAAACCCGGTCGGAGTAGACGCCGGCCGCATCCACCATATAGGGCGCGGGAATCTCATAGTGGGCTTCCCCGTCTCCATCCAGGAAGGATACGGAACCGTCATCATTCAAAACAGCACTCAGGCCATCCGTTTCCAGCAGGAAGTCAAAACGGTAAGAATCCTGGGGCTCGTTGACCACGATCTGCTCCTTGATGTTGTAGCCGAAAGCGGTATACAGCAGGTCGATGCCGGGGAATACCTCCCGGTACACCAGAGAGGACTGGAGCTTTTCGGGGATAACATCATTGACATCCCAGACATATTTCTCCTGAAGCTGGAGCATGGTGGGAACCTCGTCCGTGACAGCGGCCTCCACCGTCCGGTCATAGATGCGATCTTCAACAGGAGCAGTAACTCCAGTCATGTCGGCTTTTGCATTCGCCTTTTCAGCGGTCAGAGCCACCGGTTCAACGGTGTCCAAAAGGGACATGGACACGGAATAATCTCCCTGACTGGCTGTGAAAATATCGCCCTCAGCCAGGTCTCTGGAAAAGGTCGCCGGAGCGCACTCATTGGCGGTTTCCAGGGTATCCGCTTCCAGCAGCAGGCTGTTGTCGATGTCCTGCCACTGACCGTCACCGTCCTGATAGTGGACGGGCATACCGTAGGAAACCGCCACAAAGCTGCCGTCTGACAGACGGAAATGTTTTATTTTTTCTTCTCGTAATGACTCTACCTCACCCAGAACGGTGAGAGAATAGGGCTCCTCCCCGTCAGGCTCGTCTTCCTGATTGGCCGCACTGTTCACGCCATCCAGGGCCAGGGCCTGAGCCGGGAGCATCTGAAACATCATGGCAAGCACCAATACAAATGCCAGAAGTCTCGTCCAAGAACTTGTTTTCATTTCATTCCTCCTAAAATACATGGTTGTGTTGTGACTGCGAGTTATGCGCAGCAGTGAGAATCGATAGGATCACCTCCCTCTTGTGTCGAATGGATTTCCCAGATTTACTTCATTGGCATCCCTCCCTGATTGAGATTTGCGCTTGCTGCAAATCGGCTGATTACTGCATGGGACTCACCCCTTTCCTGTTGGATATAAGAGAAAGAGGCGTTGACGGGAGAATTGTAAATATGTTTATAAAAAAGAAAACGCAGAGCCCTATCCCTCCCTGAGAGATAAGGCTCTGCGTATTTTTTTGCCTTTGGTTTATTAGAACATTTTAAGTCATTGCATTTTTGCAACCATAATTGACAAGGTTCTCGCTATAGGGTATTGTTTTATTATGGATGTAAATGGAGAAAAGCCAGATGAATGGGATAGAATTCATGATTTATATATCTCATTTCACACGAAGTATTGAAGATTTAACAAGTTGATATAATATGCTTAAGGGTAGCTGCGTAAGCTATCCCTAGATCAATCCGTTTCTTCTGTATTAGTTTGTTGTGCCTTTATAGCCGCAGCTCTTTTGCTGTCCACAAAGTGCGTGGCATATTGCCGCTCGATTTCTGGATTCCCGCTTTTGCTGAAGCGGAGCGGAATCACTGGCTTGTGTCCCTGTCCGGTTGGATTCTTCACGCCCCATCGCTTATAATAGCAGAAGGACGGCTTCAAACATTATAAGTATTGGAAGTCTATCGAAGATTTGAAAAGGTGCGTTACATGCGGAAAGAACCATGGAAAAATCTATCTGATTGATGAACGTGTAGTACCTAAGCCTCCGATACATGAGTATTGCCGTTGTATCATTGATCGTCTAAAATCAATCATTGCTGGCAACGCTGCGAAAAATGGTTCTTTGGGGGCGGATTTGTGGCTAAAAGAATTCGGCAAGCTGCCACCCTACTATATCTCGATTTCAGAAGCAAAGGAGCTTGGCTGGAAGAGCGCACTTAGCAACCTTAATTCGGTTGCCCCAGGAAAAATGCTTGCAAAGGGTATCTATGAAAATCGAAATGGGCATCTTCCGTCGGCACCTAATCGTGTGTGGTACGAGGCAGATATCGACTATACCAGTGGATATCGTGGAATATCACGAATTCTGTATTCAAACGACGGGCTAATTTTTGTGACATACAATCATTATCAAACTTTTTCAGAAATCGTGTAAAGAGGTGTGGAAATGGACTATTATGCATACACATTAATAACAGATAATCCCATTGTTGTTGATTTTTCCGGATGCAAATATCTGGATGATCTCCATGAACGCATTCGAAAAAGCTTTGGATTTCCGGCTTGCTGCGGAAAAAACTGGGATGCAGTTTGGGATTGTATCGATGGATACTTTGATGAGAATGAGAACAGAACAATTCAGATAAGAGGTTTTCAGTCGATGCCAGATGAATTACAGGAATACTGTAAACCAATGTGGGATATCTTTTCCGATCTACAGAAGGAATGCAGAAATATTGTTGTGTGTCGTGAATCGTAAATAAAATACTGGTTCCTTCTTCAACCCCGGAAATAGTCAGCGAAGATGCAGCTGGTGCTGTATCTTCGCTGATTTGCTATTTTATAGAACCCCTTCTATCGGGCGGGGTATGTGGCGATTAGTTAATTTCTTCCAATACTTAATCTTCCCGTTTACGGTTGAAACCAAGCTGATGCTCCATACAGAGGATGTTCCCCTCCATTTGAAGTCCGGGAAAGCTGCTCGGATCTACTTCTCCGAGAATGGCAACAGCTGCATGATACCCCAGAAAAAAGCCATCGATTAAGGCGCTATAGGAGCGCTGTTCCCATGCACACGCCACCGATACAAGATGGTATTGATTTTTGCAGCCGACTTCTGCTTCCAACGCTTTTGCTAGCTGATTTCGGCGTTCGATCTTTGCGTAATACTCTCTGTGCCGCATCATTTGGGGCATCTTGTAGATTTCGTCAGAAACATACTTCGAGAAGCCGCCGTCTGGATCATGGTTCAATGTAAAAAACTGCTTGAAGCCGCAATGCAGCCCAGCGAGGAACCCATATTTCGCATCATATTCCCGCTCCTCCGGTTCAAACAAGCCTTCCGCAGTATCAAATTGGTAACGCTTCCTGATTTCTTCCTGATAGGCTGGCCCCAATCCATTCTCCAGGATTTCCGCCAAAACTCTGTCTGTTGTCATCTTCAAATCCTCCATGTATTAGTATGATACTTTATAGTATCTATCTAATACTATCATAACACAGAGAATCCGAAAATGATGTTAAAATTCAGGCAAAAAAGAAAAGCCGCTACTTTTTTCGTAACGGCTTTAAGGAATAGAATGGATATGGAGTAATCAAAGATACCCCATAATAACCGGAATGATGCTTTTGAGCATGTCCTGAACCATGCGCTGCTGCGTTTCGCTCAAACCGAAATCCTTGCTGCAATCGCCGGAAAGCACAGAAGAAAGGTCAGGGGTTCGCCCTGTAATATAGTCCAGGGATACATCAAGCGTGGTGGCAAGCTTGAACAGCGTTTGGAGGCTGGGTTTGCTGGAAGCATTTTCGATATGGCGCAGGGATTCCGTTGCAAGTCCGACCTTCTCTGCAAGGACATCCGCCGTCCATCCTCTGAATTTTCGTGCCTCACGGATTCGCTGCCCGGTAAGAATAAAATCTATATCCATTGAATACAACCCCTACTCTATTAGATACTGTACCATTGAGTATAGGGGTATTTTGTTTCATTTAGAATGAGCTATCTAATACTATGTTGTATCTATTTCATTCTATTCCAGGCATTGTAGCCTAGAGTGTATTCTTTAGAACATATCCAAATTGGAAAGCTGGCGGCGTTGGTTCTTGCGGATTTTACTGCATTTCTCGTTTCAAGTCTGCAAATACATCAGACGCAGTACGGGATTTGTCTGACTTAGCCTCGTCCAGGCCACGCTCCATCATTGCGCGGAACGCAGCCTCGCCCATTTCATCCCTGGCAACAGGGACACTGAGCATCTGCTGTATATCCTTTGTTTCCGCTCCATTGTGTTCCACGCAATTCTTTGCATATTTGGATTTCGTTGCCATCTCTCTCACCGTCCTTCTGGCAGGGAGTGTACTATTGACAGACAAAAGAGGCGTTAGCGAAAACCAAGGAATTCAATGCTGCCTCGGTGCAGATGGAGATATAGCTGGCAGATTCCTCCCGTGGAATTACAACATCAAAACTTTCAAAGCCATCCAATACTTGCTGTTCAGGCGCTTTTACAGACAAGGAATCCAAATCAAGATAATAGGCATTGATAATCCCTGCGGCATCCTGTTCACAGGCTTGGGAGATAGCAACCTCTCTGTCGGTAGTCATTTTCAGTATGTTTTCCCGAACACCGAAGCAAGGGTGCTGAATGACATGATCGCTGCCGAGGTACACCAGAATCTTTTCCATTTGTCTTTCCTCCTGAACACAAACTTTTCACAGTCTATCATTTTCTTCGGAGGCTGTCAATCGACACTCTACCCAAAAACAGCAGGCATTTTTCTACTTGACAGGACTGTAAAAGAAGCACTTATTGAACTGTACTTCGTTTCAGACGAAATTCTGACGATACTTCTTCGTTTTATTTCGCTTTAAACGAAATCTTAACGAAATTATTCGCGGCTTGTTTCGCTTGTGTAGGAATTAACGGCAAACTGTATTTCATTTGGAGGTGTGCTGTGAACTCCTTATCCGGTCATATGCCACGAAAGCAACGGAGAGCGGGGAGCTCCTCGAAGCCGGTGCAGGAACCATTATCAAAATTGGCATTGCTTTCCCAAAATAAACGCTCCAGGCGAAAACCTGGTGCGTTTGGTTATTTATCTGTTCAAAATTGCCTTCAAATCCTGTTCCGGGGTGGTGGTGGGGTGAATGGCGAAGTGCTCAACCAGGTACGCCGCCACGTTGGGGGACAGGAAGGCGGGCAGCGTGGGGCCGAGGTAGATATTCTTGATGCCCAGATGGAGCAGGGTCAGCAGGATGCACACTGCCTTCTGCTCGTACCAGGACAGCACCAGGGTCAGAGGCAGCTCATTGACACCGCAGCCAAAGGCCTCCGCCAAGGCCACCGCCACCTTAATGGCGCTGTAAGCATCGTTGCACTGACCCATGTCCATGATCCGGGGCAGGCCGCTGAGGCTGCCCAAATCCAGATCATGGAAGCGGTACTTGCCGCAGGCGAGAGTCAGCACGGCCGTGTCCGCCGGGGTCATTTTCACAAACTCGGTGTAGTAATTCCGTCCGGCCCGGGCGCCGTCGCAGCCGCCGACTAAGAAAATATGCTTCAAAGCACCGGCCTTCACCGCGTTAATGACGGTATCCGCTACAGAGAGAACAGTGTTGTGGCCGAAGCCGGTGGTGACGGTTGTGCCGCCGTTGATGCCGGGGAAGGTGCGGTCTGTATCAAAGCCGCCCAGCTCCAGCGCCTTTTCAATGACAGGGGTGAAGTCCTTGTTTTCGCCGATGTGGGTCATGCCCGGGAAGGATACCACCTCGGTGGTGAACACCCGGTCTGCATAGCTGGCTTTTGGAGGCATCAGGCAGTTGGTGGTGAAGAGAATGGGCGCGGGCAGATTTGCAAATTCCTTCTGCTGATTCTGCCATGCGGTGCCGAAATTGCCCTTGAGATGGGCATACTTTTTTAGGGCCGGGTAAGCGTGGGCGGGGAGCATCTCGCCGTGGGTATAGACGTTGATGCCCTTCCCTACCGTCTGCTCCAGCAAAAGCTGTAAATCACGCAGATCGTGTCCGGTGATGACGATGAAGGGGCCTTTCTCCACCGTCAGAGGGACGGTGGTGGGCACGGGGTGGCCGTAGGTTTCGGTGTTGGCTCTGTCCAGCAGCGCCATGCACTTGAGATTCACCTGCCCCACCTTCATGACCATGGGCAGCAGCTCCTCCATGCCCCAGTCCTCGCCGATGGCAAAGAGGCCTTCATAGAAGAAGCGGTTTACCTCCTCGTCGGTATAGCCCAGCACCATGGCGTGATAGGCGTAGGCCGCCATACCCCGCAGGCCGAAGAGAATCAGGGATTTGAGAGAACGGATGTCCTCGTCGGCTTCCCAGAGATTGCTCATGTCGTATTCGTCGGTTCTGCCGCAGGGGCAGGCACAGGCGCTGCAATTGGGGGTCAGCAACCCCTTCTCCCGACGCACAGTGTCAATCTGCTGACGGACGGTTTCCTCATTGAAATTCACGTTGGTCAGGGTGGTGAACAGTCCCTCGATCACCGCCCGATGGGTGGAGGTGGAGGGAGTGTTGGTATCCGCCGCCCGGGCCAGGCCAATCAAAGCGCCGGTGAGCTGATCCTGCAAATTGGCCACGGCAGCACTTTTGCCGCAGACACCGGCCTTTCCAACACAGCCGCTGCATCCGGCAGTCTGCTCGCACTGATAACAAAACATTGGGTGATTCATTCTGTTTTCTCCTTATGATTTTCTGTCCAGAATTCGTCCATCGGTGGAAATGGTCACCACACTACAGGGCATGGACTTGCCGCTAAGCTGCAATGCTCTTTTCACGGCATTCTCGATGCCGCCGCAGCAGGGCACCTCCATCCGCACCACGGTAATGCTGCGAATGGCGTTGTTCCTGAGAATTTCCGTCAATTTCTCGGAATAATCCACGTTATCCAACTTGGGGCAGCCCACCAGGGTAATGCGCCCCTTGATGAACTCCTGATGAAAATTGCCATAGGCGTAGGCAGTACAGTCGGCGGCCACCAGCACATCGGCCCCGTCAAACCAGGGAGCGTTTACGGGGGCCAGCTTGATCTGCACAGGCCACTGGCGCAGCTGGGAAGCCGGTGCCCCGCAGACGGCTGCAGGCTCCTGCTGCCGATGGATGGCTTTGGCGGCAGTGCCGGGGCAGCCGCAGGGCAGAGTTTGTGCTTTCTTTGCTTTTGCCGCCAGCACAGCGGCTTCATCATAGGCAGCGGCCTCCCGCACCACGAAGGAGATGGCTCCCGTGGGACAGGCGGGCAGGCAGTCCCCAAGGCCGTCACAGTAATCGTCCCGCATCAGCTGCGCTTTGCCATCCACCATGGCGATGGCCCCCTCGTGGCAGGCCGCCGCACAGGCGCCGCAGCCATTGCATTTATCCTGGTCTATTTGAATGATTTTGCGAATCATGTAGATTCCTCCTGTTGACTTGATGACATCAGTTTACTATACTAAGAGAAAAATATATGTTGGATTTCCAACAAAGGAGTATTCTATGGAAGAATATTTTGATATTTTGTCCCAATGTCCCCTGTTTGCCGGAATTTCCCGGGAGGAACTGAAGTCCATGTTAAGCTGTCTGGACGGAAGAATCATCCAAACGCCCAAGGGAAGCCCGGTGTTTCTGGAAGGCGATCGGGCGGAATTTGTGGGGGTGGTGCTCTCCGGCAAGGTTCAGATTCTGCGAACCGACTTCTATGGAAACCGCAGCGTGCTGACGGTGGTGTCCCCCGGAGGACTGTTTGGGGAGGCCTTCGCCTGTGCGGGGGTGGAAACCTTGCCGGTGAGTGCCATGGCCCTGGAAAACGCCGGGGTACTGCTGTTGGACTGCAGGCGGGTGCTGAAAAGCTGCCCCAATGCCTGTACTTTCCACAAAAAATTGGTGCAGAATCTTCTGCGGGGAATTGCCCAAAAGAATCTGATCCTCACCCAGAAAATACGCTGCATGTCCCAGAAAACCACCCAGGAAAAGCTGATGGAATTCCTTCTGGAGCAGGCAAAGCAGCACGGCAGAGCGGAATTCGTCATCCCCTACGATCGGCAGGCTTTAGCGGACTATCTGGGGGTGGAACGTAGCGCCATGTCGGCGGAAATCAGCAAACTAAAAAAGGCAGGACGAATCGATTGCAGCGGCTCCCGTTTCCGGGTATTGATGCCGGAACGGTAGTTGGCGGCAGCTGAGATTGTGTTTATATGCACATATCGAGCAGTACGGTGTTGCTGGGAATCAGTCACCTTTTCATTCAGGTTATAAAGTCGGGAATCAAATCCAGCTTCTTGAACTCAGCATCCGTTATGCCATTCAGCTTGGCGATAGCTCTGTCCGTCAGGTCTTTCAGCTCCTGCTCGTCCTTATCTAGATAAGTACGCATTTCCACAAGGGCGTGAATCAGTCCCAGACGGGTGCCGGGGTTGTAGATGCTCATGAGCTGTTGTTCTTCAAATGTGAAGTTTTCTTTCATGTTCAAATCTCCTGTTCTTTTGATTTTCGGGGTTTAGATTTGCGCTAGGGCTGCTGCGGCTGATCTTTGAGCTTTTCAAGGACGGAGGGCTTCTTCTCCCGGTGGGCGGCGTCTGCCAAATCCATCAGGGAAATGGGCTGACCGGATTTGGCCTGCTGTTCCAGATCGGCTACCGAGGGCTGCTTACCATTGTTGATGATACCGTCGATCATGCCGTAATCATCCTCCGTGGACATCTCCGCTGCCTTCAGGTAGTTCTCTTTCTGGAAGTCCGGCAGTTCCTTGAAACCCACGCTGTCGCAGTAATGGTAGGATACCACACCGTTTTGCTTGATGGCAACGATGTCGCTGACACTCAAGGACGGGCTGTGATAGTCTGCCGGACGATGGAGGTTATCGGTCACTCTCGAACAGTTCCATGATGCCTTTTTCGATACCAGCAGTGATTTCTTTGATGCGTTCTTTATTGGATTGTTTTTCGGACATGGGCAACTCCTTTCGTATTATTTGAATTGTGTGTTAAATTTCGTGCAATGTATTGATTTTATCGTGCAGACGTCATATAATATAGAAAAGAAAGGGGATGAATTTATGGCAAGCACAACAACAAATATCAGCATTCGGATGGACAGCAACCTGAAAGCGCAGGCGGAAGCTCTCTTCAGTGAGCTGGGTATGAATCTGACAACAGCATTCAACATCTTTGTCCGTCAGTCCCTCCGGGAGGGTGGGATTCCCTTTGAAATATCTCTGAATCAGCCCAACAAAGAGACAGTTGCCGCCATGTTGGAGGCGGAAAGGATTGCGAAAGACCCCACCGTGAAAGGATATTCCGATCTGGATGAGCTGTTCGCAGACCTGAAGGCATGAGAAAAACAAAGTATATCGTCAAGCCCACCACGCAGTTCAAGAAAGACTACAAACTGGCGATGAAGCGAGGTTTGAAGATGGAATTGTTGGAAGATGTTATCGCCGCCCTGGCGATGGATGAACCACTCCCTGAAAAGAACAAAGACCACGCCCTGACTGGGAGCTGGGTGGGACACCGTGAATGTCATATTCAACCGGACTGGCTGCTGGTCTATCATATTGAGGACAATGTCCTTGTGCTGACCCTTGCCAGAACAGGCACCCACAGCGACCTGTTCGGGAAATAATCCATCAAGAAAAAACGCCCCCATGCAGCTGTAAACATGAGCTGCATGGGGGCAAATTCCCGCATTTGAAACCCGATTTCTGCCCTTGCCGTGTCATTCTATTACCGGTGCGGTTTCCGGCAGAAAAAGTCCTTGATTTCAGCGGACTTTTGGGACCTTATACTAATTCTTGATAAAAAGATTTAATCAGCAGCGTAGGGATATTGGCGCAAGACAAGGCAGAGGAACGCAAGCCTATCTGTATGTATGGCTAGTGACGATAACGCCGTATTG
>JAETOP010000111.1 GCA_021771675.1 Oscillospiraceae bacterium | reverse complement strand
AATAGGACAAGGGTTCTCGGCGAGAGATTTTGTGCCCAATCAAAGTCCCCCAAAAGGCGGAATACTTTGTGTATTTCCCTTTTTCCAAACTGAAGAGTGGGTACAAAAGATCCGCCAAAACCCGCAGCTCCTATTGTGCGGTGTTGCCCTAATTATCTTCCATCTCAATTACAGTTCCAGCATTTCCCGCCACTGGCGGATATAGCCCTGGGCCTGCTGGGAGGTCTCGCCCTCTGCCGCCATCCGCAGCAGGGGCTCCGTGCCGGAGAAGCGGCAGATCACCCAGCTTCCGTCCGCAAAATACACCTTGCAGCCGTCCTCACGGTTGATTCTCTCCACTTCTTTCTCGAATTCAGGCGTCTTTTCCTGAACAAAGATCAGCTCCTGGAGCTCCCGCTTTCTTGCGGGGGTCATGGTAAAGGCCGCATCCTCATAGCAGAGCATCCCATACTTTTCCGTGATCTCCCGATAGAGCTCCGCCACAGTCTTTCCCGTCACAGCCAGCATCTCCACCAGCAGAGCGGCGGAGTAGATGCCGTCCTTCCCCGGAATATGGCCCTTTACCGACAGGCCGCCGGAGGACTCTCCGCCGATGATGGCGTCGGTCTCGGTCATTTTTGCGGAGATGTGCTTGAAGCCCACCGGCACCTCATAGCATTTTTCCCCGAAGTCCGCCGCCACCCGATCCAGCAGGTGGGTGGTGGAGTTGTTCCGGACGCAGGGACCGTGCCAGAGCCGGTATTTCAGCAGGTAATAGTACAGCAGCACCAGCAGGGTGTTGGCATGGAGGAAATTGCCGTGCTCGTCGATGACCCCCAGCCGGTCCGCATCCCCGTCGGTGGCAATGCCCAGGTTGCACCGGTTGTCCACCACATAGGTGGAGAGCATTCTCAGGGTCTCCGCACTGGGAGCAGGCATTCTCCCGCCGAACAGGGTATCGTGCTGCTCATGGATCATGTCCACGTCACACCGGCAGGTTAAAAGGATGGTTCGCAGGCAGTTGTAGCTGACGCCGTACATGGGATCGATGGCAATCCGCAGCCGGGAACGCCGGATGGCATGAACGTCGATCATTTGAAGAATGCTGTCGATGTACTCGTTGAAGGGATACCCCTCCCGGACGATTCCCGCCGAGAAAGCCTCGGTGTAGGGAATGCTCTTCACATCCTCGGGGCGCAGCTTTTCGATTTCCGCCTCGATTTTCCCGGTGACGGCAGCGTCCGCATCCCGCCCGCCGGCGGTGAAAACCTTGATGCCATTGTAAATTGCCGGGTTGTGGCTGGCGGTGATGGCCAGCCCATAGGACAGCTCCATCCGCTTCACCGTAAACATAATCAGGGGCGTGGGCACGGAGCGGTTAATCACATAGGGGTGAAAGCCATTGCCCGCCAGCACCTCCGCCGCCCAGAACATGGCCTCCTTGGACAGGAAGCGCCGGTCATAGCCCATGCAGACCGTCTCCCCGCCGTGGCCCTCTTTCTCCATCAGGCTGCACAGCCCCTGCGTCACCAGGCGGATATTTTCCTTGGTGAAGTCGTCGGCGATAATGGCCCGCCAGCCGCCGGTTCCAAAATGAATCATCGCTCTGCCTCCTTACCCCATGGTGACCATGACTTCGTTGACGCTTCCAATGGGCATCACCGGCACCCGCTCCACGGCCCCGCCATTGAGGGTGATGGATGCCACGCCCTTTTCCACTCCCTTGGGGTTGACCACCCGGATGCGGTACTCCGCTCCCCGCCACCTGCGCACTACGGTGTACTCCTGCCAATCAGCGGGGATGCAGGGGTCGATGACCATGGCGTCAAAGTCCGGCTGGATGCCCAGCAGGTATTGGGTGGCCGCGTAGTAGGCCCACCCGGCCGAACCGGTCATGAAGGGATGCCGGGCCCGGCCGAAGGCGGTGTGATCCCGGCCCACCACGAACTGGCAGTAGGAATAGGGCTCGGACTGTCGGACCTCGATCTTGTCGTTTTGCAGGGCGGGGCACAGGGCATTGTAGAATTTCATGGCCCGGCTGCCCCGGCCCAGCTTTGCCTCCGCACACCAGGCCCAGGGGTTGGGATGGCTGAAAATGGCCCCGTTTTCCTTCAGGCCCGGGTAGACCCGGGTCACAAAGCCGATGCTGTCGTCCCGGCGGGTGTAGCAGGGGGCGTTGAGCATCAGGCCGTATTCAGTGAACAGGTACTCATCCACGGCGTCCATAGCGGCAAGGCCCCGCTCCCGGTCGGCAACGCCGCTGAGCACTGCCCAGGTGTTGCTCTCCATGTGTACCTTGCCCTCTTCGTCAAGCTGGGTACCGATGCGCCGGTTGTCGGCGGTGATGCCCCGGATGTACCACTTTCCGTCCCACAGCACCTGCTGGCAGACCTTTTTCACTTCTTCGCCCATGGCCTCGTAGTGGGCGGCGTCCTCCGTCCGTCCCAGGTGCTTTGCCAGGGCCACGAAATTGCCGATGGCCCAGTGGTGCAGGAAGCTGACCATGGCGCTCTCGCCGCCGCCCAGGTTCAGGCAGTCGTTCCAGTCCGCCCGCAGGCCCTTGCAGATGCCGTTGATGCCCACCTCCCGGGCGGAGAAATCCAGAATCTTCTTCATGTGCTCATAGGCTGTACCCGCGCCCCCGTCGGCGTAGGTGACGGTCTGATCGATGAAGCCATCGTCGCCGGTCTCCCGGACATACTGCACGATGGAGGACACCAGCCACAAAGCGTCGTCAGCGCAGGCATCCTTCAGCCCGTGGACGATCTGGCTCTTGTCCGGGGTGGGGACAACGGTGGGAGATTTGAAATCCTTCTGAGGCTCCTCCTGCTCGAACCACCGGGGCTCGAACAGGTGCAGGCCGTAGCCCTGGGTGGTCAGGGCCCGGAGCAGCTCCACAATGCGGCCGCGGCATTTTTCCGGATTGGAATGGGGCACCATCATGGCATCCTGGGCGGTATCCCGGTAGCCCAGGCCCACCCGGCCGCCCACCTCGATGAAGGAGGTGAACCGGGAGAACATAACGTTAATCTCGCTCTGATACAGATTCCAGATGTTCAACTCGGTATTCATCCCCTCATTGGGGGTGCAGACCTGGAGACGGCTGAGCTTGTCCGCCCAGTAGGCCGCCGTCCGGTCAAAGTCCTCGTCCACCTTGGCGGCGGTGTATTTTTGCCGCATTTCCCTGCCCGCTTCCAGGCCGCCCTCGCCCAGCAGGTAGATCAGCCGGATTTCCTCTCCGGGCTGCAATTCCACCGTCTTTTTCAGGCAGCCGCAGTGGTTGCCGCCCTTTTCGGCGCTGCCGGTGCACCGGCCGGACTCCACGGCAATAGGGTTGCGCTCGGTGCGGTAGGGGCCGATGAAGGCATCCCGCAGGCAGTCGAAACCGTCGGGGGTGAAATTGGCGGTGAAAAACTGGTAACCGTCCTCTTCATAGTAGAGGTCATGCTCGATGACCCCGTCCTCGCACCGGCTTCCGGCGGCGTACAGGCTCATCTGGAAATTCTGGTTGTCCATGGCCACATGGTGGAAGCTGAACTCCAGGTAGGAGAATACCGAAAGCTTCCGGGGCTTTCCGGAGTTGTTGCGCAGCGTCACGTCCCAGATTTCCACCGGGTCGTCCATGGCCACAAAGAGCTTCTGCTGGGCGTGGATGCCGCTGTAGTCGCAGTTGTATTTGACGTAGCTCAGGCCGTGGCGGCAGGAGTAGTATTCCCTGGGCTTTCCCACCGGCTGCCAGGAGACGCTCCAGAAGTCCCCCGTCTCGTCGTCCCGCAGGTACACATAGTGGCCGGGGCTGTCCATGGGCACGCCGTTGGCCCGGAACCGGGTGATCCGGTGGTACTCCGAGGACTTATACACCACGTAGCCCCCGGCGGTGTGGTTGAAAACGCCGTATAAGTCCTTCAGACCGATATAGTTGGTCCAGGACGCCGGCAAATCCACCCGGTCAATCACATATTCCCGATGTTCATTGTCAAAATATCCATAACGCATAGAAATCCCTCCCGCATATTTGGGCATCATTACAGTCTAAGTATAGCGGAAGCGCCACGTTTTGAAAAGGACTAAAAATGTATCTTCTTGACTTTCCTTGCACTCTTCCCGGTAACGATTCTGCAGCAGTCGTTTTTTAGGAATATGCTCAGTCGCAGGGAAACGGGTCGCTCTCCGCATTGCCAGAGGAGGCACGGCTCAGACGAAATTCGCTTGGGGTTATTCCGGTCACTTTTTTGAATGCCCGATTAAAGGAGGATATGCTTGTAAACCCGGAGTCAAAGGCAATATCAATTATTTTCTTGTCGGAGTGGCTGAAGAGATCCTGTGCCCGCCTCACCCTTTCAGCGGTTAGAAAATCCACAAAGGTAGAGGTGGTGTTCTGCTTAAACAAGCGGGCAAAATGGGATCTGCTCATGCCTACAAATGCAGCAGCATCCGACAATGTAATGGGCGATGTACAATTCTGCGAAATATACACGCAGGCCTTAGCAATCATTCTGACCGTGTTTTTCTCTGCACCGGCCTCTGAGGATTCATCACGCTGCATACTCAAATATTTTTTGCCAAAGTTTGCAAAGAAATTAAGCATGAGCGCATACATCCGTGCCTCCTGAAATGCGCTGCCGGATTCATAGGCCTCAAAAAAGTCTTTGAGCATCATAACCAATCGCTCGCTTTCAGCGGAACCAGGGTCATAGGGGATATAGGGCTGCATAGACAGAAGAGAAATGCTTTTGCCAAGCTCCGGTATGACAGAAAGCAGATTGACGGAAAACTGTATGACAAACATGGAGCTTTCGGTGCAGGACAGAATTGAATGCATATCTCCCGGATAAATGATGAGAATATCGTTTACTTTTAAGACGTATTCTTTCAGGTTGACGCTGACCTTGTTCAAACTGTCAAGTCCCACCAGAATTTCGACAAAAGGATGCCAGTGCATTCTATTAACAAATGACATATCTACGCTTCGGGATACTTTAAAAATCTTCCCGTCTTCAAAAAAGATGGTCTCAAAATAGTTATTGTTCAGCATGTATGCCAGGCCCTCCGTCGTTTTTTGTCTGAAGATAGTTTAACATATAAGCAAATTAAAAGCAAGATTTGCTTATATCTTTTTATATACACCAGAAAAGTTTCAAAAATTATATTTTATACTTAAAATATGTCTGGTTCTCTATGAGATTTATTTTTTTATTGAAAGCACGAAATGCGAATATGGCATGGACTATCTGATAAGCGCATTGCCGCTTATTGTGATAATATATAGACAAAGCAGGGAAAGCAGAAAATAAACTGTGTAATATGAAGAATACGGCGGTATTCCGCCGCTCGTATGATGGAGGTTATGTGCAATGAATTCCTCACAACGTATCAAAGCAATGCTAGCCGGAAAGAAAACAGACAGGCTCTGCACATCCGCCTGGTGGCATATGCCGATGGTGGACAAGAATCCTCGGGATCTGGCCAAGGCCACCATCGATTTTGTCGAGGACAATCAGTTTGATTTTGTCAAAATGATGTATAACACCTCGTTCTTCTGCCAGGACTTTGGCATGGAAGTGGAGTATTCCAAGGACCCGTTCAACTGGATGCCCCGCATCCGCCGTCCGGCCGCTGTTCATGTCCGGGATTTCTGTGACATCCCCATGCCGGATCCCTCCAAAGGAAATCTGGGCAGGCAGCTGGAGGCCACAAAATATGTGGTGGATCATTTCTGCGGTACTGTACCGGTAATCGGCACGCTGTTCACTCCAATATCGTTCTATAAGGACATGGTTACCTTCTGCTCCGGCGACAGTGCCTATGCGGCCATGCGCCACGATCCTAGGATGCTTCATCGGGCACTGGAGATGATTACCGAAACCAGCATCCGTTTCCTGGAGGAGCTGAAAAAAATCGGCGCCGACGGCGTATTTGTCGCGTCTCACTTCTGCGGCCCGGATATGCCGGAGGAATACTACAGGGAATTCATCCGTCCCTACGACCTGCAGGTTATGCAGAAGGCAAGTGAACTGATGTGGTTCAACATTCATCATATCCATGGCTCCACACAGCTGATGATGGATCGTTTTCTGGACTATCCCTGCCAGGCAATCAGTTGGGAAGACTGTTACGCCGGCCCTGACAGTGGGTTTACAATGGGCGACATCCGGAAAAAGACCGACAAAATTCTGATTGGCGGCATTGAGATGTGGTCGGATTACTACAACGATCAGAATGATCGCGAGGCAATCAAATCAACGCTTCTGCGTCGTGGTGAGGATGCCGTGCGGCAGGCAGGGTTTGACAGACTCATTCTGGCGCCGGGCTGTGCGGCTCCGCTGGACGTCCCCCCCTACCGTTTTTCCCTGCAGCACGAAGTGGCAATGGAACTGACGGAACGGTTCCGCTGAATCAGCCAATGAGCCCCACTTTCCAAAATGACGCTCTGAGCATACAGGAGGTTGCAACATGCTTCGATACATCATCAAACGTCTCCTCATTGCAATTCCGGTATTTATCGGCATTACAATCCTTGTATATGCGATGTCGGTCAATGCCCCCGGCGATCCTGTTCGCATGGCTCTGAACAGTCCGGATGCCACCCAGGAGGATATGGATCGTCTCCGTGAGGAATGGGGCCTGAATGACCCCATAATTGTTCAGTATATGAATTGGACACGAAAAATGCTTCAGGGCGATCTGGGCACATCATACCGCACCCATCGTCCGGTATCCGAGATGATCAGCGAGCGAATCGGGCCCACACTGTTGATTACGGTCACATCCGTCATTCTGGCACTTCTGATTTCCCTTCCCTGCGGTGCGTTGGCAGCATATAAACCATATACGCTATGGGACTATATGGCATCGGGCATCTCCTTCATCGGGGCTGCCACCCCTGGCTTTTTTGCTGCGCTGGTAGCGCTGTACATATTTTCGGTAAAGCTGAAATGGCTGCCCACCGGCGGAATGTACGGAACCGACGGCATCCAGTCGCTTCCCATCCTGATCCGGCATATGGTTCTGCCCGTCATGACCCTCACCCTGGCCCAGATCGGCAGCTACATCCGTCAGGTCCGCAGCAGTGTGCTGGAAGTTCTAGGAGAGGATTATATCCGCACTGCCAGAAGCAAGGGCATTCGGGAAATCCGCGTGGTGATGCGCCATACCCTGCGCAATGTGCTGATACCCATAGTAACACTGGTGAGTATGCAGATTCCCTTCCTGGTGGGCGGCGCAGTGGTGACTGAGCAGATCTTTGGATGGCCGGGTATCGGCAGCGTGATGGTCTATTCCATTACGGCCCGGGATTATCCCACAATCATGGGCATTTCCGCAATGATCGGTTTTGCGGTTCTGACAGCCAATGTGGTGCTGGACATCGTATATGCGCTGCTGGATCCCAGAATCAGAATGCAGTAAGGGGGTGGTGTTTCATGGGAAAGAAAACAGAAAACGCACAGCAAACCGCTATCAAAAGCTCCTATCTGAAGGATGCTGCCCAGCGCTTTCTCCGCCATAGGATGGCAATGATCGGTCTTTGTGTGCTTGTAACCGAAATCCTGCTGATGTTTATTCTTCCGGTGGTCATGAATCTGGATCCCACAAAGACCACTACTGGCGGCTTCGGCGCACCTCCCTCTGCCGGGTATATCTTCGGCACCGATGATGTCGGACGTGACAATCTGTCCCGCCTGCTTTCAGGAGGCAAAACCTCCCTGTATGTCGGCATCATGTCAACGATGCTTTCTCTTCTGATCGGCGTCCCCCTTGGCCTGATTGCGGGTTATTTCAGAAGCTTTTGGGAAGTGATCATTCTCCGTCTGGCAGACATCTTCATGTCATTCCCGGCAATGATCCTGATTCTGGTGTTGGTTGCGATTGTGGGGCCTTCGATACATTCCGTTACCTTCGTCATCGGCTTTATGGGCTGGCCCACATTTGCGAAGCTCCTGTATGCCAATACCATATCCATCCGTGAAAAAGAATACGTGGAGGCAGCCCGTGCGGTGGGCAACCGCCATCTTCCGATTATTGTCAAATTCATCCTGCCAAATGCATTTGCGCCGGTGCTGGTTGCGTTCACCTTTCGTCTGGCCAGTGCAATCATCCAGGAGTCCACGCTCAGCTTTCTTGGCATGGGCGTTCAGCCTCCGCAGGCTTCCTGGGGCAATATCCTGTATGCGGCGCAGTCTCTATCCACGCTGGCAATGCGTCCATGGATGTGGGTGCCCGCCGGTGTTGCGCTGCTGCTGACGGTGCTGAGCATTAACTTTTTCGGCGATGGTCTGCGGGATGCACTGGATCCCAAAATGAAGATCTGATCTGGATTCTAGGAGGCAGTTATGTCAGAAGTTCTCAGAGTAGAAAATCTACGAACCTATTTTCACACCAAAGACGGTGATCTGCCTGCGGTGGATGGCGTTTCTTTCTCCCTGGAAGCCCGAAAGGTGCTTGGTATTGTCGGCGAAAGCGGATGCGGCAAGAGTGTTACTTCCCTGTCTATTATGGGTCTGCTGCCTTCCCATGGCGCCGAAGTGATGCCGGATTCTTCCATCCGGCTTCTGGGCGAAGAGCTGGTCGGAAAAAGCAGCCATCAAATGTGCCGGATTCGCGGAGACAAGATTTCCATGATCTTCCAGGATTCCATGACTTCCCTGAATCCGGTTATGCGGGTTGGTGAGCAGCTGATCGAAACCATCCGTGCCCACAGGAAAATATCCCGGGCAACGGCAAAGGCAGAAGCGGTAGAGATGCTCCGAAAGGTTGGTATCTCCAATCCGGAAGCCAGAATGAAAAACTATCCCCACGAAATGAGCGGCGGTATGCGCCAGCGTGTGATGATCGCCATGGCTTTGAGCTGCAGCCCGGCGGTGCTGATTGCGGATGAGCCGACTACTGCGCTGGATGTTACGATTCAGGCCCAGATTCTGGAACTGATGATGCAGCTTCGGGATAAATCCGATATGGCAATCATCCTGATTACCCATGACATGGGCGTGGTTGCGGAGACAGCCGACGAGATCATGGTCATGTATACCGGGCGGGTGGTAGAGTACGGCACGGCAGCGCAGATATTCCGTGACCCGCTCCATCCGTATACCCAGGGACTGCTGGCATCCATTCCCCGTGTGGATCAGAAGGTGGAAACGCTCCATGTGACAAAGGGCATGGTGCCGAACTTGTTTGAGCTGCCAAAAGGCTGCAAGTTCGCCGATCGGTGCCCCCACGCTGCCAGCCGCTGTTTTGAGGCAGAACCGGAACTGTCATCGACAGATGGCCACCTGGTTCGCTGCTTCCTGCACGAGAAAGGTAAGGGCAATAATGGAACATGAAAATACACTGATTCAGGCGGAGAATCTTATAAAATACTTTCCCCATCAGAAAGGGATTTTCGGGACCCCCCTCAGTTATGTTCAGGCCGTTGACGGTGTGAGCCTGGAGATTCAGGAAGGCGAGACACTGGGCCTGGTGGGTGAGAGCGGCTGTGGGAAGTCAACACTTGGCCGTGTGATGCTCCAGCTGATCCGGCAGTCGTCCGGCAAGATTCTATACCGGGGGCAGGATCTGTCTGAATTGAAGGGGGAATTGCTCCGTCAGATGCGCCGGAAGATTCAGATTATCTTCCAGGATCCTTACGCATCCCTCAATCCCCGAATGACCGTATTTGAGAATATTGTTTCCGGACTGGATGCCTTCGGCATCGGAACCAAGGCAGAGCGTGAGCAGAAGGTGCTGAAAATTATGGAGGATGTGGGCATCGCCAGGCATCTGATGCACCGGTACCCCCATGAGTTCTCCGGCGGCCAGCGCCAGCGCATGGTCATTGCGCGGGCACTGGTGCTGGATCCTGAGTTTGTTGTGTGCGATGAACCGGTATCCGCCCTGGATGTGTCCGTTCGGAGTCAGGTTCTGAATCTGATGTCCGACCTGCAGAAACGATACCATCTGACCTATCTGTTTATCTCCCACGATCTGAGTGTCATCCGCCATATCAGCACCCGGGTGGCGGTGATGTATCTGGGGCAGATCGTTGAGCTTGCCGAAACCGACGCGCTTTTTGAATCTCCCCGGCATCCCTACACCCAGGCGCTGCTCTCTGCAATTCCCATTCCGGATGTGGGCTCCGAACGGAAGCGGCAGATTTTGCAGGGGGATGTGCCCAGCCCGATTACGCCCCCACAGGGCTGCCGGTTCCACACCCGCTGTCCCTTCGCAGAGGAAAGATGCCGGTCTGAAAGGCCGCAGCTTTCCGAGATTGCACCGGGTCACTTCGTATCCTGTCATTTACAGGGCAGTCACAAGGCGGAGTAATCCCCCGGAGTTTCCTGAGAAAGCGGCACACTCCCTGGAAAACATCATTCAGGTACGTATTGTCGGCTCACCGCCGTCACGGAAGCCGATTAATATGGATAACACAAAAAACAAGGAGGAAACAAAAAATGCAAAACAAGAAACTCTGCCTGCGCAGAAGCCTTGCCCTGGTACTGTCCGTCATGCTTGTCATGCTGACCGGAGCCATCGGGGTGAGTGCCCAAGAGGCCCCCAAGGTTGTCACCATGGCCATGTCCGATTCCTGGACCAGCCTGTACCCCTGGAACGGCAGCGGCGGTGAGCGCAACACCGTTGTACAGAGCATGATTTTTGACCGTCTGGCATGTGTCGGCAGCGACGGCATCATCTATCCGCTTCTGGCCGACCAGTGGGAAATGTCCGATGATTTCAAGACCATTACCCTGCACCTGAATGAAGATGCCAAGTGGCACGACGGCGTGGGCGTTACCGCTCAGGACGTGGAGTTTACCTATAAATTCTTCTCCAACGCTGAAGCGCAGTGCGAAATGCGTCCCAATTCCCGCTATGTTGCCGGCACCGGCGATGACGGCACCTGCCTGAGCCACGACAGCATTGAAGTAACCGCACTGGACGAGCACAATGTCTCCATCACGCTGAAGGAGCCCGCTTCTGCTGAAACCTTCTTCAGCACCGCCTCCTGCTTCATCGTTCCCAAGCATCTGCTGGAGAACGAGGATCCCGCCACCATCGCCGACAGTGATTTCTGGCGTCACCCCGTGGGCTCCGGCGCTCTGAAATTCGAGTCCATGATCGATGGCGAACGCATCGAGTACACCGTTAACAAGGATTACCACCTGGGCGCTCCCCAGTTCGACCGCTTTGTAATCCGTGTTGTTCCCCAGTCCAACATGCTGACCGTTCTCATGAGTCAGGAAGTGGACATGCTGGCCGGCGGCCAGCTGGGCGCACTGACCCTGAGCGACTTCAACATGGCCAAGGGCATTGACTATCTGAACGCCGAGGCTGTGGGCTCCTACACCTATCACTACCTCTCCATCGACAACCAGAGCGAGAAGATGACCCAGGACGTCCGTGTTGCCATTGACCGTGCCATCGACAAGCAGCGCATCGTTGACGGCATCCTGGGCGGTTATGGCGACGTCTCCATCGGCCCCTGGAGCGTGAAGCATCCCTACTTCAACTCCGACCTGCCTGTGGACAACTACAACCCCGAAGAGGCGAAGGCTCTGCTGGAGAAGGCCGGTTGGGATCCCAACACCGTTCTGCTGCTGAGCGTTCCCGCCAATAACACCTTCCGCGAGCAGGCTGCTGCACTGATTCAGCAGGATCTGGCAGCGGTGGGTATCAAGGTCGAAATTCGTCAGTACGACTCCGCCGCCCAGTTCCAGGCAATCCTGAACGGCGAGGTTGAGATGGGCGTGGTTGGCTCCGCCTGCTCCGTCGAGCCCAACAACCCCTCCATCAACCTGTTCGACATCTATGGTGCCTGGTGCTTCGGCCGCTTCACCTCCGACAAGTATCTGAACTACTTCAACGAGGGAGCTTCCTACTACGAGACCGAAAGCAGGCTGCCGATCTACCACGAACTGCAGCGTGTCCTGGCAGAAGAAATGCCCTATGTGTATCTGTGCTGCCCCAATACGCTGTATGCCTACAACACCCGTCTTGCAAATGTCAATGCTTTCAATTTCACCACCTATTACCCCGTCTGGGAGTGGGAAGTAAATTAATACTAATTCTTGATAAAAAGATTTAATCAGCAGCGTAGGGATATTGGCGCAAGACAAGGCAGAGGAACGTAGCCATACTGTATGTATGGCAAGTGACGATAACGCCGTATT
>JAETOP010000110.1 GCA_021771675.1 Oscillospiraceae bacterium | reverse complement strand
GCTTTCTTGTCATGCTCTGATTACCAAGAAGCAGCGAGTAACTACACTTACGTTTCGTTGCTCGCTGCCCCCCTTGAATAGAATAATGCCGCCTAGCTGTTAACTAAGCGGCATTGCCCGCTGGGGTGGCTTTTTCCTTGCAGACGCAGAGGAGATTCGAACCGTTAAATGCGGCGCTCTGTGGACAGTTTATTCTCCGTAAAGTCCGATCAGGTTACCATCCGCATTGTATTGCGTATACACCCGCAGACCGCCCTCGCCATTGGGGGCCTGGTAGCTGAATACGCTGCCGTCCGGCTTCAAATCGGCGAAGAATGATACCGCCTGTCCGTTCCAGGTCAGGCTGCCAAGGCTGCCCTCTCTGGGGGAGTAGCTGAGGCCAAAGGACGCATATCGTGCGAAGATTTCTTCAAAAGTCGTTCCGCCCTCATCGCTGGTTCCTTCAGCGTAAGCTTCCGGGATGACTTGACCAAGCATGGCACTGTGGGGCGGCAGACTTTCCTGCAAGCCGCAAAGCTTGCCTGCCCGATAAATGGTTTCCAAATCCACTGCCTCGCTGCCCAAATCAGAGCCATACATGTTGTTTGCAAACCAGATGCCCTTTTCTGTGTCATACAGGCTGTGAATTTTTTTGCCGTTCCAGCTCATGCGAAGCTGTATTTCACCCGCCTGATTCCAGGTATATTCGTACTTCAAACCGAAGGCACGGTAGGGTTCCAGCGTGGCCTCAACATCCGCATCCGTCCCGACCTCTGTGGAGACCTGAATTGTATCATTGGAGACCAGGGCGCTGTTAATCAGCCCCTGGTCAAAGCCCGGCTCTCCCTCTGCGGCTACGCCAATCAGCTCCCCCATGGGGTCATAGGAGCCGTCGGGATAGGGGAGACTCCTGCGGAGGGTGTGAATGTCCACCACGCCCTCCGGGCTTCTGTAAACATACCGGGTGGCATAGCCGCTGCTGCCCACTTTGACGCCGTCCACAAGGCAGCGGATGGGCTGCCCCTTGTAGGTCAATTGGTTGGCGTTGATGCCGATGCCGAAAGCCTTCAGTTCCTCCAAGAGAGCAGCTTCATTCACATCTTCCGTTACAACCGCATCTTCTTTCTCAAAGGAAAAAAACTCCGCAGTGTCCAGCGTTCCGCTGCCCAGGGCCACATCCTCCACCACGCTGCCGTCCCCAGTGGTGATGGTCTTGGAGTACAGGATGCCATTTTGAATGCCTTCCAAAACGCTTTCATACAGGGCGATGGTTTCGTCCACCCGGGCCTGATCCCAGACAAACCAGCCTTCGCTGCCGGTGTAGCCCCACTCGCCGATAATGCTTTGCAGAACCTGCTTTTCTTCCTCCAGCCAAAGGGCATACTCCTCAGCTGTCCACCATTCCACCTGCCAGTCGGTGCCATAATCCTCCTGGCTCAGCCAGGTTTTGCCGCCGTCCAGGGAGTATTGTGTCTGCCCCTCCTGGGAGCGAACCAGCGTCTCGCCCTCCACAGCCTGGTAATGATTGTAGACGTAGCCAGTTTCAGGCCCGTCCTGCGGGGCCTTTGATTTGACCGGTGCGGCGGAAGCGAACACGGTGGCCGTGACGCTCATGACGATGAGAACCGCAACCAGTGCGGTGACAGAAGTTTTTTTGTATTTCATAATTGATTTGATCCTTTCTTCCAGGGCGCTTTGACTGAAATGACTCCCGGAAAGCCCCAATTGGCTGCGTCGTTCCTCCATGCCCAGCAGCGTCCGGGCGTACTCAGCCCGATCTGCTCCCCAGTCTGTCACCGCCTCGTCACAGGCGAGTTCCATGTCCCGGTTGCTCAGGACGTACAGAGTCCAGACCAGGGGATTGAACCAGTGCAGGCACAGCGCAGCGACCAGAAGGGCCTTTCGCAGGGCGTCAAAGCGCCGGATGTGTCGGTATTCATGCTCCAAAACGAAGGAGAGTGCCGCCTGATTCCAGTCCATGGCTGATGGCAGCAGAATGACGGGCCGCACAACGCCATAGGTCAGAGGCGCTGCAATCCGGTCACTGCAGCGAATCCGAATGGAACGGCGCAGGGGATGGGCTGCCAGCCAGTTATGGAGGAAGGAATCCCGGCAGGGCAGGGAATCGGCACAGCTCCGGTGAAAACGCAGATGGCTCCGGAGAAACCAGACTGCCAGCGCCACTGTCACCGTCAGCCACATCACCGTAAACACCGCACTCCTGCTTGGAAGCGGAATTGGTGTGGTGGCTGCAACATCCGGCATGGCGGCGGTGCCCTCCACCACCAGGTCGGTGATGGGAGAAATGGCGCCGGGAGCTGTCGCAGGCATGGGCACCGGGGCAGGTGCGGATGTGGGGAACCACTGCCAGATACTCACCGGAGACGGCAGTGCCGCCAAAATCAGCAGGCGCACCAGAGCCACATCCCACAACAGGCAGAAGACCCGCCGGGGCGTCCGATCCTGAAACGTCACCCGCAGAAGCAGCGCCGCCAGAATCAGAACGGCAGCAGACGCTGATGATGCCCACAGGCTGCCCAGCAGTTTGCCCCCACTCATTTCAGTTCCTCCACCAGTTTGCGCAAACGCTGGATTTCCTCCATCGATAGTGCCTTGCCCTCCAGCAGGGAAGCCACCAGCCGGTCAGCTGCCCCGCCGTACATCCGGTCGATCAGCTCCTGGGTTTCCCGCTGCTGGGCTTGCTTCCGGGTCACCAGAGCCCGGCAGAGGAAGCCCGGCTCCGTCCGCTCCACCAGTCCCTTCTCCACGCACTTTTTCAGCACTGTGTAGGTTGTGGTCTTGCTCCAGCCCACCTGCTCCTTTGCCTGGGCGGCAATGTCCTTGGCGGACAATTCCCCACCTTCCCAAAGGAGCTCCAGAACCTTCAGTTCGCTGTCATAAATCTTGTATTCCATGACGGTCCCTCCGTTTTATGCTATTCTATTGCAATAGAATACTGACATTCTATTGCAATAGAACAAACTTGTCAAGGGGCTTTGAGAAAATTCATCAATCATTCATAAATAAAAAGCGCCCTCCGGCAGCTGCCAGAGAGCGCTCATAATAGAATTTTACAGCTCCTTCAGCACGGCCAGCAGGAAATTCCACACCCGCTGGGTGGAGGCGATTTCCAGCTTTTCCCGGCTGGTATGGATATCGTGCATCTGGGGCCCTACGGACACACAGTCCAACCCCGGCAGCTTGTCTCCCAGCAGACCGCATTCCAGGCCCGCATGAATGGCCACCACCTGGGGCTCCTGGCCGTAAAGGCTCTGATAGACCTTCACCATGATGTCCCGGAGAGGGGAGTCCTTCCGGTATTCCCAGGCGGGATACTCGCCCATCTGGGAGTAGCTCCCCTCATAGAAGGTGCACAGATCCCGCAGCTTTTGCAGCAGATCCTCCTTCTCCTGGTTCACGCTGCTGCGAACGGAGAAGGTCAGGCTAAACTGTTCGCCCAGCTTGGCGATGCCCAGATTCAGACTGGTCTGCACCAGGCCGGGAATGTCGGCGCTGTTGCTCTGAACCCCGTTGGGCACGGCGTTCAGCAGGGCCACCACCCGGGCGGTATCCTCGGTGGTCAGGCTGTTGCCCCCCAGAGCGTCCACGTCGAAGGCCTGGACAGTCGCCTCTGGCTCCTGGAATTTTTCACGGATTTCCGCCTGAAGCTCCTGGGCAATGGTGTTGATCCGCTCCAGACCGATGCCCATGGCCACAACATTGGCTTGGCAGGAGCGGGGGATGGCGTTGTCCTTGCTCCCGCCGGAGAAGGAGGTGAGGCACAGGGGCATGAGCTTCAGAATCCGGCCGAGGAACTCTCCCATGACCTTGTTGGCGTTGGCCCGGCCCTTGTGGATCTCAGCCCCGGAGTGGCCCCCCTGGAGGCCGTCTACGCTGAGCCGGATGCAGGGGCCGTAGACCATCCTCCGCTCCACCTTCAGACTCAGGGTGGCTCTGGCGCCGCCGGCGCAGGAGACGGTGAAGATGCCCTCGTCCTCGGAGTCCAGGTTAATCATCTTCCGGCCGGTGAGCATGGACACGTCAATGGCGCTGGCGCCCAGCATACCCACCTCCTCGTCCACGGTGAGGATTACCTCCAGCGGGGGGTGGGGGATGGTTTGATCGGCGATCAGAGCCATGGCATAGGCCACGGCGATGCCGTCGTCGCCGCCCAGGGTGGTGCCCCGGGCAAAGACACAGTTGCCGTCGTGGGCCAAATCAAGACCCTCGGTATCCATATTCAGGGGGCAATCGGCGTCCTTCTCGCAGACCATATCCAGATGCCCCTGCAAAATCACCGGATCATGATCTTCCAGAGCGCAGGTGCCGGGGGCAAAGAGGAGGATGTTGCCGCTCTCGTCCTGGATGCAGCGGATGTCCTGCTCCTGGGCGAAGCGAACCATAAAGTCGCTGATGGCTTTTGTATTGTGGGAGCCGTGGGGGATGGCGGACAGCTGCTCGAAATAGTCAAATACCAGCTGGGGCTCCAGTCCGGCTAATCTTTTTTCTTCCATAAAATTGTACTCCTTTCACTTGGATGTACGTATTTTAGATGTTTCTTCGTACAGAAGCATTGTATCACAGACGGGAAAAAAAGTCATCAGGCAAAATAACAAAGACCGCAGGAGCATTTCCTGCGGTCCTATGTTAAAAATATCCTGAATTACACCAGGCTGAGCATAAGTGTGAGCACGACCCAGACAATGGCAATCCACTTGGTGGAAGAAGCCAAAATCTGATCCAGGCCGCCCTTTTTGTTCTTGCTCAGATAGGAATCGGAGGAGCCGGACAGAGCACCGGACAGACCTGCTTCCTTGCCGGACTGGAGAAGCACAACCACGGTCAGCGCCAAGCTGGCCAGCGCTTCGAGCACAATCAGAACCATTTTCATCAATACCAAACCTCCCTCCGCCCCACACAGCGAACAAAATAGAGCCTACATTGACAGCAGACCACATATACGAGTGACAGTATACCACACCGGCTCCCAAAAAGCAAGTGTTTTCTGAAAGAGCAGGGATATTTTCTATTTCTGAACCCAGTTGCCGGTGGCCAGACAGTTGAGGTAGCTTTCGATAAAGGGATCCAGGGCGCCGTCCATCACCGCATTAACGTTGGAGGTTTCACAGCCGGTGCGGGTGTCCTTCACCAGGGTGTAGGGCATGAAGACATAGTTGCGAATCTGGCTGCCCCACTCGATTTTCTGCTGCACGCCTTTAATGTCGGAAATCTTGTCCAGGTGTTCCCGCTCTTTGATCTCCACCAGCTTGCTGCGCAGCATCCGCAGGCAGGTCTCCTTGTTCTGGAACTGGCTCCGCTCGGTCTGACAGGAGACCACAATGCCGGTGGCCTTGTGAATCAGGCGGACGGCGGAGGAGGTCTTGTTGATGTGCTGGCCGCCTGCGCCGGAGGAGCGGTAGACCTGCATCTCATAGTCCTCGGGGCGGATTTCCACATCCTGGCTGTCGTCTTCGATGTCGGGGATTACCTCAATGGCGGAGAAGGAGGTCTGACGCCGGGCGTTGGCATCGAAGGGGGAAATCCGCACCAGCCGGTGGACGCCGTTCTCCCCCTTCAGAAAGCCATAGGCGTTCTCCCCCTCGATCATGATGTCGGCGGATTTCAGCCCCGCCTCATCTCCCTCCAGATAGTCCAGAATCTTATAGGTGAAGCCGTGGCGCTCTGCCCAGCGGGTGTACATCCGGTAGAGCATCTGGCACCAGTCCTGGGCCTCGGTGCCGCCCGCACCGGCGTGGAAGCTCATCAGGGCATTATTCTTGTCGTAATGGCCGGTGAGCAGTGTTTCCAGGCGGCAGGCCTCCATCTCGGCAGCCAGAGTATCGAAGCCGGTTTGCAGCTCCTCCAGCATGGAGTCATCGTCTTCCTCAGCGGCCATCTCACAGATGGTCATCAGATCGTCCCAAGTGGAGAGCATTTTCTCGTACCGTTCCAGCTTGCTCTCAGTCTGGCGGGCCTTCATAGCCACCTTCTGGCTCTTCTCCGGGTCATCCCAGAAGCCGGGGGCCTCCTGTATGGCATGGAGCCGCTCCAGCTCATTGCGCAGGCCGGGGATGTCCAGGGAGTCTGCCAGCCCATCCAGAGCGGGGCGGCAGTCGTTCAGCTTTTGCTTGTAGGTATCAAAGGCAATGTTCATAGTAATCTCTCATTTCCTGGATTAGCATAATTTGCACCTATTATAACCCAGAATCTCTCTTCTGTAAAGAACAAAAATGTATTTTTACCGCTGGCTTTCCCCGGACTCCTCCCCGGAAAAGACAAAATCGTCGATGTCCCACTGCTGGGCCTGTGTTTCTTCCATAAGCTTCCCTCCCAAAACAGATTGGACAGTATATGCACGCCCCGGGGGAGAAATGCATATGCCCGCTTGCATTTTATCATGGGATAGAGTATACTGATTCCAGAGGTGCCCGAATCGGGACGATGGATTTGTGGAGGAGAAAAAATATGCGTTGTTTTGAAGGATTCCAGAAGGGTGTGAATTTGGGCGGCTGGATTTCCCAGTTTGCCAAATATGACCGGGAGCATTTTGCCAGCTTCATCACCGAGGCGGACATTGCATATATAGCCGGGCTGGGCTTTGATCATGTCCGTGTCCCCGTGGACTACAATGTGCTGGAGGACGAGGCAGGCAATGTGCTGGAAGAGGGCTTTGACTATCTGCGCAGCTGCTTCCGCTGGTGCCGGACTCACGGGCTGAATATGCTCATCGACCTCCACGAGTGCTACGGCTACTCCTTCGACCCCTTGAAAAAGGACATGGATCGAAGCAGATTTTTCTATGACCCGGCCTTACAGCAGCGATTCCTGAACCTGTGGAAGCGGATTGCCCGGGAGTTCAAGGACTATCCCGACCAGGTGGCCTTCGAGCCGCTGAACGAAGTGGTGCTCTGGGAGGTTTCCGATGCCTGGAATCAACTGGTGCGGGAATACATCCGAACCATCCGCAGCATTGCCCCCAGGGCCTGGATTGTGGTGGGAGGTGTGTGCTACAACTCTGTGATGAGCGTGAAACTGTTGGAGAAGCCTGTGGACGACCGCATCGTCTACAATTTTCACTGCTATGAACCCATGATCTTTACCCACCAGGGGGCTTACTGGATGGAGCAGTTCCCCGGGGACTACCGAATTACCTATCCCCAGCCTTTGGATGTGTACCGGGAGGAGACCCGGCGGGTGCTGGGGGAGGAGGGCCCTGTGTTCTTGCCCCAAGTGACAGGGTTGGGGCCTGAGTTCTTTGAGATCATCTTCAAGGCCGCTCTGGATGCCGCTGAAGAGAACGGAGCCCCCCTGTACTGCGGGGAGTACGGCGTCATCGACCTGGCGGACAACCCCTCCAAAATCCGATGGCTGAAGGACATTCACACCGCCTTTGCCAAATTCCACATCGGCCACGCCCTGTGGAACTACAAGGAAAAGGACTTCGGCCTGGTGGATGAGCGCTTTGCCCAGGTAAAGGATGAATTTATTGCCGTCATCTGACTGGAGGTACTTGACAAGAGGGCTGCTTTTCGCTAAAATAATGTGGCAAATGTCTCCGTAGCTCAGCAGGATAGAGCATCCGCCTCCTAAGCGGAAGGTCGCGCGTTCGAATCGCGCCGGGGATGCCACCAGGCCGTGCCTGGAGCCGATGTGCTCCAGGCATTTTCTGTTGAGCGGCAAAGTTTGACCTGCCTGCCTGAGTGCTACGGAACCGGCACCTGGCTCCATTCATACAAGACTCCCGTCTGGAGATTTTGCATTCTACCATGCATTTGAATTTCAGACAGTTTTACCCCCATGCCTGATTTTTGGGCATGGGGGCCATCTTTGTCTATGGAAGGTTTTTCCGCCCACTGCTATACTCTTGACTGCATAAGGCACAGAGCAGTCCGTCTGCGGCGTGCGGTGTTCTCAAACTGTGAAAGGATGTATGCTGTATGAAATTTTCAAAAGCGGTGGTTAAGTGCCGCATCCCCATTCTCATCTGCGCTCTGCTGCTGATGATCCCATCAGTGCTGGGCATGGCGGCCACCCGGGTTAATTACGATATGCTCAACTATCTGCCCGAGGATATGGATACGGTCATTGGTCAGAACGAACTGCTGGATGACTTCCACAAGGGGGCCTTCTCATTCCTCATCCTGGAGGATATGCCCATGAAGGATGCGGCCGCCTTGAAAAAACAGGTGGAGCGAGTGGAGCATGTGGATACCGTGCTGTGGTATGACAGCCTGCTGGACATCTCCGTCCCCATGGAGCTATTGCCCGACAAGCTCTACCAGGCGTTTAATACGGAAAATGCCACCATGATGGCGGTGTTCTTCGATACCTCCACCTCCTCCGATGTGACCATGGAGACCATCCGGGAAATCCGCTCCATTGCCGGGGAGCGGTGCTTTGTATCCGGCATGTCCGCCCTGGTCACTGACCTGAAAGACCTGTGCGAGGTGGAAGAACCCATCTATGTGGGCATCGCTGTTGCGCTGGCCTGTGCGGCCATGCTGCTCCTGCTGGATAGCTGGCTGGTGCCCTTTGTGTTCCTGGCCGGTATTGGCATGATGATTTTGATGAACCTGGGCTCCAACTTTTTCCTTGGCGAGATTTCCTATGTCACAAAGGCCCTGTCCGCCGTGCTGCAATTGGCTGTCACCATGGACTACTCCATCTTCCTGTGGAACAGCTACAACGAACAGTGCAGACATTATGATGACAACAGGGAGGCCATGGCTCACGCCATCCAGGCCACACTGACCTCTGTGCTGGGCAGCTCCATCACCACGATAGCGGGCTTCATCGCCCTGTGCTTCATGTCCTTCACCCTGGGCCGCGACTTGGGCATTGTGATGGCCAAGGGTGTGCTGCTGGGGGTTGTGGGCTGCGTCACCGTGCTGCCCTCCCTGATTCTGGTATTCGACAAGCCTCTGCAAAAGACCCGTCACCGTTCCCTCATCCCCAACATGGAAAAGCTGGCCGGGGGTGTGGTGAAGGCCTTTCCGGTGTTTCTGGTCATCTTTGCCTTGATTCTGCCCCCGGCTCTGTACGGCTATAACCGAGCCAACGGCGAGGTGTACTACGACATGGGCCAGTGTTTGCCAGAGGATATGGAATACGTCATTGCCGAGGGTAAGCTCCGGGATGACTTTGGCATCGCATCCACCCACATGCTGCTGGTGGATGCGGATGTACCCTCCAAGGATGTGCGGGCCATGGCGAAGGAGATGGAGGCGGTGGACGGCGTGAAGTATGTGCTGGGCATGGAGACCGTAGTGGGCTCTCGCATTCCCGAGGCGCTTCTGTCGGAATCCCTTGCCGGGAAGCTGAAAAGCGACAATTGGCGGCTGCTGCTCATCAATTCGGAGTACAAGGTGGCCAGCGATGCTGTGAACAGCCAGCTTGAGCAGCTCAATGACATCCTGAAACGCTACGACCAGGGTGGTATGCTCATCGGCGAGGCACCCTGTATGAAAGATATGATTCAGACCACGGGCCACGATTTCAAAATGGTGAACGCCGTGTCTATCGTTGCCATCTTTCTCATCATCGCTTTGGTGGAAAAGAGCCTCATCCTGCCGCTCATCCTCATTGCGGTGATTGAGGCGGCCATCTTCGTCAACCTGGGGCTGCCTCACTACCTGGGCCAAAGTCTGCCCTTCATTGCCCCGATCTGCATCAGCACCATCCAATTGGGCGCCACAGTGGACTATGCGATTTTGATGACCGCCCGTTATAAAGTGGAGCGCATCGGCGGTGCAGATAAGAAAAAGGCAGTGCACACGGCGCTTGCCGCCTCCATCCCCTCGGTGATCGTGTCCGGCATGGGCCTGTTTGCGGCAACCTTCGGCGTGGCGGTTTACTCCGAGATCGACATCATCAGCTCTATGTGCATGCTCATGGCCCGGGGTGCCGTCATCAGTATGGTATCCGTTATCTTCGTGCTTCCTGCCCTGCTGTTGCTGTGCGATAAGCTCATCTGCGCCACCACCGCGGGGATGCGGCAATCCAAACATTCTAAAACGTTCAATGCGGAGGTCTGAGTAAAATGAAAAAACTGAAAATGCTTTCCCTGATTCTGTGCGCGCTGTTGGTTCTGGGCAGCGTAAAGAATGCGGCCTGGGCCGCGGATGATCCCGCCGCCGGTGAAAAAAACAGGAAGGATGAAACTGTATATGTCCTGGCCCGGGCCGACGGCTCGGTAGATAAAATCATCGTCAGCAACTGGGTGCAAAACCGCCGGGGTGATGACACCATTGCCGATGTGACCCAGCTCACTGATATTGAAAACTGCAAGGGTGACGAGACCTTTACCCTGGGCGGGGAAAATTCCTGCGTGTGGGACGCCCGGGGAAGCGACATCTACTACCAGGGCTCCATTGACCGGGAGTTGCCTGTGTCAGTGGCGGTGTCCTATACGCTGGACGGCCAGGCCGTCACAGCCGAAGACCTGGCAGGGAAGAGTGGGAAAGTGGTTATTCGCTTTGACTATACCAACAACCAGTACGAGCTGGTCGAGATCAACGGCGAGCAGCAGAAAATCTACGTACCTTTTGCCATGCTCACCGGCATGGTGCTGGATAATCAGGTCTTTCGCAATGTATCGGTGTCCAACGGCAAGGTCATTAACGACGGAGAACGCACCATCGTGGCAGGTCTGGCCTTCCCTGGTCTTCAGGACAGCCTGGGATTGAATCGGGAAGACCTGAGCCTCCCGGAGTATGTGCAGATTACTGCCGACGTTGAAAATTTTGCTCTGGAAACCACCGTCACTCTGGCTGCCAATGGACTGCTGGGCGATGGATTGGACAAGGGGGAAAAGCTGGACGAATTGGAAAATGTGGACGGCAAACTGAACGAACTTAGAGACGCCATGGGCCAGCTGATGGATGGTTCCTCTCGTCTCTACGATGGGCTGTGTACGCTGCTGGACAGCTCTACAGAGCTGGTGGCCGGCATCGACCAGCTGGCGGATGGGGCAGCCCAGCTCCGGCAGGGTGCCCAAAGCCTGAGCGCGGGGGCATCCCAGCTCACCACCGGAGCAGCTGCCTTGTGCCAGGGACTTAACGCACTGTCACAGAACAGCGATGCTTTGAACGGCGGTGCCACCCAGGTATTCCAGAGCCTGCTGTACACCGCTAATACCCAGCTGGCCGCAGCAGGGGTTCAGATTCCCGAACTCACAGTGGAGAATTACGCCCAGGTTCTGGACGGCGCTATCGCCGCCGCGGGAGATTCCCCTGCCGGGCAGCAGGTGGCGGCCCTGAAGGCCAGCCTGGATAGCTATAACAGCTTTTACCAGGGCCTGCTGGGCTACACCGCCGGAGTGGCCCAAGCCCAGTCCGGTGCCGGAGAACTGAGCCAGGGGCTGGGCAGCCTGAAGGGCGGTGCAGAAAGCCTGAGTGCCGGAGCCGAGCAGCTCTATGATGGCATCCTCACCATGCAAAACGGCGCTCCCGCGCTCATCGATGGCGTTACGCAACTGCGGGATGGGGCAATGGAGCTCCATGGCGGCCTGGAAGAGTTCAACAGGGAGGGCGTGCAGAAGCTGGTGGATGCGTTCTGCGGCGATCTGAACGGCCTTGCGGATCGGCTGGATGCGCTGAGGGCAGTGTCGGAGCGGTATACCTCTTTCTCCGGGGCAGATCCGGATATGGACAGCCAGGTAAGGTTTGTCTGGCGTACAGAAGCCGTGGAAGCGCAATAACCGGCACACACATTCAATCAAATTCATACTCCCCGGTAAAGCTGCCGGGGAGTATGAATTTTTATACTTGTGGCCGGGGAAGCTTCAAAAAGCTGTTTCTTTATCAAAAAGAATTTTTGGAGTTGGTCATTAGAAAATTCCCCAACAATGAAAGCTGAGCTCTTTCCTTTCGGCAAAAACTGTGGTATAATAACACCATTCACTGTAAAAGGAGCATTATCTATGAACTTTGAAGCAAGAAGACAAGCGGTTTTGGACCGGATGGACGACAATTCTCTGTTGATTCTCTATTCCGGCCAGCCTGTCCACATCAGCGCCGACGCCTATTATGAATGCGAATCAAGGGTAGAATTTTCCAAAAAGCAATGGTAAACATTGCGAACGAAATGCGGCCAAAGATATGCAGGAGCAGGCCCTGAGAAGAGCGCACTTTGGAAGCGGCCTGAATATTAGTCAGGTCACTAAGCCAATTGAAGAAAGATTCGATGGGCTGCCGCACAG
>JAETOP010000109.1 GCA_021771675.1 Oscillospiraceae bacterium | reverse complement strand
GCGCTCACATATCTGTAAAATAGTGATGATACTTCCAACTTGCAGAGGTGAGCTTATGAATAATCGAAACGACAGGTTCAAACTTGACTTCATGCCCATTGGTCAGGACATCAAACGGGGCCGGGAGGCCAAGGACGTGACACGAGAACAGCTTTCAGAAATAACTGGTTATGCTCCCCGGCACATCCAGGCCATTGAGAACGAGGGACAGACGCCCAGCGTGGATTTACTGTTTCAGCTTGCCGAAATGTTTGACGTTTCTCTTGACCGGCACATATTCAAAGATAGGGATACCGTCAAAAGTTCCATACGGCGGCGTGTGGATACGTTGCTGGATGGACTGGCCGACAAAGACCTTGTTATCGTTGAAGCGGTCATAAAGGGGATACATCAGGCAGGTGAGATGCCAGAGGAATAACATAAGCCCAATAAAAGCAGAGCCGATGATCTGGTGGTTGCTCACAAGTTCATCGGCTCTGCGTCTATGCGTCTGGCTCTTTGATGACGGTGATTTTTTGTTGTTGCACCTCAATAAGTGTTTCCTGCTTGCATTTAGGGCAATATAGCGGGAAATTCAGCAGTACAGTATCATCCCGTATCCTGTCATGAGTTTTATTTCCGCAAACAGGACACCGTATCCATTCTTCTGACTTCATAGATTACCCCCTGCTTTTGAAATTTGTCGTTCAGAAAGCATTGGCGTAGGTAAGACTGTTTAGAAGTCCCTCCCAGGCGTCAGGATGCTTAACGAAATAATATGGACACTCCTTGCCTATCACATCATAGTGGCGGAGAATATCGTCCCGGCTCAATCCATAAGTCTTTATTAGCCAATTCAGCAACTGTACCAATGCGTCTAACGTGGCTTGTGAAAACTGGCCGGTATCGTCAGAATGGCAGCACTCGATAGAGATCGTATCGTCATTTCTCTGATTAGAGCAATACGCAATTTCATCCAAGGGAACACATTGAATGATTTTGCCATCCATCCCAATTACAAAATGGCTGCTTGCGTAGGTTTCCTTTGTTTCAGCCAAGTTCTTGTAATAGCTCCTATTTTGTTCCGCTGTTGTTCCCGGATTGCCTGTGTAGTGTACGACAACGCCGTTTACCTCACTCAACTCAATTCCGGGCCGGGAGTATTCATTGATCGGCAAAATGTCTTGAACAACCCAATCGGGGATTGTGACTTCTCCGGGAATAGTTGGCTCTATTGGAACAATAGGCGGCTCTGAAAGAGCGGGATCATCAGTCTCCATATCTCCCGCAGACGATTCACTGTCAGGCACACGGGCCAGATGCTCCTTGATATAAAGCACCCCACATATCATAAGGACAATCATGAGTGCCAGCAGAAGGATGATCGTACTCCGCAGAGCGTAGGCGATCATCAGCCTCCTGCTGCGTTTTTTTCGCCTTGCTCTGACGGATGCTTGGCGCTCCCGTACTGTCACGGCTCAAAAACCATCTCCTTCCCGTCTGATTTTAGAATCATTGTAACTTCCTCGCCGTCATAATCGACAGACAGGGCCGGATCATTTGAAATCTTCAGACTGCCAACGCCGTCCTTGCCGCACAGATAAACACAGTCGGAATCCATACGGTTGATAAAGTACAGCCCCTGATCGGTCAGGCAGAAGTCATAGGCAACCATGTTCCGAAACGGCCTTGTTTTGTGGGTCTTGGTATCATACGCCGTCAGCAAAGAATCCTCGTTGATGTAATAGATCGTCCGCCCGTCAAAAGCGATATTCCCATTGGTGGGGATGTCCAGCAGTTTCGTGCGCTGGAGTGTTCTGCCCACTTCCGTGATCCCATCATTCGTGATAAAAAAGAGGCTGTCAGCGTTCAGGAAAAAGCCGTAGCAGTATTGCAGAAACATCCAGGTATCCCCCACGGTATAATCAATTCCCAGCAGAGAGCGTCCACGGTCTGTTATCTTCTCAAAAACAACTTTCTCATCAAAGGTTTCCGTATTGAGTTGTACGATGGACACCTGGGTAAAGGTGCTGTTGTAGCTGCCGACCCGATCAACATACTGTTCTGTGCGCGAGGTCATATAGTAAATGAAGGGGTCATCCATATAGACGGCCTGAACGGATTCCCCGTCCGAAAAGGCCCCGAACAGCGGAGAGAGGGCCAAATCCGTCAAAGCGCCGGTTGCCCGGTTTTCCAGGGCGTATGTCCGCGTCTGATGGTCGAAGATCACGTTGTAGGTTTCCGACATACTTGGGGTCGATGAATTGAATATCCCGTTTGTGGACGTTCCGAAAGAACAGCCGGACAGCGAAATCAGAAGCAGCAGGCTCAGGACTGCGGCCTCACACCGTCTGACAGGCTTTCTTCCAGACTGCCAGCAGTTTGTGTTTTGCCGCAGTACCCACCATACCATGAGAGCGCAGCACACAGCGGACAGGCCGAGCAGAACCAGCAGCTCTTGGACGGAACGCTCTGAAAAAGTCACGATGGCTTCTCCCGTCAGCGAATCTTCAACCGAAGAAGTTCCCTCCAAAAAGCCGGTAGCCAGCAGAAAGGGCAGCGGCAGCGGCAAGCGGTAACAAATTTGTCTGGACAGGCCGATATACGGGATCAAGGTGGACACCGCTCCAATCGCCACCGTCAAGGCATATTTTTTTACCAAAACAGAGGTAAAGAGGAGCAGAGCGGCGAGGTACACGGAGCCGAAGCAGCGCAGGATGGTCACGATCACATACGCGGCCAGCAGGGAGATATGCTTTGTGCTGCCCCCAAAGCAGGCGATGCTCTGAAAGGGGTACTCTCCGTGAGGCAGGCCATATTTTACAGCAAAGAATACAAAGCGTATCAGGGCCAGCCCCCCGCAGAGGACAAACACAGCGCAGAGGGTCATCAGGACTTTGCATCCGGCGCTCTTGCGGCTGCGCGGTGCAGTCCGCAAAAGCGCGTCCATCTGACAGCTATACTCCGAACAAAAGACCGTGGTTGCCAAAATCAAAATGACAAGGAACATCGGGAAGTCCAGTGTTTGGGCGGCAAACAGTCCCGCCCAGCCGTTTGTGTTCAGAAAGTAACGGCTGTCTGTGTCCTCGCAGACATATAAATACTGCTGGTACACAGCTTCAAAACCATTCTCATGGGCCAACGCAGCGTTGACCTCCCCGATTTGTCGCTCATACTGCTCCGCTGTGATCTGGCCGGTGTAATAGTTTTCCTGCAACTGCGCGCGGGTACTGCGGGCCTCCGTGATGGCCTGGGCCTCCTGCTCCAGCCAAGCGGCCTTTGCCGCTGTGTACGTCCCGTCCAGCCGTTCAAGATACCACCCGTATTCATCGCAGTATTCTTCCATCGTGCTGTTCTGCGGCCTGTCGTTCATCGCCAGCCAAAGCGTACTGACCAGGAGCGCGGCCAGAATATAAAGCAGGCCCCGCTGCAAGACCATCAGCTTTTTCCATTCATAAGAGAAAACACTCATTTTGCCCTCCCAACACAGCGGTGACAGTTTTCCGCTGACAGAAAATAGATTGCGGCGGCAAGCGCAAGGCCCGCTGTCAAAGAAATCCAAACTGCGGCCTGCCAGGTCAGGACGGGGAAGCCGCCCAGGTTTACAAACTCCGTTTTGCCCAGGAGAACACGGTTTGTCAGCAGAGAATAAGGGTTCAGCGCCTTTGTCCAGAAGAAATTGGAGTAGGCGCAGGCGGCTCCGCTGACAACCAGCGCCATGCAGAGGGCAAAGTCGATGACAAAGGGAAGCAAGGCATTTTTCCAGAACATCGAAACCAGCAGCCAGAGCATCCCAATCTCCCACGCACCGGCGCCTTTGAGCGCCGCAGACAAGAGGGCATACTGAAAAATGCTGAGATTGACCGACGCTTCCGCAAAGTTTGGAATGGCAAATACCGGCAGGGTCAGTCCTTCAAAGGTCTGGAATGAGGCCGCGAAGCCGATCAGGTCAAGCAGAGAAAACCACAGTGAGGTCAGGGCCAGAAATATGGTGGCCGCAAGGATTTTTGCCAGGGTGGTTTTTCTGCCGCCGTTGGGACTGACCATCAGCAGCATATCCATCTGCGTTTCCCTCTCGCTCACAAAGGTGCCAATGATCCCATAAAGGCAAAGCATAAGGGTCAGAACGATGGAAAAATCATAGTTCAGATAGTAATTGCACATTTCCTGGTAGGCAAAGTCGGGAATGGAGCGCCCGGCGTAAAGGCGATAGACAGCACCGCTCTCCCTCTGCTGGTAGACGGCTCCCCGCTCCTCATAGAGCGCGGCATTTTGCCGCGCTCTATTTGTCACTTGCTCTGCCTGACCGCTGTATTCATAGAAATACTGCATAGGCATCACAAAATACTTGTCCAGCAGGTTCCTGTCGCTGTATAGGTTCCCGGTCATGGTGTTGGGGTCATCGGTGGCTGTGCTTGCGGTCATATCCGATGTGGCCTGCGCCAATGGCTGATAGACCGCAAGCAGCCGTTCGATCTTCTCCGGGGTGATCTCACCCCGGTATTCCTCGTAGAGCTGCCAGTAAACCGTGTGCCAGCGACCCGCCCCGCTCCCGTCTGCCAGATAGGAGTAGGACTTGTATTCGCCGTGGATTTTGAACAGGTTGGCGAGGCTGAACACCACAAAGAGCGCCAGGATGGAGCGTTTGCAGAACTGCTTGATAAACTCATACCGTATCAGACGTATCATGGCTCTCTCCTCTGCAATAGTACAGGAACACATCCTCCAGGTTGGGCTGGACAGGCTGTGCGGTCTTGATCGGGCATCCATCCTCCACGATGCGGAGCGTAAAATGTCCGCCATCCTGCTTCATGTTGCTGACGCAGTACATATCGGTCAGCAGAGCGGCACTCTCGGCCCCGGCAGTTACACTCCATACCTTGCTTTCAATGCCCTGTTCCAGCGCGGCGGGCGTTCCCTGCATGATAAGCGTCCCCTGTTTCAGCAGCAGAATCTCCCGCGCGATGCACTCAACATCCGAAACGATGTGGGTCGCAAGCAGGATCGTCCGGCCCTGGGCAAACCGGGAGATCAGGTTCCGAAACCGTATCCTCTCGCTGGGGTCAAGGCCGGCGGTAGGCTCGTCCAGAATTAAAATCTTCGGGTCGGACAGCATGGCCTGTACGATACCGACACGCTGGCGCATACCGCCGGAGAGCGCACCGATTTTCTTCTCCTGTGCGTCCGTCAGGTTTACCGTGGCAAGCAGCTCAGAAACCCGGTCTTGCGCTTGATTGGCGGGAATGTCTTTCAAGGCGCACATATAGAGCAGAAAATCCTTGACGGTAAAATCCCGGTAAAAAATAGGATACTGCGGCATATAGCCGATTTGGGACAGAAACGCTTTGCCCAGCACCCGCACATCCTGGCCGTCCACCCGGATCGTGCCGCTGTCGCCGCGCAAAATGCCCACAAAGGTATTGATAAGCGTTGTTTTCCCGGCCCCGTTTTCACCCAACAGGCCGTAAACGCCCTCACCCAGCGTGGCGGTAAAGTTTTTCAGCGCATACTTGCTCTTGTACTGTTTTGATACTTTTTCAAATGTAATCTCCATGTTATTCTCCAAATGTAAATGTGGATACCAGCGTGTCCACTTCGCTGATGCTACCGCCGAGAACCACCACAGCGGTCTTGGCCCCATCTAAAAGGTAAATCCTGGGGATACGGTTGAAATATATGGGGTCGGAGTTCTCAATCACCTCGGTGGCGACCAGTTCGCCGGAGGCCACATCGTAGACACGAACCGTCAGTTTGCCGTCTAAAACGGCGGTCGCAACATAGTCGCCCTGCTCCGAGCCATATACGCCGTCCTTGCCCTCATTGCCGGTAGAGAAAGAAAGCGTGTCGGCGCTGCCGGTTGCCCGGTCGATCCATAGCAGCGTTCCATTGGCCTGAGTAAAGGGTTGCGGGAAAAATAACCGGCTGGCGCTGCTCTGCATTTCCTCCATGGTATAGGCGGACGGTTTCGTGAGCTTCAGATTACTGCCATCCACGGCGATACTCCCGTAGATGGAAAAGCTGTCCTCGCCGTCTACCGCGGGGATCGAGTTGCCGCTGCCGCAGAACACGATCTGGCTGTTGCCCTGGGCAAAGGCAGCGCCGTTCAGCATGGAAATTCCAATGCTGGCAGTCCCGGCGTTTTGCGCCAAGTCCAGGAGAGTCGTCAGGCTCCCGCTTTCCAGATCATACAGATACAGCCCGCCCATAGCGGCAAAGGCCAGCTTCTTTCCGTCTGTGGAGGCCGCTACGCCCCCGGTTTCGCTGACAACAAAATCCCCCGGCAAAAGCTCATTGACCGCGATTTCCTTTTTCAGCGAGAGCGAGCTGTCGTAAATGTACGCCATCGCACCATTATCGCCCATGCCGGACAGAACGTAGCCCCCGTCAATGGCCTGCGCTTCAAAGTACCGCAGGGGCGCTTCCGTATCGGCCAGCACCGTGGCGGTGCCGGTATCGTAGAGATACAGCTTGTCCGCCAGTACAAGAAGCGTTCCATTCCCGGCATAGGCGCAGCTCTGGAGCTTGCCACCAAACAGGGAGGGGTCAAAGGTGCAGGAAGAAGGGGACTGTCCCTGCTGACTGCCAGGGGTCGGAACAGAAACCACAGGTGTGTCGGAGGGGGCGTTTCCCGAAACCGCAGGGGCGGGCGAATCCGCCTTGCTGCAGGCGGATAAGGCCAGGATAAAGAGCAGCGCCAATGTGATGCAGAATGTCTTTTTCATGTTCAGTTCTCCTTATACAATAAAATAGAATTGCTCTTAAAGAAGGGAGCGGATGTTCCGTTCCGGGGGACAGCGACACAATAGAGGGTGTTAAATTCCCCCAGCTGATCCGGGTCGATCACGGCCTCAATTTCCATGACGCCCCCCTTGCTCAGTGTGATGGAGCAGGAAGTGCTTTCGCCAATTTTCACTGGCTGGTGATCCAGGTAAAAGGCGATGCTGTAACTTGCTCCGGCTGTGCCGCACATGGTATATTGCAGCGTGACGGGAGCGGAAACACGCAGGTTGTCATGGACGATGCCGCCGTCATAGGAGAGGGTGTAGTAAATACCGTCGTCCAGCGTGTCCATGCTCACACCGCCCCAGCCGTGTTTGGGAAGCTCAGTCTCCACATACTGCACCGTGACCTTTTCCTCCCGCACATCGCTGTGCGTGAAAGCTTCCCGGACAGGCGGATCGTCTGAACGGGCAGAGGGGGCGTCTGTGTTGAACTTCAACTCAATATTGGAATCCAGCGTCTTATGATACCAGCCATAGCTGGAGGTGGATTCCATATCCGGCTGGAAGTCCGGGTTCGTGATGCTTACCACCGTCAAGGTCAGCGTATCACCGGCGCTGCCGGTCACAGGCTCAAAGAGGAAAGAAAAGTTCTGATCCTCCCCTGCGGTAAAGCTGTGGCAATACTCATACTCCGCTGCGGTATCATTCACTTTGTAGGGCTGCGGCTGTCCATCCAGAAACAGGAGAAATCCAACGGCATCCAGCTTGCCGGTAACAGAGTATTGATACGCAAGCTGAAACTCGCCGCCGTCATACACAAATGGCAGCCGTTCTCCGCTCTCGGAGAAATCAGAGGAAGCGGCCTCGTGGGTGAGCATTGCCAGAAATCCGGCCTCCTCCGCCGCCGCCTCAAACGGGTTCGCGGCGATGGCCTGTGACGGCGGGGGCGTACTGTCTGGAATGGCGTAGTTCCCGCAGGCGGCGAGGGACAAAAGAGCGCCGCACAAAAGGGGAACAGCAATCAATCGTTTTCGCATAAATGACCTCCTTTGCTTTGATGGACTAAGCATAACGGGCAAAGGTCAAGATTCGGTCAAGAAATGAAAAATGCCGCCCAGTTTTTTGGGCGGCATCTGTTTCACAAAGGGCCTTGCTTGATCGTGATGGAGGTTTTCACGCAGGCTCCATGCGGCGGTCTGTTTGACAGTTCTATGGTTCCCCCATGCTTCTGGCACAGCACCCGGCTCACCGCAAGCCCCAGGCCCAGGTGCTTGCCGGAGGTATCTTCGGAGTAGAACAGGGCGGTTTTCTTTTGCAGCAGCTTGTCTGAGAAACCCGGCCCATCGTCTGTCACGGTGGCCGACAGCGTTCCGTGTTCCAGGTAAAAGGCAAGGTCAATTTGATGTTCCGCAAAACGCAGGGCATTGGAGATCAGGTTTTCCAGAACGCGGTATAACAGTTCCCCGTCAAGGACGGCCCTGCCCGCTGGCACATGGAAATCACAAGCAAAGCGCACTTCGGTGTTCTGAAGCAGGATGGATAACGAGTCCGCCATGTGCTGTAAAAAGTCAGGAAGTTCCACTTCTCTGCGGCGGACTTCTGTTTCTTCAATCGCACCCAGGTCGCGCATGGTATCGGTGTAGCGGCCCATACGCTCCGCGGTAATGCCGAGATTGGTGAGCGCCTTTTCTAATTTTTCGTCCGTCAAGGTTCCACCCTGGCGGTTCTCCTGCAAATATTCCACATAGCCTGTCATAATGGCGATGGGATTACGCAGATCGTGGGCTACGGACGCCTGCAATGCGCGGCGTTCCTCCAGCATACTCCAGAGCTGACGGTTATTCTCATATAGGGTCTGTCGCATTTTTTCAAACGCGGTACAGAGCTGGCCCAACTCATCCCGCCCGTCAAAGTTGATTTGGAAATTCAAATCCTGGTCTTGAATATGCGTAGTGGCATCCATCAGGACAGTGATTGGCGGCTCCAGTATTTTGTGATAAAACCACCACGCGCATAGAGTAATTCCAATCACAGCAAACATGAGCGGTAGCAGCACCATACAAATCTGTGAAGCGCGGTAGGCCGTTTTTGCTTTAGAGGAAAGCATGGAGTAGCTGGAGTCAATGCGCTCTATCCTGTAACTCGTCTGTTCCTGCGCCTCATTGCGTTCTTGACCGTCTTTTACCAGTTGACCAAATGGCTCTGGCGGGCCGTCAAGTACATACCTCAACTTTGCCTCTGTGACCGTACCATCCGGGGCGGTTGTCTGCTGTGTCAGCCAAACTTCATTGGAATCGGGGAGAATATGCTTTTGGAAACGGTAGCAAATGACGATTGCAAAGGCGCTACACAGAAACACGACCAGCATCGTGATCGCCACGGCCTTCATAAAGGAGCGTTTTAGTGATTGCCTTTTTACTTTTTCCATCGGTAACCCATCCCCCAAACTGTTTCGATGTACTCACTTCCGCTGGCCTGCATGAGCTTTGCGCGGATTTTTCGGATATGCTCTTTGATCACGCTGCTGTCGCCCTCCGCGTCATAGCCCCATACCGCTTCATAGATACGTTCTTTGTCAAAAACCTGATTCGGGTTAGAGGACAGAAATTCGATGATGTCAAACTCCCTCTTTGAAAAAGAAAGCTCCTGTTCGTTCCAAAACACTTTTCTGTCTGAGAGGTTGATAATCAGCCCTTGGGAGGTCACAACCTCTGGCGGGCGCCTGTTTCGCTCGTCCCGGCGCAGATGTGCCTCAATACGGGCAATCAATTCCTGCAAGCCGAATGGCTTGGTAATATAGTCATCCCCTCCGGCCCGCAGGCCGTTGACCTTATCCTGCTCGGTGATCCGCGCCGTCAGAAACAGGATGGGGCAGACAATATGATTCCGAATGACCTTGCACAGCTCCAGCCCGTCCATCCCCGGCATATTGATGTCCAGAAGAATAAGATTCGGCTTTGTATTCAGCTTTGCCAGGGCTTCATCGCTGCTGTTGGCAACGGAAACCATGTAGCCGTGATCCTGCAAATGGGAGGAAAGCAATTCGGTCAGAATAGGCTCATCATCAACAATTAAAATTCTATATGCCATGCGGACACCTCCAGTCTTTTTCATCATATAGGGAGAAAGTCAAAATTCCGTCAAGATTAAAACTCAATGGAATATTCCAAATTATACACTGTGGGTCGGCAAGTATCAATTGTGCAAATAAGAGCCTTTAGAATTATGTACCCGCCGCCGAATGGCGGCGGGATTTTTAGTAGGCTGGGGTGCCGTACCCGTAAATCTCATAATGGCCTATGGCATAGCGGTTCTCCCGGCAGCTATCGCCGGAGTTGCCCTCCACGGTGTAGACAAGGCCGTTCTCCACTTTCTCCACGATGCCCACATGATCGGCAAGGCCGTCCTGGGGGCCGGAGCCGCCCTTGTTGTCCCAATCAAAGTAGATAATGTCGCCGGGGCGGGGTTCGTAACTGTTATCCTGCCAGAGTTCCCGGTCTTTGAACCAATCTGAGCTGGAGATACATCCCGCCGTCCTGGGGATCACGCCAGCGTCCAGATACCCGCACTCGTTGGCACACCAACTGACAAAACAGGCACACCACTCCACGCGGGAGTTGAAGCCATACCATGACCAATAGGGCTGGCCCCCCACATTGCCGAGCTGGGAGAGGGCCACCACCACGATCTCCCCGTCGCCCACGCCAATGCCGTATAGGGCGCTGCTCCACATACTGCGGTTTTCTTCAGCCAGTAACTCCGCAAGCTGCGCCCGCTGGTCGGCGGTGAAGTTGTAAGCGTCCGCCATTTCACCGGCGGTCTTGTGGGTCACGGTGATATAGAGGGTCATTGTCGTTACCTCGACTTCTTCCTCAATGATATTGCCCGCTCCATCGTCCGTTTCCACGATTTGGGTGGTGGTGGCGGTCTCGGTTCGGCTGCTTATCTCGTTCATGGCCCAAAATATCTCTTTCAACAGCTCTTTTTTGCTGTCGTCCATCGTGGCGACTTCTTGGGGGTTGTCCGGGTCGGTGGTGGTCTTAACGGCGTATATCGCCAGCACCTCCGGCCAGACGGCGCGGGAGCCGGACATTTCAAGTGCGTCATGGGTGGTGCCGTTCTTTATCTCGTCCAGCTTGCCCTCATATTCCTGATTGATCTCCCGGACAACGGCGGGCATGGTCTGGCCTGTGCCGCTGTCCTCCCCGGAGAAGAAAATGCCAAAACAGGAGCCGACGATCAGGCCAATCAAGCAGATAATCACAACGGCGAGAATGGCAACCCATCCCCCAGCGGCGATAGCGGCCACAAGCGCCTTGACGGACGTAATCATGGCTTTTGCCGTGGCGGAAACGCCCTTTGCGGCGGCTTTCGCGGTGGCGGCGGCGGTCTTGGCCGTGGCACGGGCGGCATGGGCGGTCATTTTTGCCGCCTTTGCGGTGGCCTGGGCCGTTTTCTGCACCGCCTTTGCCGTATGGTCTGCGGTCTTGATAGCGGTTTTAGACGTATGCTGGGCGGTTTTCACGGTGCCCTTTGCGGTGCGCTGTGCCGTTTTGACCGTCCGCTGGGCGCTCTTAACGATGCCCTTTGCACCCCTGCCGGTGGCCTTTGCGGTCTGTCCCATAGCCTGGGCGGGCCGTTTCGCTGTTTTTACGGGTGTTTCCACGGTGTTGACCGTCGTTTCTATCTGCCGGGGCGCTCGGGCGGCGTCCTGGGGCTTTATCTGCGGTGGCCGATCAGACTGGACAGCCCTATTTTTTATCTGCCGTTTCCGCTCGACCCACTTTGTGGCCTGCTTCTTGGCAAAAGTCCGCCCACGTTCTACAAAGGAATTTACAGTATCGGCGGGGCGCTCAACGTCAGCGCGGGCCGGGGGCCGCTCCGCTGTGCGCTTATACCGTGGGAGGGGCTGGCGCTCCGGGGCCGTCCCGGTTCGCTGGCGTGGGAGCCGTCTGTCCTGGGTAGGGCCGGTGCCCTGCCGGGGGTGCTGTCCATCCCTGGGCGGGTCGGTTCGCTGGCGCGGGAGCCGTCCCTCCGGGGTTGGCCCGCTGTTCCGCTGCGGGGGCTGGCCCTCCGGGGCTATACCCTGGGGTGGTTCGGGGGCGGGGGCCTGTTCGGTGGGGGTGGTGTTCTCCCGGTGTTGCTCCGCTACCCGCTTCTCCCGCTGGCGCTGGAACAGTTTTCGCCCTTGGCGTACCGCCGTTTTTGTCTCGGACACGGCTACATTCGCCGTGTCGTGGGCCAGATCATCGGCGGCAAACTCCACCTTATCCTCGGCGTACTCGCTGGGGGTGGTCTGCCGGTCGTCCATCAACGCCGCAGCGTTCCGCTTGGAGCGGATAAAGGCGCTTTTCATGCGCTGGCCCGCCACGGCGGACTTATCCAGCACTTTAATGTCCTTGCCCTTTTCACGGGTCTTGATCTTGCTCATGGCCGCTCACCCGCCCGTCTTTTCATCCAGCGGTGTTTCAGCTCGGCGGGGGCCACATAGTAGCTTCTGCGGCGCTGGCCCGTC
>JAETOP010000108.1 GCA_021771675.1 Oscillospiraceae bacterium | reverse complement strand
ATACCGGAAGTGGAGCAGGTCACAGGCTGACCGCTCCCCGCTCCGGGGAGGTTCTTTAAAAACTCCATATATATTTCTTGACGTGCCGCCGCCCGCCAGAAAGCTGTATTGTTCCTGCTAATTGGGGATAACACAGCTCATGGCTGGCGGCGGCATTGTCCTGCTGGGTATGAACCTGATCCCGCTTCTGGCAAACCTGTTCTAATCTTCGCAAAGGAGTAAGCTATGCAAAGTATCTTCGACGCTATCACGGAATGGCTCAAAGGGCTGTTGGTCGAGGGTATCATGGGAAACCTCGGCGGGCTCTTTACAGGTGTGAATGAGCAGGTCGGAGAGATTGCGGCACAGGTAGGAATGACCCCGGCGGCATGGAACGCCGGGGTCTTTTCCATGATACGGCAGCTCTCTGAAACGGTCATCCTGCCTATTGCCGGGCTGGTGCTTACCTTCGTGATGACCTATGAGCTCATTCAAATGCTGATAGACCACAACAATCTACACAACTTCGATACATGGATTTTCTTCAAGTGGATTTTCAAGACCTTCGTGGCGGTGCTGATTTTGTCCAACACCTTCAATATCGTCATGGCGGTGTTTGATGTGTCCCAACAGGTCATCCAACAGTCGGCGGGCCTGATACAAGGTTCCACCGCCGTCACGCCGGATGTTCTGAACGATATGCAGACCCAGCTTGAAGCGATGGAGCTGGGGCCGCTCCTTGGTATCTTCCTGCAATCCTTCTTCGTGCAGTTCACCATGACGGCCTTAAACATCGTGATTTTCGTCATCGTCTACGGGCGTATGATTGAGATTTACCTGATGACGAGCCTTGCCCCCATTCCCTTTGCCACCAGCGTGAACCGGGAGGTCGGCCACATGGGCCACAACTATTTCAAGTCCCTGTTCGCTGTCGGTTTCCAAGGGATGCTCATTATGGTGTGCGTGGCGATTTACGCCGTGCTGGTGCAGAGTATCGCCACGGACGGCGATATGATGAACGCAATCTGGACTTGCGTGGGGTACACGGTTCTTTTGTGCTTCGTGCTGTTCAAGACCGGGAGCCTGTCTAAATCCATCTTTGGAGCGCATTAAGCCACTTCGGGCCAAGTTGGCCCGAGGCTGGAAAGGAGGAAACAAAAATGACGGAACAGGACAACAAGAGCCCGGTTCAGGAGGCTCCGCCGATGAAGCTGGATGTGAGCGTCCGGGCCATCGAGCCCAAGGGCAACCTGCTGGGCTTTGCCAATGTAAAATTCAACGACTGCTTTGTGGTGGAGGATTTCAAAATCCTGCAAACCGACAAGGGCCTGTATGTGGGTATGCCCAGCAAGCCGGACAAGTCCAGCAAAACGGGCTACCGGGACACGGCCAAGCCCATCACCGGGGAGTTCAGAAAACAGCTCCACGGGGCGATCCTGACGGCCTACTCGGCGGAGATCGGACGCTTGCAGGCGGTGGCCGCAGCACAGGAGCGGCCTTCCATCAAAGATCAGTTGGAGGCCGGTGCCAAAGAAGCGGCCAAGGAAAAAGCTGCCCGGCCCCCGAAGGAGAAGCCCGCAAAAGGGGCGGAACGATGATGTATCGGGAGCCGAGTAAATCCCCGTGGGGCAAGGTGCAGACCTGTGACCTGCTTTGCCCCGGCGTATTCCTTGTGAGTACCGCCAGCCACGGCGGAACAATGGTTTCAAACGAGGTGGCGGCGTTCCTCTCCCCGGCGGCCAAACGGTGTAGCTTCAAGCGGGGCGGCTACCTCTGTTTTGAGGAAGATACGCAGGAGGATGTGGTGCTGCGGGAACTTTTGGACAAGAAGCTCTGGCAGATACCCGAGCGTATCAAGGACAAAGCCGCCTTTGAGGAAAATATCAACCTCTCCATTAGGCGGTACAATCCCGAATATTGGCGGGCAAGGCAGTCCGGTCTTGAAGCGGCGCAGGCCGCCCGGAAGGAGTCCCCGGCCCGCCAGACAGAACGATGACCTCGGGCCAAGTTGGCCCGAAGCTGTGAGGAGGTGATCTCATTGGCCTATGTGCCAGTACCCAACGATTTGAGCCGTATTAAGACCAAGCTGGCCTTCAACCTGACGAAGCGCCAGCTTATTTGTTTTTCCATAGCGGGCGGTATCGGTATCCCGTTTTACCTGTTCACCCGCTCCCATATTGGGAACAGCACGGCCCTGTTCCTGATGATTGGCCTGATGATGCCGTGTTTTCTGTTCGCCATGTTTGAGAAGGACGGCCTTCCCTTTGAGAAGGTGCTCCGCAACATTATCCGAACCAAGTTTTTACTGCCACGGGTCAGGCCCTATAAGACCGAAAATTTCTATGCTTTTTTGAACCGAAAGGAGGAAAAGCCGATTGCAGACCACCAAAGGGGTAAAGCGGCCGGGCGCAGAAAGAAAGCGTCCTGACCGTAAGCCCAAGAAACAGGCCCCGGCAAAAAAAGCCGGGCCGCAGACAGCACAGCAGACCATCCCGTACCGGGAGATTTTCAAGGACGGTATCTGCCGGGTCAATGACAGGCTCTATACCAAGAGCATGGAATACGAGGACATTAACTATCAGTTGGCGCAGGCTGATGACCAATCAGCTATCTTTGACGGCTACTGCGCTTTTCTCAATTCCTTCGACAGTTCCCTTCCGTTCCAGCTTTCCTTTATCAACCACCGAAGCCGCCCCGAGAGCAAATATAAGCTCAATATCCCCATGAAGGAGGACGGGTACAGCGATATGCGGAGTGAGTATGTGGAAATGCTGGAGGGCCAGATTGCCAAGAGCAACAACGGCATTGTGCGGACAAAGCTGTTGACCTTCGGCGTGTCGGCGGATAGCCTCGCCGCCGCAAGGCCCCGGCTGGAGCGTGTAGAAGCTGACATTTCCAGCAACTTCAAAAAGCTGGGCGTACAGTCACGGGCCCTGAACGGGCTGGAACGCTTAGAGATACTCCACGGCCAACTTCACCCCGGCGGCACAGAGCCTTTCCGCTTCACATGGGATATGATACCCAAGACCGGGATGGGAACGAAAGATTTTATTGCCCCTACCAGCTTTGACTTCCGCCAGACCCGGCTGTTTCGCATGGGCTCCACTTGGGGAGCAGCCTCCTATATGCAGATTATGGCCTCTGAACTTTCCGACAAGCTCCTTGCCGAGCTGTTGGAGGTGGACGCTGAAATGACCATTACCATGCACATTCAGACCGTCGATCAGGCTAAGGCCATCAAAACCATCAAAGGGAAAGTCAGCGACATTGACAAAATGAAGGTGGAAGAACAGAAAAAGGCCGTCCGAAGCGGTTACGACATGGACATTCTTCCCCCTGACCTCGTTACTTTCAGTCAGGACGCCAAGAACCTGTTGAATGATTTGCAGAGCCGCAACGAGCGAATGTTTCTTTTGACCTTCCTTGTGGTAAATACCGCCGCCACCCGCCGAGAGCTGGACAACGACCTGTTCACAGTATCGGGTATCATGCAGAAGTACAACTGCCTTTTGAAGCGGCTGGACTTCCAGCAGGAGCAGGGCCTTGTGTCCAGTCTGCCCCTCGGCTACAACGGGATTGAGATACAGCGTGGCATGACAACCAGCTCCACGGCGATTTTCGTTCCGTTTATGACGCAGGAGCTCCGCATGGACGGCGAGGCCATCTATTACGGCCTGAACGCCCTTTCCCATAATGTCATCATGGCAAACCGCAAGAAGCTGAAAAACCCTAACGGGCTGTACCTTGGCGTTCCGGGGAGCGGCAAGAGCTTCAGCGGAAAACGGGAACTTGTGAATGTGTTTCTTGCCACCAATGACCGCATTATCATCCTTGACCCCATGGGCGAATATTCCCCGCTGGTGCGTCAGTTTGGGAAGGATGGGCTTGTGGTAGAGATTGCCCCCAACAGCCCGCATTTCATCAATCCTATGGATTTGGATTTGAGCATGGATGACGAGGTTTCTCCTATCAGTCTGAAATGCGACTTCATTCTTTCACTCATGGAGTTGATTGTTGGCGGCAAGGACGGCTTACAGCCCGTCGAGCGCACCATCATTGACCGCTGCGCCCGCATGGTGTACCGGGATTTGCTCAACGACCCGGAACACGCACCCATGCCGACGCTTCAAGACCTGTATGACCTTCTATGCCAGCAGAGCGAACCCGAGGCAAAGCGGCTGGCAACGGCCCTTGAAATCTATGTGTCTGGCTCCCTTAACCTGTTCAACCACAAAACCAATGTGGACTATAAAAACGCCCGAGTGCTGTGCTTCGATTTGAAGAAGCTGGGCTCCGGGCTCCGCAAAATTGCCATGCACATTCTCAACGACCTGTCCAACAATCAGGTTTCCTACAACTTCTCCCGCGGTATTGCTACATGGTGCTATTACGACGAGTTCCATGTGCTGTTGCAGGACGAGTTGACTTCCAGCTATTTTGTGACTATCTGGAAAATGCTCCGTAAAAAAGGTTGTGTTCCCAGCGCCCTGACCCAGAATGTGAAAGACCTCCTTGCCAGCCGTCAGATCGAGAACATCTTTGAAAACTCTGATTTCATGGTGCTCTTGTCACAGGCACAGGGAGACAGGCAGATTTTGGCGAAACAGTTGGGTATCAGTCCCCACCAGCTTTCCTATGTGACCCACTCCAATCCCGGCGAAGGGCTTTTGTTCTTTGGAAATGTGACCATACCGTTTGTTGACCGTTTCCCGAAGAATACCAAGCTCTACTCCATTATGACAACCCGCCCGGAGGAAAAGGAGGCCCAGAATGAGTAAGGACGCTTCGGGACAGGTTGACCCGAAGAAAACAAACGGTGAGAAACGGGTAAAGCGTGGGCGGCTCCACTTCACTGAGGAAGAAGTGACCCGTCAGGCTGGGGAGCAGGCTTCGGGCCAAGTTGGCCCGAAGTCCCAGAGCACCGGGAAATTCAGGCAGGACGGTGAACGGGAAAAGCCTTCCTCCCGCTTGCGGCAGGAGGGCGAAGCCAGGGAAGATACCATTTGTGAGGAGCAGGCCGCCCGCAAAGACCAGAAAGACAAGCGGGAGAAAAAGAAAGAACGAGCCGAGGCCAAGGCGGAACATTCCGCTGTCCGGCTGGAAATGGCAAAGGAAAAGCTATCCCGTCAGGAGCCGCCGAAGCCGCCCAGCCTTCCCAAACAGGCGGTCATGGTGGCGGAGGCTGGTGTGTGGGCCTATGGACACCGCAAAATCCATGAGGTCGAGCATGAGAATGTAGGCGTAGAGGGAGCCCACAAGACCGAGCTTCTGGCGGAGGCCGGGGCGCATAAGGTCAGCCGTTATGCCAAGCGGCGTATCCGGGAACATCCGGCCCATCAGGTCAGGAAGTGGGAACGGCGAACAATAAAGGCCAACGCAGACCTCCACTATCAGAAAATGGTGCAGGAGAACCCGGAGCTAAACAGCACTTTTCTTTCTCGCATGGCCCAGAAGTGGAAAATCAAGCGGGAATACGCCAAGCAGGCCCGTGAGGCCGCAAGGCAGACCGCCAAGGCGGCGGGAGCAGCGGCAACCACCACCGAGAAAGCGGCGGCCTATGCCGCTCAATTCGTGCGGCGGCATAAGGGCGGCGCTGTCATTATTCTGCTGTTGTTCTGCCTGTTTCTGATACTCAACTCCGTTTTCTCCGCCCTTCCATCGTTGGGTACGGGCATGATGAACGCCGTGGTGGGGACTTCCTACACTGCCGATGACGAGGATATTTTAGGGGCCAACGAGGACTATATCGCCCTTGAAAATGAGCTCCGGGAGAAAATCGCCAACATAGAGCGCACCCATCCCGGCTATGATGAGTACCGCTACAATGTAGACGAGCTGGGCCACAATCCCTATGAGCTGACCTCTTACCTGATTGCCAAGCTCCGCACCTACACCCGGGAAAATGTGCAGGGAGAGCTCCGAACTTTGTTTGAGGCACAATACAAGCTGACGCTGACCGAGGAAGTGGAGATACGCTACCGCACCGAAACGGATACATGGACGGACGAGGACGGAACGACCCACACCGACACCTATGAAGTGCCGTATGAGTATTACATTCTCCATGTGCGGCTCCAGAACAAGACACTCCCCATGGTGGTGGGCTCCCTCTTGGACGCCGAGCAGAAGGAAATCTACGACATAACCTTGGAGCTCAAAGGCAACAAGCCTTATCTGTGGGATGACATTTACACAAGCGGCGGAGGCAGCTATGACCCCGGAAGCGACTATACCATTCCGGGTGAGGCCCTTTCCGACCCGGCCTTTGCGTCGCTGATCTCGGAGGCGGAAAAATATCTGGGCTGGCCCTATGTGTGGGGCGGCTCCTCTCCAAGTACCAGCTTCGACTGTTCCGGTTTTGTCTGCTGGGTTTACACGGCAAGCGGCGTTCATAGCCTGCCACGCACCACGGCCACGGGGATTTTCAACCAGTGCTCCTATGTATCACCTGCCGACGCAAAGCCCGGGGACTTGATTTTCTTCACGAAAACCTATGCTTGCGATGGCCCCGTTTCCCATGTGGGTATCTATGTGGGCGGCGGAATGATGATCCATGCGGGCGACCCCATCAAATACGCCAGTATCAATACAAGTTACTGGCAGGAACACTTTTACGCCTTTGGGCGCTTGAACTGATTTTCAGAAAGGAGCTATCCATGACCAAACTTGAAAAAATCGACAAAGAGCTGTCGAAGGCCCGTGAGAAAGCCGCAGAGTGGCAGACCAAAATCCGGGATTTGGAGAAACAGCGTCAGGAAGAAGAAAACAGCATGATTGTTCAGGCTGTTCGTTCTCTGAAACTGACGCCCGCCGAACTGGCTGAGTTTTTCAGCAATCCCAGCATTACCGCTTCGGGCCAAGTTGGCCCGAAGTCTGATGAAGCAAAGGAGGATACCAAACATGAAGAATAAGTTTTTTCGCAGGGCTGCGGTTTTGACTGCCGCCCTGTTTTCTTTTACCTGCATGAGTGCCACAGCCTACGCCCAGAGTAACGAGCCCGTTGCAGAAACCGAGCCACCTGCTGCCGAGGAAACCACTACTAAGCCCTTCACCCCGGATGGAACGGGTACGGTGGTGGATAATGCTACCGACGAGGACGGCAAGGAGTTTTTTACGATTACCACCCCCAACGAAAATGTGTTTTATCTGGTCATTGACCGTCAGCGCACCGAGAACAATGTGTATTTCCTGAACGCTGTCACGGAAAAAGACCTTCTGGCTCTCGCAGAAGCCGACCCGGAGCCCGAAGTGACAGAGCCGGTTGTCCAGCCCGAACCTGTCCCGGAACCTGTTCCCGAGCCGGAGCCTGAACCGGAAAAAGACACAGCCTTTCCTGTCGGCAATCTTCTGATGGTTGCCGCCGTGGCGCTGGTGGGCGGTGGTGCGGTCTACTATTTCAAGGTCTACCGCCCGAAGCATGAAGCCGCTGGGCTGGACGAGGACGATTACGACTATGACGAGAACGACCCCTACGGCGATATGGCGGTTGAGGAAGAAACGGAGGACGAGGAATGAATTTCACCAACAGCCCCTATGAAAAGATGATGAAAGAGATCCCCCGTCCGGGCCGTGGCGGCGCTGACCGCTGTGCCGGGTGCCGCTACCTGAAGGAGTGCAGAAGCCAGAAGGGCCGATGCCGCAAGCAGTTCCGTACCTCGGGCCAAGTTGGCCCGAAGTCCTGATGTGCCGGAAACTGACCCGTGACGAGCGAAAAGGTATCCGAAAACTGGTCACGGAGATGTGCGCCAACTATGACCGGGAGTATGGCTGCCTGCCGCTGGACTGTGAGTGCTATATGCTGGGGAAATGCTGGACGGGAGCCTACTGCCGCTACTTCCGTGAGGCCGTTCTTCCCCTTGACCCGGTGCTGATGGCCTCCATCTGCGAGGACGGCCCGGCCCCGGATACCCGGCTGTGCGCCGTTTGCGGGAGGCCCTTTCTCCCGGAGGGGCGGCAAGCCTACTGTTCCGACGCCTGCAAGGCCGAGGGAAACCGCAGAAGGAGCCGGGAGCGCATGAGAAAAAAGCGGCTGAAAAACGAATAGACCTGTTACGATTTGCCCGGAGAAAAAGCCCGGAATATCAGGCTTTTTCCCGCCTGTTTTCCGGGCCGGAATACCCTAATACCTTCCGGCCCGGTTTGACCGGGTATTTCGTAACATTCATGCACTTCGGGCCAACTTGGCCCGAGGCTGGAAAGGAGGAAATCACATAGAAAGCAACCAAGGTTATGAGATTTTGAAATCCGTTACCTTCGACAATGGCCGGGGTTTTGCCCTGGGCTATGACGAGGCGGCCCCCAGCCCCTTTGTCACATGGCAGTTTACCGAAACGGAGAACGGCCAGAGGGACTACTATTGGGGCCACTACCACAGCAACGGCCAGACAGCGGAAAAGGATTTCGCCAAGCGCATTGACGATTACAAGGAGCTGTTTCAGGTGCAGGAGCGCACCGGGGGCCGGGAGCCTGCGGAGTATTACCGCTACTATTCCACCCAGCGGCCCGTTGACCTCGGCACCTTCCCGAAGTCGCCCGGAAATGCGCCCGTGGAGATCATCAACTTTGACGAGCGGCGCATGGTGGAGGGCGGCACCATGCGGGCTTGGGGAGAGCTGGCCTATTTGAAGCCCCTGACGGAAAAGCAGATGGAGGACTACGAGCTGCGCCCGGCTCCCGGCAATCCTGACCGGGCGGCCCGGCCCTCCATCACGGCCCAGCTCAAGGAGGCGGCCCGCAGGCCGGAGCTGCCGAAGGAACCTGATAAGACCAAACACAACAAGTCCCATGAGGACAGATAAGGAGGAACCATGAACGAGAAGGACAATTATCTGCATACTGCCGAGCTTTCCGAGGAACAGAACGACAATATGCTGGACGGTATTTTGAACAACCTGCCGCCCTCGCCGCTCCCCAAGGGGCAGGAGAAAAAAGAGCTGGACAGAGTGAAGGAGCCGCCTGCCCACAAGCGGAGCCGGGAACGGGAGGAACGCTGACGGCCCGGCGCAAGCGTGACAGACACCTTCATGTGATGGTGACGGCGGACGAGCTGGCCCAGATACAGCGGCGCATGGCCGAGGCGGGCATTACCAACGCCGGGGCTTATATGCGAAAGATGGCCTTGAATGGCTATATCCTCCATGTAGACCTTGCCCCTGTCCGGGAGCTGGTTTCGTTACAGCGGCGGTGCGCCAACAATCTCAATCAGGTGGCCGTCCATGCCAACACCTTCGGCGTGTACCCGGAGGAGATCGCTGGGCTCCAGAGGGACTATGAAAAGCTCTGGGGGCGGGTGTCCGATGTTCTCACGGAGCTGTCTGCGCTGGTGGAAAAATGATTTGGAGGGGTGCGGCTTTAGTGGCTACACCCCTCCTTTTTGTACTATTTGCTACTTTAACCCTATTTTCATATTGCCTACGGAGCAGGACTATTTTATAATATTTAGGTAAAGTCAGATGCTACAAAAGGCGGGGAAAATGTATGATGACAGTGAAAAATGATTTCTATATTAGATGTAATAATTGTGGATATGTAACTACTGTTAATGCAGATAGTCTTGAATACGATACTCATGTTTATGATAGGCCTATGGGTGAAGAAATAGAGTATTATTTTTATGGCGAAATATGCTGTGAGAAGTGCCATAATTGGATATCCTTTAATATCAGAGCCTATGAATATCCAGTGGGTGCCTTTAACTTTTCTGATAATGACTGTCATGGCGGAGAATTTGTAGAACAACCAACAGTAGAAATTGAATACGAGTTTGATGATTATTATGATGACTATGCTTATAACCAATATATTCAAATCGAAGAATTACTCGAATATCATAGAAATCAAATCAAAGAAATGTCCTCAAGGGAGTTTGAATTTTTCGTTGCAGAATTGTTTGAAAAATTAGGATATAGTGTAAAAGTTACGAAAGCGACACGAGACGGTGGACAAGATATTATAGCCACCAAAAAAGGGCCGATACCATTTACTTTGATTGTTGAATGTAAACATTGGGGCGCAAATCATAAAGTGGATGTAAGCGTGGTGAGAAGCGTGTATGGTGTTCAAACAGCTATGCAAGCAAATAAATCAGTAGTTGTTACTTCTTCAAAGTTTACAAAAGACGCACGAAAGTTTGCGGAAGAACGCCAAGAGTTAATGACCCTATGGGATATTGATGATTTATTAAAACTTGTTATAGAGAATTGTTAAGAAGGTAATAGAAAGCGAGTATCGTTCAGAGGTACTCGCTTTTTTCAGGCAAAGTTGGCCCGAGGTGCCGGGACAAGATTTGCTAACCGTCTACAACATTGTTGCCCCTGCGCCCGCATGGTAAAATATAGGTAGAAAGATGATAGAAAGGGGTTGAACCTATGAGACTGATATTAAAACTGATTGCTGCGCCGTTTGTGGTGCTACTGACTGTCCTTGTGGCCGTCCTGCTGTTCCTGTTCTCCCTGTCCTCCTTCCTCCTGACGGTGGCCTCGGTCATCATGGCTCTGCTGGGCGTGGGGCTGTTCTTCATCAGCTACCCGGTGGGCGGCGTCATTTATCTGGGGATTGCGTTCCTGCTTTCCCCCTATGGCTTGCAGGCGGGTGCCGGAGCTGTTATCACGGGGCTGGACAGTCTGAACCTGTCTTTGCGCCAGTTCATCACAAGCTGACAGCCTCGGGCCAACTTGGCCCGAAGTAAAACAGACTGACGGCGGCTCGGTGGGGCCGCCGTTCTTTATGAAGGGAGGGATTTTCTCTGGCAACGACCACCTTACTGCAACGCCATGCCAACGAGGGAGAAAGCATAGCCGAGGCCATCCGGGATTGCCTGGACTATGGGAAAAATCCCGAAAAAACAGAAAGTGGAAAATACATATCCTCCTATGAGTGCGACCCGGCCACGGTGGTCGCCGAGTTCCTTTTGGCAAAAGCCAGCTACAAGGCCATGACGGGCCGGGAACAAAAGCAAGGCGAGGATGTGCTATGCTATCAGATACGCCAGTCCTTCTACCCGGGAGAGATTACCCCGGAAGAAGCGAACCGAGTCAGCTATGAGCTGGCTATGCGTTGGACGAAGGGCCGTCATGCCTTTATTGTCACGACCCACACGGACAAGGAGCATATTCACTCGCACATCTACTACAATTCCACGACCCTTGACTGTACCCGGAAGTTCCGCAACTTCTGGGGCTCGTCCTTCGCTCTGCGGCGGCTCTCTGACCGTCTGTGCTTGGAAAACGGATTGTCCATCGTGGAAAATCCCAAGCCCCGGAGCAAGGGGAAGTTTCGCAATTATGGGGAATGGCTGGCTGGGCGGAAAAGACCGCTGACCTATCAGGACGGGCTGCGGGCCGCCATTGATACCGCCCTTGCCAAGAGGCCCGCCGACTTCCCGGAATTTCTCTCCCTGATGGAGCAGGCGGGATATGAGGTCAAGCAGCGTCGGGGAGCGGTCAGCTTCCGGGCTCCCGGTCAGGAGCGGTTTACCCGCCTCCGCTCTGATACTCTTGGGGACGGCTACGGCGAAGCGGATATAAAAGCCGCTCTGTCAGGCTCCCGCCAGCGGCCCGGCCAGCCCCGCCAGAAGGTCAGCTTGGCTATCGACATTCAAGCCAAGCTCCAAGGAAAAGGCCCCGGCTATGAGCGGTGGGCCAAGGTGTTCAATCTCAAACAAATGGCCGCCGCCCTTGCCTACTTGCAGGACAGCGGCCTGACGGACTATGAGCAGTTGGAGCAGAAGGCCACAGCGGCAACGGAGCGTTTTCACAAGCTGTCCGACCAAATCAAAAGCACCGAAGCAGCCCTCCATACCAACATGGAATTGAAGGCGGCGACGGTGCAGTATGCCAAGACCCGGCCTGTCTTTGAGAAGTATAAGGCCAGTAAGTACAGCAGAAAATTTCTTGCGGAGCATGAAGCGGATATTGAGCTTTACCGGGCGGCCTGTGCCGACTTCAAGCGTATTCTGGACGGCGGCAAGCTCCCCAAGATGGACACCCTCAAAGAGGATGGCCGCAAGCTGTCCGAGCAGAAAAAGAAGCTCTACGCCGAGTACCGCAAGGCCAAGGCGGATATGCAGGAGGTCACGACCATCAAGGCGAATATTGACCATCTGCTGGGCTATGCGGAGCCGGGCAGAAAGAAGGAACAGGAGCGTTAGGGACTGTGACGCATAAGGAGCAAAGCGACGCTACCACTTCGGGCCAACTTGGCCCGAAGCACCGGGTTTGGGGAGGCTCCCCAACAAGCAAATTTTTGCGTTCTGGCCGCAAGGCCGGAATGTCAAAAATAGCTTCTGTGGCCACAGAAGCATTGCTTGCCACTTAGCGGCAGCCCCTAAAATGGCGCAAAAAAACAGAGGCCCTTATTCTGGAACCTCCGTTTCTCTGGCTTTCTTAATGCCCTCGGCTGTGGCTTCTATCACGACAA
>JAETOP010000225.1 GCA_021771675.1 Oscillospiraceae bacterium | reverse complement strand
TCCGGCTTCACCGCCCACCGCACCGCCTCCCACAGCTCCGGCAGGGGCAAAGGCACATCCCAGTAATTCCGGGTCGTGCCATAGGGCGGATCGGTCAGGAGCATATCAACCGAGTGCCGGGGCAGGGAGCGCAGCCCCTCGATGCCGTCCATGAGAAACAAGCCGTCCGGGGCCAGGGGCCGCCCGTCCGGGGCAAAGCTCTGGCCTCGTCGCCGCAAACTCCGCTCTGCTCCTTCGGCGGCCATGCCGCCGAAATCCGCCCGCTCCGTTGCGGCTCCTCCTCCCACAAAGTCTGCCGACTTTGCGGGAACCCTTTTTCCAGAGGTAAGAATTTCCTGCATAAATCACCGTCCTTTCGTCAGTGAGCGCCAAAGACGCGCTGGGCGATGCCGCCCGTTTTGAACAGCATGAAGCACAACAGCACCGTGTAGCCGATAGTCCCCCAAATCGCCCCTATGGGGTCGCCGCTGGTGGCGATGCCCTGAATGAGTACGGCGTAGATCGCCACGCATACCAGAATGAGCATCCCCTGGAACGCCACGGCAAACAGGGATTTCAGGTAGTTCTGCCCTGTCCCGCCCAGCTCCCGGTTGGAGAGGGTTGCCACGGGGATAGGGGCAAGGCTGGTGAGCAGATATATTTCAATCATGCGGCCATACACCAGCACAAAAATAATGATGTTCAGGGCCGTCATGGTGACGTTGATTAAAATGGACTGCATGAACAGGCCCAGCAGGGAGCCGATGTCCATTGTCTCCAGCGTGGCCTCCAGGTCGGCAAGCATATCCGGCGTGACGCTGGTACTGCCCCGTATCAGCCCCGCCGCGCTTGCAATTGCGCTCTGCGACACGTCAAACACCGCCATAACGATGTTGAATGTGTTCGTCAGAATGAGAATGGCGCAGGACGTTTTGAATACCCACTTGTAGATATTCGCCACGTCAAATTCGTGCATATTATTTTTTTCGAGGATCATCTGGATCAGCTCGTAGGTTGCCACAAAGGTCAAGACCAGCCCAGCGATAGGCAGTATCACCGTTTCGGAAAGCTGGCGGATGAGGGAGAACACCCCGGCGTGCCATGCCGCCGGGGTGGTTCCCACCTGCACCGCAATCTCCCCGACTTGGGCGTTGACGTTATCGAACAGCCCGCCCAGGTTGCCCATGATCCCGTCAATCAGCAGCTCTTTCAGCCATTCCGTGATCCAGTCGGTGAGAATACCCATAGGCCCCCGCCCTTAGAACAAGGTGGACAGCAGGGGGATCAGGGTCGTACCCAGCACGATGATGCCGCCGCCCGCCATGAGCTGCTTGATGCCCTGCGACTTGGCCGCAGCGTTGTCCGAGCCGTAGCCCTCCAGCAGATTGACCACGCCCCACACGGCAAGGCC
>JAETOP010000107.1 GCA_021771675.1 Oscillospiraceae bacterium | reverse complement strand
ACCGCAATCCCTTTATTTCAGTGCATCCTGTTGTTATGGGGAAAGGTGGGGAATTGGATCGTACCTTTCCACATCGGACTGTGCAATCATTTCAGTGCCTACTGTACAGTCCCTCAAAAGCTTTTCTCCTCCACCACTCAACGCACTGCCAAATTACAGTTTATCTATTTGCTGCAAAAGCGTTACCGGACTGAGTTCGGGAGTAACGATTACCTCCATCTCCGTGCGGCATTGGGGTGAAGCGCCCTGCGCTTCAAATTACAATTTGACGATACGATCCGTTATGGAACAATGAAATACGGGCGATGCTGCCCGGAAGAGGTGACTTTATTGGAATTGGATCAGGATTTGCTCTCTCAGCAGCAGGCCAGAGATTTGGCCCGGCAGGCCGGAGAGGCTCAGAAAATACTTGCGCAGTTTCCCCAGGAGAAGCTGGATGCCATTGTAGAGGCGGTGGGGGAGGCCTTTTCCAAGGAGGCGGTGTCCCTGGCGGAGATGGCCGTCCAGGAGACCGGCTTCGGCAACATCCGGGATAAGACCGCCAAAAACCGCTTTGCCGCCGACACCGTGCGCCAGGCGGTGCGGGGGATGAAAACTGTGGGCATCCTCTCCCGGAACCCAGAGAAAAAGCTCTGGGAGGTGGGTGTGCCGGTAGGCGTGGTGGCGGCTATTGTGCCCAGCACCAACCCCACCTCCACGGTGTGCTATAAGGCAATCATCGCCTTGAAGGCGGGTTGCCCCATTGTGTTCTCCCCCCATCCCAAGGCCGCCGGATGTACCCGCCGGGCGGCGGAGCTGGTGGCCAGAGCGGCGGAGGCGGCGGGAGCGCCCAAGGGGGCCGTGGGCTGTCTGAGCATTCCGGCTCTCGCCGGATGCCGGGAGCTGATGTCGGCCCCCCAGACCAGAATGATTCTGGCCACCGGAGGCCCGGCCATGGTGAAGGCCGCCTATTCCTCCGGCAAGCCCGCCATCGGCGTGGGGGCGGGGAACGGCCCGGCCTTCATCCACCATTCGGCGGATGCTGCCCAGGCCCTGCGGTGCATTGCCCAGTCCAAAACTTTTGACAACGGGACCGTCTGTGCTTCGGAGCAGAGCATCATTGTGGAAAAAAGCATGGAGGAGCAGGTGCGCCGGGAGGCCCAGAGCCAGGGCTTCTATTTCATGGATAAGGAGCAGGCGGGGCTTTTGGCAAAGCTGCTGTTCCGACCCAATGGGACTCTGAATCCGGAAATTGTGGGCAAATCCGCCCTGCACCTGGCAAAAATGGCGGGCTTTCCTGTGCCTCCGGGAACCAGAATTCTGGTGGCCCGGGAGCAGGAGGCGGGGCCAACCCGGCCTTACTCCATGGAAAAGCTCTGCCCGGTGCTGGCCTTCTTTGTCATGGACAATGAGGACGCAGTGCTGGAAAAGGCAATGGAGGTGCTCTCCCATGAGGGCAGCGGCCATACCTTTGTGATTCACGCCCAGGAAGAGCAGGTGATCGAGCGCTTCTGCCTGAAAATCCCGGTGTCCCGGTTCCTGGTGAACGTCCCGGCGGCCCTGGGGGGCATTGGCATGGGAACGGGCCTGTTCCCGGCCCTGACCCTGGGCTGCGGAGCGGTGGGCGGCAGTAGCTCGTCCAACAACATCTCCCCCATGGATTTGATCAATCTACGCCGGGTGGCCTGGGGCCTGGAGGAAAAGGAAGCGCCCCGGCGGGGTGCGGTGTCCGTGGACGAGAATCTGGTAGAGCTGCTGACCCAGAAAATTCTGGAACGGCTGGGATAGGGGGCAGACCATGGAGGATTTGGAGAACCTGGCCTCCCAGGTGGTACAGCGGATATTTGTGGAGCTGGAAGCCTCCGGCAGGCATGTCCATGTGACGGCCCAGCAGGCGAGAACTCTGTTCGGCCATTCGTTGACCCCCCAGCGCCCCCTGTCCCAGCCGGGACAGTTCTTGGCAAAGGAACGGGTAACGGTGGTGGGGCCCAAGGGGGAATTCCGTGACGTGGCGGTGCTGGGCCCGGAGCGGAAGGAGGCCCAGGTGGAGCTGTCCCTCACCGATGGACGCTCCCTGGGGATTGCCCTCCCTGTTCGGCTCTCCGGCGACATTCAGGGCAGCCCCGGGGCGGTGCTCCTGGGCAGCCAGGGCCGGGTAGAACTGACGGCGGGGGCCATTGCGGCCCAGCGCCACATCCACCTGACTCCGGAGGCGGCGGAGCGCTTCGGCGTTCGGGACAGGCAGCGGGTGAAGCTGAAGACCTTCACCCAGCGGCCCCTGATTTTTGAGGATGTGGTGGTTCGGGTCAGTCCGGATTTTGCCCCCTATGCCCATCTGGACTATGACGAGGCCAACGCCTGCGGATTCCAAAAGGGGGATCTGGGGAGAATTCTCTCATGAGCCGGGCGCTGCTGATCGGCCGGGAACCGGGGGCGGAGCTGGGCTTTGAATATGTGCAGTCGCCCCCCTATGAGGCGGTGGTGCTGGGTTCGCTGACCCTGGGGGAACTGCTGCGGTTCCGGGAGGAGCGGGTGCTGGAGGCCCTGGCCCAGGGAAAGCAGGTGCTGCTCTACACCCCCGGGCTGCCGGAGGCTTCCAAAAACCGGAGTCTCGCCGGGAGTCTGGCCTCTGCCCAGCGGGAGCTGAAAAACTGGGGTGTACTGTTTACCGACGGCGGGCGCAAACGTCTGATCACGGCGGAGGAGGCCCGCATCCTCCGCCAGCAGGGGCGGCGGCCGGGGCCTGATGCCGTGCTGACGCCCCTGGCCAAGGAAGTATTGGAGGGAAACAATTGAAAATAGGAAAAGTGATCGGCTCCATTTGGGCCACCCGAAAGGCGGCGTGCCTTCAGGGACAGACCTTCCTGGTGGTGTCCGCAGGAGGAGAGCAGCTGGTGGCTGCCGACCAGGTGGGAGCGGGCCCCGGGGATCGGGTGCTGCTGGCCACCGGCACCGTGGCCTCCCGCTACTGCATGGATGCCCCGGTGGATGCGGCAGTGGTGGCGATTGTGGACGAGGGGAAAAAGGAAGACTAGGAGGAAGAGCTGGCTATGTCGGTGGATCGGATTTTGATCGCTCTGATGGCGGTATTTGCCGGGCTGGGCGCCCTGGATCGGATATTTGGAAACCGGTTCGGGCTGGGGCAGGAATTTGAAAACGGCGTCCAGGCCATGGGCTCTTTGGCCCTGGCTATGGTGGGCATTGTGTGCCTGGCTCCGGTGCTGGCGTCGGTGCTCCGGCCGGTGGTGGTGCCGGTGTTCCGCCTTTTGGGAGCGGATCCGGCCATGTTCGCCGGTTCCATCCTGGCCTGCGACATGGGCGGCGGCCCTCTGGCAAGGGAACTGACCACCGATCCACAAGCGGCGGATCTGGGCGGCGTCATCACCGGCTCCATGCTGGGGGCTACCATCGTCTTCACCATTCCCGTGGCCCTGGGGATTCTTTCGGAGGAGGATCGGCCCGCCCTGGCCAAGGGAATCCTCTGCGGCACCGTCACCATTCCCGTGGGAATCCTGGTGGGAGGCCTGACGGCAGGGTTCCCCCTGGCCATGGTGGCCAGGAATCTGGTGCCCATTGTGATCCTGGCGGCCCTGATTGCCCTGGGACTGTGGAAAGCGGAGGAAAAAATGGTTCGGGGCTTTGCGGTGTTCGGGAAAATCGTGGTGGCGGTCATCACGGTGGGGCTGGCGGCGGCCATCATCCAGGCCCTGACGGGCTTTGCGCTGATCCCGGGGATGGTGGACATCTCCGAAGGCTTCCAGACCGTGGGCACCATTGCCATCGTTCTGGCAGGGGCCTTTCCCCTGGTGGCGGTGGTGACGAAGGTGCTTCAAAAGCCCCTTTTGGCGGCGGGGAAGCTCCTGGGCATCAATGATGCGGCGGCGGCGGGGCTCATTGCCAGCCTGGCCAATTCCATTGCCACCTTCGGCATGGTGAAGGACATGAACCCCCGGGGCAAGGTGGTGAACATCGCCTTTGCGGTGTCGGCTGCCTTTGTCTTTGGCGATCACCTGGGCTTTACGGCGGGGTTTGCGCCGGAGCTGCTGGGCGCCATGATCCTGGGTAAGCTGGCCGGGGGCGTCAGCGCAGTGCTGCTGGCCCTGGTCATGACCAGGAAAGAAAAATAAACGTTCACAATTTGTCCTTTTTTTGTTTTCAAATCCGTTAATCGATGTTCAAAACCAACCGGTAATCTATAAACAAGAAAGGTTGCGGAAGCCGTGAGCCGCCTCCTTTCTCTCCGTAGATCCTCTTTTCTACCTCTCTTCTTTCTAACCCCTTTTGCGAACGGGCCCCCCTGCGTCCCGCAGATCATTCGCACCGGGCCAGTCGGTAATTGCCGCATAAGCATTCGCCCGGTAACGTTTTCTTGATAGAATGTTGAATGGTGGGCACTTTCGGCTATCCCGTAGGGGAGGCAACCTGCCTCCCGCCAGTTAGAGTACCTGAGCGTTCCTTTGAACGGAACCAGGTCATGACTCAGAAGCCACCACCCTTTACCATTCAACAGAGCACTCAAAAAACGTTACCGAGCGGGAGGCTAATAGCCTCCCCTACGATCAAACAGGAGGTGCGCCGGATCACTCCACAGAATTACAATTTACCAGGGAAAACGGATATGGGCATGGTATCAAATCGGGAATCGGAGGAAAGATAACGTGTTGGAACATCACGGAAGGGAGCTTTGCGGATGGAAGGGAAACGAATTTTGATTTTGGGCGCCGGATGCGCCGGGCTGACGGCGGGAATCTATGCCGCCCGGGCGGGGGCCAGGGTGACGATTCTGGAAAAGGGCCTCCCCGGCGGCCAGGCAGCCCTGACGGCCGCCATCGATAATTACCCGGGATTCCTTCACATTGACGGGGTGAGCCTCATGGGGAGAATGGAGGAGCAGGCCAGAGCCTGCGGGGTGGAAATCCGGTGCTGCGGCATCCTGGCTGTGGACCCGGCTGAGAAGCGGGTGGCCACCGATGAGGGAACCTTCACCGCCGACGCTCTGATTCTTGCCACCGGAGCGGTGCCCAGGGAGCTGGGCATCCCCGGGGAGGCGAAATTCCGGGGCCAGGGGGTGAGCTCCTGCGCCAGTTGTGACGGATTTTTCTACCAGGGGAAGGACATCTATGTGGTGGGGGGCGGCAACAGCGCCGGGGAAGAGGCGCTGCACCTGGCCCGGATCGGCAGCAGGGTGATTCTGCTGGTGCGGAAGGGAGAGCTCCGCTGTGACGAGGTCATCCGCCGGAGCCTGCTCTCCCATCCCAAAATCCAGGTGCGCTATCACCGGGAGCTGGCGGAAATCCGGGGCGGGGAGCGGATGGAGACGCTGATCCTCCGGGATACGGAAACCGGCTGTGAGGAGCAGATCTCAGCCCAGGGCTGCGGAGTGTTCATCTTCATCGGCTACCGGCCCGCCACCGAATTCCTGGCCGGGAAGCTGGAGCTGGACGAAGACGGGTACGTCATCACCAATGAAAATCTGCAGACCTCTCTTCCCGGCGTCTATGCGGCGGGGGATCTGCGGCGCAAGCCCCTGCGGCAGATCGTCACCGCCGCCGCAGACGGGGCCCTGGCGGCGTTCCACGCTTGCCAAATCCAAAAGGGTATGCTATGATGAATCCACCAAAAAAGAGGTGGACAGACATGAAAAATCGAACCTTGGGATATGCCCTCATCCAGAGCTTTTTCTGGGTGTGCTACGCAGCCATTATGGGTTTTGTCAGCATGTATCTGCTGCAGGCGGGCTTTGACAACAGCCAGGCAGGGCTGATGATTGCGGCGGCGGGGCTGCTGTCCGCCCTGCTCCAGCCGGTGGTGGCGGCCTACGCCGACCGGCCCGGGAGCATGAACCTGGCAGAGCTGATCCGGCTGTCCGGCCTGGCCACCCTGGCCTGTGCCCTGGGACTGATTTTTGTCCGGGGCAATAAGGCTCTGACGGGATTTCTGTACGGGCTGTGCATGGTGCTGCTGCAATTAACCACACCCCTGGTGAACGCCCTGGGCATCGCCACGGTGAACGGCGGGGAAAGGATGAATTTCGGGGTTGCCCGGGGCTTTGGCTCTCTGGGCTATGCGGCGGCGGCCTACCTCATCGGACTGCTGGCCCAGCGATTTGGAGCGGTGACGGTGCCCGTCTGCATGGCAGCAGGGTTCGCTTTTGTGGTGCTGTCGGTGATGGGCTACGGCCCTGTGGAACAGAAAAATGTCCCAGCTGCGGAGCGGGCCGGGAAAAAGGGCGGCTTCCTTCGCCGATACCCCCGCTACGCCGCCGTGCTGGCGGGCCTGGTGCTGATCTTTGTCAGCCATGTGGTGCTCAACAGCTTCACCTACCAGATTGTGGAATTCAAGGGCGGCGGCAGTGAGGAAATGGGAGTTGCCATGGCCTTTGCCTCGGTGATCGAGCTGCCCGTCATGTTCCTGTTCGGCTGGATGCTGAAAAAGGCCAGGAGCCATGTGTGGTTCCGGCTGGCTGGTGTATTTTTCTTCCTGAAATGCCTGGGCACCCTGCTTTGCAGGGATATTCCCGGCTTTTATGCCGTGCAGCTTTTCCAGATGTTCGGCTGGGCGCTGATGACAGTGAGCGCCGTGTTCTACATAAACGCCATCATGGCCCCGGAGGATTCGGTGAAGGGCCAGGCCTGCTTCACCATGTCCATGACGCTGGGCAATGTGGTGGGGGCCATTGCGGCGGGACGGATTCTGGACGCTTTGGGAGTGCAGGCCATGCTGGCGTTCGGTACGGCCTCCGCCCTGGCAGGCGCGGTGATTGTGCTGATCTTCGCCCAGAGGACAGAAGAATGATGACGGCGGCACTGTATGAATCCCCCCTGGGGAAGCTGACCCTGGCAGAGGAGAATGGGGCGCTGACCGGACTCTGGATCGAGGGACAGAAATACTTTCCGGAGCTGCGGGATGTCCGCTGGGAGCAAACGCCAGTCCTGACCCTGGCCGGGGACTGGCTGGACCGGTATTTTGCCGGGGAGCAGCCCCAGAGCGGCCTGCTGCCCCTGAATCCCCGGGGGACGGCGTTCCAGCGGCAGGTGTGGAAGTGCCTGCTGGAGATTCCCTGCGGCAGCACCACCACCTACGCCGCCATTGCCGGGGAAATTGCCGCGCTGCGGGGCCTGCCCCACATGTCCGCCCAGGCGGTGGGAAATGCGGTGGGCCGCAATCCCATTTCCATTGTGATTCCCTGCCACCGGGTTCTGGGCTCCCAGGGCCAGCTCACCGGCTACGCCGGAGGGCTGGAGCGGAAGCAGTGGCTCCTGGATTGGGAACAAACCACTTGAGATATGAGATACGAGATATATGATATGAGATAGTTAGGAATTAGGAATTGAGCAAATCAACATTGCCATATCAGAATAGGGGGAGTTCTTATGAGTGTAGAGCTTTCAAATGCACAGCAGTTTATCTCTTGGATGAACACAAAATCGTATCTAAATTCGATTGCGCAAAATGCCGCTAAGCGCTTTGTCAAGAGGGGACAGGTTTATTGGTGCCATTTTGGGCTCAATATTGGCAGCGAGATGAGCAAGGCTACACCAAGACCTGCTGTGGTTGTAAGTAATTTTGCGACAAACAAAAATTCTTCAAATGTGGTTGTTGTGCCCGTTACGCACAATCAAAGCAAACTGCCATATTTGGTGCCAATTACGCCAATAACCGATGGGAGTGGAAAGGTGATCTTAGACGGACAAGCCGATACTGCTGATATAATTTGTGTCAGCAAGGCCAGACTTGGTGATTTAATTGCAACACTTTCTGCCGCACAGATGAAGGATATAGACAGGAGCATTTCTATCTCTCTGGATTTGATACATTATCATACTGATGAAGTGGATAAGTATGACAGATTAACACAATATGTCGCTCAGGTGAAAGCCGATAGAAATAAAGCCCAGGATACGCTTGAGCAACTTAAAGAGATTGTTTGCCAGAACGGTTTTGACGAGAGAAGTCAAGAAAAAATCAAAGAGCTACTTGACATCTAATAACCTATGTGATATTCTTTAGGTACAAGAAGACACCTATTGAATATAGGAGTCTATATCGATTTTCGCAGAGTAAAGGGAGCTTGGAACAAGCTCCCTTTTGCTGTGTATTTTTTTGAAATGAAAATCATATAATGATGGTACAGCATTGGAACAGATTGAATATTTGTTCTTTTACCGGGCGAGAATGGCTCAATAAGGCTGCTTCTCGCCTATATTATTTTGCGTTTATCGATTTCACTCAGCAGCCAGGAAAATAACGATTTAACGGGAAAGTTTTGCATAAAGATCAAAAGCCAGGAGACCGGAATGTGTCCGATCTCCTGGCTTTTATTTTTCCGCTCCGGTTTTGAAGCGGGCCATCATTTCGTTTGTCAGGCTGAAATCATCCGGCTGGAGCTGGATCTGCTCCCGGGGAACCCACTGGGCGTATTTCAGCTCCCTTTCGTCCATGCGGATGGTGTCGTCCCCGTCCAGCTGGCAGAAGAAGCCCAGCAGAAGGTCGTTGGCGATGCCCCAGGGCTGGGATTTGTAATAGCGGATGTTTTTCACCTGCAGGCCTGTTTCCTCCATCACCTCCCGGGCCACGGTCTCCTCGGCAGTCTCCCCGATCTCCGTGAATCCGGCAATCAGGGCGTTGTGGGAGAAGCCTTCCCGGTAGCGGGTGATGAGCAGCCTGTCTTTATTCTTCACCCCCACAATCACGGCGGGCATGATCCTGGGATAGGCTGTGCAGCCGCAGGCGGGGCATTTCCGGGCTCGCTCCGTGGGAGAGTGAATCATCCGGACGCCGCACCGGCCGCAGAACCTGGTGTCCCGATACCAGTCCGCCAGATGCTTGCCGGTGAGGGCGGCGAAAATCTGCTCCTTGGGAAGCTCCTGCTCCCGCCGAAGCTGCTTCACATCCCGGAAGGCAAAGCCCTCCGGAATCGCCTTTGGCGGCTCCGCCAGAAAGTATCTGGTTTTGTCCACGGTAAACAGATAGGTATATGACCCTTCTCCCAGCTCTTCCAGCCGGGGGAACCAGCCGCCCCGACCCAGGAGCAGCTGGGAGCCGTCAAAGAGAAGCACGAAGTCCCCCGGCTCCGGCCTGGCAGAGGGGTCATATTGATTGCGGAGCATGTGGGGGGAAATGTCCTGAATCATCCGTTCTTCACCGCCAAATTCTGAATCCATTTTCCCTTGCTCAGGAAGAAGGAGCCCAGCGCAGCCTTGAGGATGTTGGTGCTCTGGCAGAGGAAGTACAGCGGGAGGATGGCGATGGCGGTGAACCGGCTGAGCCCATAGGCCAGGGGCACCATCACCGCCCAGACAAAGCCGGAGTCGAAGAGGAAGGTGATGTAGGTCTGGCCGCCGGAGCGGAGAGTGAAGTAGGCGGCGTTGGCAAAGGCGTCAAAGGGCATAAACAGGGCGCTGATGAGAATCAGCCGGGTCGCTAGACTGCGGACAGCGTGGGAAGTGTTGTAGATGTGGGGGAAGGCGCCGGACAGGGCGATGGTCAGAAGACCGAACAGAATGCCGGAGGATACGGAAATGGCGATCAGCTTCCGGCTGGAATCCTTTACCTCCTCCTTGGGGGCGGAGGAGCCAAGCATCTGGCCCATGAGGATGCCATCGGCCACGCCCATGGACATAAACACCACGCTGGTCAGGTTAAACAGGGTGGAGGTGATGTTCAGCGCAGGCACCACGTCCAGACCGCAGGTGGAGTAGCTCTGGTTCAGGAAGGTCATGCCGCAGGACCACAGCAGCTCGTTGGCAAGCAGGGGCATTCCCTTGACGATGATGTTTTTCAGCAGCCCGGCGGGGATGGCCATGGAGCGGTAGGCGCCCAGAATGAAGGGATTCTTCCCGGTGTGCAGGTGGGTCCACCCGGCGACGATGGCAAGCTCGGCAAACCGGGAGATCACCGTTGCCAGGGCAGCGCCCTCCACGCCCATTTCCGGCGCGCCGAAGTGGCCGAAGATCAGCACGTAGTTCAACACCAGGTTCACCAGGGTGGCCGCAATGCCGCCCAGCATGGGGATGAAGGTCTCGCCGGTTTCCTTCAGGGTTCCGGCGTAGGCACTGGTAATGGCAAAGGGAATCAGGCCGGGAAGCATCATTTTCAGATACCGCAGGCCGTAATCCAGAATGGCGGCGGCATCCTCCTGTGCTCCCTCGCCGGTGAGGAACAGCCGAATCAGCGGCTCATCCCCCAGGAAGAAAATGCCCATGCCGATGAGGGCCAGGGCTGTGCAGATGAGGATTTTGAACCGGAAGGTGTGCCGGATGCCCTCGTTGTCCCCGGAACCCTGGAACTGGGCAGTGAAGATACCCGCTCCGGCGGTGGCGCCGAAGATGCACAGGTTGAATACAAACAGCAGCTGATTCACAATGGAAACGCCGCTCATGGGCAGTGTGCCCACCTGGCCGACCATGATGTTGTCCAGCAGGGAGACAAAATTGGTGATGCCGTTTTGAATGATGATGGGGACGACAATGGCCAGAACCCTTCGGTAAAAAGCCCTGTCGCCGATGTAACGCTTCAGCATGATGACCTCTCTTTATTATCTCTTATATTTTGTCTATGGATGATAGCACGGAATGATGCAAAATGCAAGGGGGCGCCGACAATTCTTCCGGGCGCAAAAAAGCTGCCTCACAGAAGTGAGACAGCCCCTTTGGCACAGGAAGGTCTGTAAGCCGGGTTCTGTTTTGACAGCCATCTATCTAGCCCCGCAATTGCTCACGGGGTCAAGCCGCCTCCTCGGGACGGTCGGGCGAACCAATTGTCCCTCCACGGCGTTGCTCCGGGATAGAGTTTACATCGTAGAACCCATGTCACCATGGGCCGGGTGCGCTCTTACCGCACCTTTTCACCCTTACTCCGCCGGAATCGGCGGGGCGGTATCTCTCTGTTGCACTTGTCCTGAGGTTTCCCTCGGCGGGCGTTACCCGTTATCCCTGCCCTGTGGAGCCCGGACTTTCCTCATCTGGGCCCTTTCGGTTCCCATCCGCGGCTGTCCAACCTTCGCTGCGGAAATATTCTACTCCAAAGTTTCGGAATTGTCAAATCCCCTTGAAAAAACTTTTTGAAACAGGTATACTGAAAGATATGAGATACGAGATACAGGATATGAGATAGTTAGGAATTAGGAGTTTCCCTTACGCACCCGCCCCTACAGGGTAGGCAGCGAAACGCCAATTTGCCGCCTGAAAGTAACACGAATAATTCCTAATTCCCGCGCCCTATCTTGTATCTCATATCCCATATCTACATTGACTGGCCGCAAGAACGATGGAGGATGCCATGACGGATTTTGAACGCTATTTTGAAGCCCTTAGGGGAAAGCATGTGGTTTTACTGGGCCTGGGGGTGAGCAACCGGCCGCTGGCCAGGCTGCTGCTGGAATTTGGCTGCCATGTCACCGGCTGTGACAAAACCCCCCGGGAAAAGCTGGACAGCGAGGTGCTGGAGCTGGAGCGCTCCGGCTGTGAGCTGAAGGTGGGGGAGGGCTATCTGGAGGGCCTCCAGGCGGACGTGGTGTTCCGCACCCCGGGAATGCACCCGGGCCACCCCGCCATCCAGACCCTGGCCCGGGGCGGTGCGAAAATCACCTCGGAGATGGAGGTGTTCTTTGAGGCGGCGCCCTGCCGCCTGATTGCCGTCACCGGCTCCGACGGCAAGACCACCACCACCACCCTGATTTCCGAAATGCTGAAAGCAGAGGGAAAGACGGTGTGGCTGGGGGGAAACATCGGAACGCCCCTGCTGCCCCTGTGCCGCCGGATGAAGAAGGAAGACTATGCGGTGGTGGAGCTCAGCTCCTTCCAGCTGATGGACATGAAACGCAGCCCCCAGCGGGCGGTGGTCACCAATCTTGCCCCCAACCATCTGGATGTCCACAAGGACATGGAGGAATATGTGGACGCCAAGAGGAACATCTTCCGCTTCCAGGGGGAGGGCGACCTGCTGGTGCTGAACGCCGACAACCCCATCACCGCCGGATTCACCGGCAACGGGGCGACCCACTTCTTCTCCCGGAAGGAGCGCACCAACTGTATTTGGGAGGAAGCCGGTGCCATCTATCGGCGGGGGGAGAAAATCCTGGAAACGTCGGATATTCTGATTCCCGGCACCCACAATGTGGAAAACTATATGGCCGCCATGGCGGCGGTAGACGGACTGGTCAGTGACCAGGCCATCCGCCAGGTGGCGAAGACCTTCGGCGGCGTGGAGCACCGGATCGAGCTGGTGCGGGTGAAGGACGGGGTGAAATTCTACAATGACTCTATCGCCTCCTCTCCCAGCCGCACCATCGCCGGGCTGAGAAGCTTCCGTCAGAAGGTGATCCTCATCGCCGGGGGCTATGACAAGCACATCCCCTATGACGTGCTGGGGCCGGAAATCTGCGAGCATGTCAGCAAGCTCTTCCTCTGCGGGGCCACCGCCGGGAAGATTCAGCAGGCTGTGGAGCAGGCAGAGAATCCCGAAAAACCGGAAATCACCCACTGCGGCGATTTTGAAAACGCCGTCCGTACCGCCGCCGCCGCCGCAAAAGCGGGGGACATTGTGCTCATGAGTCCTGCCAGCGCCTCCTTTGACCAGTTCAGGAATTTCATGGTTCGGGGCCAGTGCTTCAAGGACATTGTAAAGGAGCTGTAGTGATATGGACTTTTCCAAGCTGAGCAAGGCGGCCCGGAAGACCCTCCCTCTGGGAAAATGCGGGGCGGTGATTGTGGCGGCAGGCTCCGCCTCCCGGATGGGGGGCATCGACAAGGTGATGGCGGAGCTTCGGGGAGAGCCCATGATCCGGCGCACCGTCCGGGCCTTTCAGAGCTGTGACGCCGTCAAGGAGATCGTCATTGTCACCCGGGAGGATTTGATTCGGCCCATCACCTCCTTGTGTGCCGGAATGGACAAGGTAAAGGCGGTGGTGGCGGGGGGAAAATCCCGCCAGGAGTCGGTATGGCTGGGGCTGAACACCCTGTCTAAGGATGTAAAGCTGGCAGCCATCCACGACGGCGCCCGGCCCTTGATTAGTGAAGCGGTGATCGACCGCACCATCCGGGCGGCCCATTCCTACGGCGCCGCCGCCCCGGCGGTCCCGGTGAAGGACACCGTCAAGGTGGTGAAGGGCGGACTGGTTTTGGCCACCCCGAACCGGGCTAACCTCCAGGCGGTGCAGACCCCCCAGGTCTTTGATTTTGACCTGCTTCGGGGGGCGCTGAAAAAGGCTCAGGAGGAAAATGCCAGCCTGACCGACGACTGCTCCGCCGTGGAGCGGATGGAGATGTCCGTGAAAATTGTGGAGGGGGAGGAGAAAAATCTGAAAATCACCACCCCCATGGACTTAAAAATTGCGGAAATGCTTTTGGAGGAAGAGTCATGAGAATCGGACACGGTTATGATGTGCACCGGCTGGCGCCGGGGCGGGACTTGATTCTGGGCGGGGTGAAGATTCCCTATGAGCTGGGGCTGGACGGGCACTCCGATGCGGATGTGCTTCTCCATGCGGTGATGGATGCCCTGCTGGGAGCCGCCGCCCTCCGGGACATTGGATACCATTTCCCCGATACGGACGAAGCGTACAGGGGGGCGGATTCCAGGGCCCTTCTGGCAGAGGTTGGAAAGAAGCTGTCCGCCGCCGGCTACCGGGTGGGCAACATCGATGTGACCATGATTGCCCAGCGGCCCAAATTGAAGGATTATATCCCTTTGATGGAGGAAAACATTGCCCGGACACTGGACATCGAGGTGTCCCGGGTGAATGTGAAGGCCACCACCGAGGAGCGCCTGGGCTTCACCGGCGCCGGGGAGGGCATGTCCTGCCATGCGGTGTGCCTGCTGGAGGAAAGGTGAAGCGGTAAGCAGAGCGTATGGAGCAGTTGATTACAAAATACAACGAACTGACGGCGGAGGAATTCCTCCTTCTCTGGGAATCCGTGTGGGGGGACGGCCCGACGCTGGAACAGACCAGACTGGCCATGGAGCATACTCTGTTCAGAGTGTCGGTCTATGACGGAGAAAAGGTGGTGGCCATGGCCCGTGTGAATGGAGATATGGGGCTGGACTACTACATTAAGGACGTGGTCGTAAGGCCTGAATACCAGGGCAGGGGAATCGGCAGAATGCTCATTGTAGAACTGCTGAACTACATCAACGACAACGGAATCCCGGGGACGGAGATTTTTGTTGAGCTGTGCGCCATGCCGGACAAGATTCCCTTCTATGAAAAATTCGGCTTCTCGGCCAATGAGGCCCAGAGGCTGAAAATCATGCACCGGGTGGGGGCAGAGGACAGAAGATAGAGGAAAAGCTATTTTCCATCCCAATTATCTTCTATCTCTTTTATCGCCCCTGCGGGTTTTGGAAAACAGACAGTTGTTTTCTTTCCCTTCCTGTGGTATAATGCAGAAAAAAAGGACATTTAGGAGGGTTTTCCATGCTGGAACAGCCAAATCAGTTTCGCTCCGCTTTCAATGGCTTCAACCGGGACGACGTGGTTCGCTATATGGAGTTTATCAACAACAAGCATTCTGCCCAGGTGGCTCAGCTGACCAACGAGCTGGAATATCTGAAGGGAAAGCAGGATACCTTGGACTCCTCCCGGGTCTCGGAGCTGGAAAAGCAGCTCAGCGCCGCCCTGGCGGAAAATGACGTCCTCAAGCACCGGATTGCCGCCCTGGAGCACAGCTTACAGGAGGCCAGGGCCGCCGCCGTGCAGCTGGCTGCACCGGCCCAGAGCAACCCTCCCTCGGAGTCCGAGCTGGAGGCCTACCGCCGGGCCGAACGGGTGGAGCGGGTGGCCAAGGAGCGGGCCCGTCAGGTGGGCCAGCAGACCGCCCAGGCCCTGGGGGCCATCTCGGCCCAGATGGACGGCGCCGCCCAGGAGCTCTCTCAGATGGCCGCCCAAATCGCCCAGCAGCTGGAGCAGCTCCAGCAGGCGGTGGCGGAAAGCCGTCAGGCTGTGGGAGACGCCGCCCAAATGGCGGCGTCGCTGAATGCGGAGATTGAGGAAGGGGAATTAGGAGTTAGGAGTTAGGAATGATACTTGGCCCGGCACGTTGTTGGTTGCTGTGGCGCGGGAGCGCCTAAGGCTCCCCTGTGTAAGGGGTAAGCGAAGCGCAGTGGCGGTAGTGAATGACAGTCCGGTGGACTGTCAGAGCCGCCACCGGGTTTGCCGCAGCAAACTGTCAGCGAAGCTGACTGGGGGACTGTACAGCAGGCACTAAAATGCTTTTAAAGTCCAATGTGGAAAGGTATTCCCTTTTCGCCCAAACCGATGCGAATTCGTAACATTTTACTGCACAGTCCCTCTGGCACGGCTTCGCCGTGCCAGATCCCCTTACACAGGGGAGCCTTTGCTCAGAAGCCTTTACCTGATTCCATTCAACGAAGTGCCGCAAAAGCATTACCGGGCGGGTTAGGGCACAAACGATTTTAGACCAGCCCCAGGCGAAAATGGCTGCGGGCCCTGCCCGCCAAACATCAATTTTTCATTGAATCGAGAGCATGAGATATAAGATCATCCGGGGCCTTTTGCCGCACTGGTTATCTTGTATCTCATATCTTATATCTCGAATCTTCTTTTATTTTTTCCCTTTTTGGAGTAATTTCTATGAACGTGACGAAACCTTCCTATTACGACGATTTTCACTGCCTGGGGGGCAGCTGCCCGGACAGCTGCTGCCAGGAGTGGGATGTGGATGTGGATGAAGCTTCCGCCGCCTGTTACCGCAGCCTTCCCGGCCCTCTGGGGGATGCTCTGCGGGAGGCCCTGCTGGACACGGAGGACGGCACCGTCATGACCATCCGGGAGGGCCGCTGCCCCATGTGGCGGGAGGACGGCCTCTGCCGCATCCAGGCGGAGCTGGGGGAGGGGGCTTTGTGCCGGGTGTGCGCCCAGTTCCCCCGGCTGCGCCACGACTACGGGAATTTTGCCGAGCTGGGTTTGGAGCTCAGCTGCCCGGAGGCTGCCCGGCTGATTCTCTCCGCCCCCGCCGGGCAAAGCCTTACCTTTCAGGAGGCGGAGAGCGGGGAGGCGGACTACGACCGGGAGGCCATGCGGCTGCTGCTGGAAACCCGGGGCCGGGCCCTGGCGCTGCTGGAGGAATACGAAATCCCCGACGCTTTGACCCTGCTGCTGTTTTATGGCTATCTGGCTCAGGAGGCCCTGGACGGGGGCGAGCTGGAGGACTTGGAGCCGGAAGCTGCCCTGGAAACCGCCCGGGAGATGGCAGAGAAGCCAGACGAGGCGGAGTTCCTGGAATTTTTCCAGGGGCTGGAAATCCTCACCCAGCAGTGGCCCCGGCGGCTGAGTCACCCCGAGGCGTCGGCCCTGCCCCCTCAGACCCGGGCATTGGCCCGGTATCTGGTGGAGCGGTATTGGCTCCAGGCGGTGAGCGACTATGACCTGGTGGGTCGGGTGAAATTCATTTTGATTTCCTGCCTGCTGGTGGGGCTGCTGGGGGGAGATTATGTCCATACGGCCCAACTCTTTTCCAAGGAGATTGAAAACGATCCGGACAATTTGGAGGCCATTCTGGACGCCGCCTACACTTCCCCGGCCTTCACCGACCGAAAGCTGCTGGGAATGATTTTGAAAAATTAGGAATTAGGAGTTAGAAATGGTGCCTGTCGGTGAGCTCGGCAAATTGGTGTTTGGCGGCGAGTCGCCGCTGACAATTCGCACGAGGTTGGTCTGTGGTCGTTACCCCAATGCCCGGTAACGATTTTGCGGCATGTTGTTGGTTGCTGTGGCGCGGGAGCGCCCAAGGCTCCCCTGTGTAAGGGGAGCTGGCACGGCGTAAGCC
>JAETOP010000224.1 GCA_021771675.1 Oscillospiraceae bacterium | reverse complement strand
AAATCACTATTCAGCCGACGAGAGAATGGCGGCCTTCAGGCGGGCAAGCTCCAGGTTCGCCGCGGCGGCCTCGTCGCTGATGTAGTGGGTGCCGGAAAAATTAATGCAGCCATCGGGCAGCAATGCCATTGCTTCCCATACCGCTTGCGCGGCCTCAATGGATTGGTAGATCACGTAAGAATTATAGACCATTAGACACCTCCTGGTGTGAGATTATCAGATAGGCCCATTGTAATACCGCGGGCCGAAAAATGCAACCGAAAACCGGGCCTCACAAGGGCCTTATTTTATTGCCCGGCTACGCGCCGGGCGGAAAGGAATTGAACTATGAAAGACACAATGATTTTGCACGATGGAACTGTGATTGAGCTGGAGACTGGGGCCTCCCTGAGAGATATCCGGGTAGTGGCGCCGGATCGTGTGGCTATGGCTGCCACATGGGCCAAGCTGACGCCGGAGAATCTGTCCGTGGTCCAGGTTAAGAACGAGGCCGGACTGACGGCGGGGAACTATACGGACCTGGTGCTGGACGACGAGACGTCTAAGGTGGCCGCCGATGGCACTGTGCTTACCAGTTACCGCCTGCGGCCCAAGACGGACCTGGAGAGGCTGGAGGAGCGTGTGGGAGCTGTGGAAACCGGCCAGGATGTGCAGGACGGAGCAATCAATGACCTGGGAACCGCTGTGGGTGAGATTGCGGGGGAGGTGATGGCATAATGGGCGCATTTTATGGGTTACGGATCAGGTCCGGTATCATGACGCTGGAAGAGGTTCCGGCGTTCTGGCGGGCCAAAGTTGACAAGTGGCTGGCGGACAATCCCGAAAATAAGGAAAGGTGAGGTATATGAAAGTGGAAAGAGTAGAGGAATTAATTGCAATGGCTTGGGCGAGTCAGATCATCAAGGTGGTAATTGTGGCGGTTGTAATGGATACGGTATTTGGCTGTATTCGAGCAGTTAAAGAGAGGAAATTTAATAGCTGCTTTGGGATTGATGGGGCAATCCGAAAGATATCCATGCTGGTATCTGTTGCATTCCTGCTGATCTTGGATCGTATCGTCGGACTGAATTTGATCGGTTTTATCCCGGCGGCAGCCAGGGCATACCTTCCGGCGAACCATATAGGCGTGGCCGAGTTTTTCGCGTTGCTCTATATTGCCTATGAGGTTGTGAGCATACTTAAAAATATGACATTATGCGGGCTGCCGGTTAAACGCCTTTGGCAGGTGATCCGAGACGGTCTGAAAAAGTACACAAGCGAGTTACCCGATAACAAGGACGAGGTGGCCCCTAAATAGCCGGAGGTGATCCTATTCTCCCGCCAGCAGGGTAAGAGCTGGGATAACATATTAACAGAGCAGAGAGGAGAACAACATGGAAGAGATCAAGAAGGAAGA
>JAETOP010000106.1 GCA_021771675.1 Oscillospiraceae bacterium | reverse complement strand
AACATACATCTCAGGCTGCGTGTGTGCGAGTTGTGCGCCACAGGCGCACAAGGAGTGCGCTAAGCAGACTGCAATCCTTCCGTCGGAAAGCCCCAGAGGGGATTTTCGACGGCCTGCGGCACCGGCGGTTTTCCGCCGGTGCCAGAATGTCAGGAGCATTCTAATAGTGTTTTCCGGTAGCTTCGATACAGCAGATACAGCCCCAGGGTGCACAGAACGCCGATGCCCAGGATGCCCACCGGGGGGAAAAGCGCTCCGAGTGCGGCAGTGATGAGCCAGCATAGCCCATACCACTGAAATGCCGCGCCCAGTTTCCGGTTGTAGAGCGGCACATCCTTTACGACCTGCCTCAGCCTTTCTTCGCTTCCTGTCCAGAACTGCACTGGATTGGCACTGATGCCGCACAGGTATCGAAGCAGCAGAAAGGCACTGGCGCACAGCAGACAGGAGAGGAAAATGATGATTCTTCCGGCCATATGCCACCTTACGCTACCAGCGACATTGCCATAATCACCACACTGAGGAGGAGCATCAGGAGCATACCAATGTTGAGCACGGCAGTCCGGAAACGCTTTCCTCTGGGCAGCTCCAAAGCCGCCTCCGGGAAGCGGAGATTCCGGGCATTCATGCACAGCTGAACCAATCCCGCCAGAGCGGCGCTAAACAGCAGCAGCGCATAGCCCAAATACCCCCGCAGCCAGGGATTTTGCAGCGCCTGGAGAGTAATACCGGCTTCATCCAGGGAGGCACGCCGCACCAGCTCAGGGCCAAATACGGACCCCATGAAATTGATGCACATGTGGGCGATGACGGTATAGCGGAGCTTTCCGGTGTTCAGATAGATGTAGCCAAAGGCCAGTCCCAGCCCAAAGGCGTAGAAGAACTGGGAGAAATTCCCGTGGAACAGGCCGAACAGCAGAGCGGAGAGCAGCACCGCCGTCCTGCCGCCGTAGATACCCATCCGGTCGATGAGCTGCTTGCGGAACACATACTCCTCCACCAGAGGAGCGAGAACGGTTATCAGCAGAATCTGGGCCGCCAGATTCTCGCCGGTGACATAGCTCATCAGGGGATTGCCCACAGTGCCTCCCTGAATGGCTCCCATCAGAGCGGTGAACGCTGTGCCGATCAGGTTGCCCCCATACATCAGGAATACGCAAATGAATCCAAATTTAACGGCTCTGGCGCCGCCCAGCTTCTGTTTTTCGGGGGGATGGGCCGGGGCCCGCTTCAAAAGCAGCAGACCCACGGGAATGCCCAGCAGATACTGGGGAGCAAAGGTCAGCAGCCAGATGCCCCAGCTGTTTTCGTAAAGCTGGGGAAACCAGGTATCCGCTGCCAGGATCAGCCCCCACTGCCCCAATGTGGTCAGCGGAAGGATGGAGAAAAGGCCAAACCCCACCCGGGAGAAATTCCGTCGTGCGGCCTTCAAATCCTGCTCCTTGGCGATGGCAACGTTCTTTCCCTTGGGCTGCAAGAAAACAGAGGCCAGGCTGAAGGCCACCACACCCAGCAGCAGATTTACCGCTGTGGCCCCCAGGGCCGCCGGGAGGGTGTGGCCCAGGACAACGCCGAAGGCCAGAATGCCGATGTCCGGCAGCAGACCGAAGTAGATGAACAAAATGGTAATCAGCTGCTTAATGGTCTTGCCGATGGAGGCGGGGATGGAGAGGTCGATAAATGTGACCATGCTGGTAGCGTAGAAATCCACGGAGACAATCAGCGGCAGCCATTTCAGCAGCTCCAGGGGATTCACCATCAGGATGGCGCTGGCCCCCAGCAGGGGCAGCAGCAAATCCAAGAGACAGCTTACCGTGCCGCCCAGCAGGGAATAGAAAAGCTTTTGCCAGGTGGATTCGGGAATCAGGCGGAAGTAGTCCAGCCCGGTGTCCTCGGCCAGGGGGTCTGCCATGGCCCGGAAGAAGACCAGAACGCCCAGACTCAGCACCACGGCCAGGGGATTGGTGGTATCAAAATAGAACCGCAGGACGGCCGCCATGCCCAGGCCTGCCACCAGGTATGTTTCCATGGTTTTGGTGAGAAAGCCAAAATGGGCAAAGCGGAACCGGTTATACATGGTTTTGTGGAAATAGACGCTGGCACCCCAGCCATGGTTCAGGCCGTCCCGCCGGAGGGAGGATTTGCGCTCCTTTTTCCGCCGGCCGGTGGCGGCGGTGCCGCTGGTTTTCTCGGATTTCGCCCGCTCCATCAGGGCAGCGGTCTCTTCGGATTTGGCCATGGCGTCCTCATAGAAATCCGCATTGATGTGCCAGATAAAGTATACGATTCCGATACAGCCCAGTACCAGCAGTCCCAGGCAGATGCCGGCTTCGGCCCAGCTGCCCTCCATGACGAATGCGGTCAGCCCCTTCAGCCAGCCCCAGAAGGGAATCCACCGGCTGAAAGCGGGATTGAAAAACTTGTCGGCGGCACTCAGGGCGTCCAGCCCGCTGGCCTTGAAGAACACCAGAAAGGACCCTACCAACAGGAGCAAAACGGCGTAGACGCCGTGGCGCAGATGCTTTTTGAACTCGGCGTGGGTGGAGCAGACGGTGTATAGCAGCACTTGGAGCAGCTTTCCAATCAAAATGGCGCAGAACCAGGTGACCAGGATTGCCGCAGCATCCCACCCGGAGAGCCCCAGATTCAGCATCAGGTTCGGCAGCTGAAATACGATGTATATGGTGGCAATCAGGGCTGTGCCCAGCTGGGTGGCCAGCCGGAACATCAGCACGGACTGGGGTTTCATGGGGGAGGGGAAAAGCAGATTCACATCGGCAGGGAGAAAAATCCTGCTGCCGTTTTTATCCGCACTCACTGCCTCAAAGAAGAACAGAAACAGAATCAACCCGCCGGCAATCAGCTCTGCCAGAGCGGTGGGAGAAATGCTCATGGAGAAGGATTCCTCCTCTTCTTCCGGCATGTCCTCCAACGGGGTTTCCACGGTGAATTCCGGCTCCCGGTTTGCTTCCACGGTGTCTTCCAGAGTGGCGGCAAAGATGCCGATGACCACGCCAAAGAGCACACAGACCGCTAGAAACACCAGCACCCAGGTTTTGCAGAGCTTGCGTATCTGATTGACAAAGCTGTGCAGGGCGTAATATCCAAATAATCTCATGCCCTCATTCCTCCCGGCCGCCCTCGGTGACGTCAAAGAACAGCTGCTCCAGGGTTCGTCCGTCTGCTTCCAGCTCCTGGCGGGTGAGGTTGGCGTGAATGACGCCGTTTTGCATAATCAGAGCCCGATCCCACAGCATGTCCACGCTGTCGATGATGTGGGTGGAGACCAGCAGCGTCCGGCCCTCCTGGCGCATTTCCTCCATACATTCTTTGAGTTCCTTGATGGCATGGGGGTCCAGGCCGATCATGGGTTCGTCCAGCAGCAGCAGACTGGGCTGGGGCAGCAGTCCCAGGCAGATGTTGAGCTTCTGCTGCATTCCCTTGGACAGCTCGTCGCCGAATTTCTTCCGCTTGTCCTCCAGCTCAAAGCGGGTGAACAACTGCCTGATCCGATCCTGATAGTCCTTCAGCCGATAGGCTCTGGCCAGAAATTCCATGTGTTCCGAAACCGTCAAATTGGGGTACAGGCTGGGAAGCTCCGGAATGTAACCCATCACCGCCCGGGCCTGGGTGGACTTGTTAGAGAAGCCATCCACGGTGATATTGCCCTCATACTGCAAAAAGCCAATGATGGATTTCATCAGGGTACTTTTTCCTGCGCCGTTGGGGCCCAGGAGCACCGTGACGCTGCCCGGATCCAGGTGAAGGTTTACGTCGTTGCAGGCCAAAACCTTGCCATATTTTTTGGTCAAATGTTCTACGGTGAGCATACGGGAATCTCTTCTTTCCTTTTAATTTTCTTCATTGTACCTCGTTGCCTCCTGACTGTCAATAGACCTGAAAAAATTAATAAATTCTGGAAAGATGAAAGAAAAACAGTTCTTTTGACTGGAAAAATGAAGGATAAATTCTGTTTTACGGTCAGATGACAGCGTGCAAGGATGATTTCCCTGCAAGGGGCAAAGTCATAATTTTTTTACAGTTCTGCCATAAACATGTCTTGAATCGCACAGGCTTTGGCGGTATAATAATTATATCAAATTTGAAGCAATTCTCGACCTGGTTCACGGCAGGGCGGAAACAAAAAAGAGAGTTGGTAGAGCATATGGAAACAATGGAAGCGGGAACTGTGCTGATTGGCAGGGATGAATTTGCCAACATGGATCACGTCCAGAATTTCAATCAGTGGATGAAGCAATCTGCCCGGCCCTACCGGGAGATGATGTCTTTTTACAGCTGCGCCATCATGGAGGTGGAGACAAAATTCCGGGTTCTCAGCGAGGATTTGTCTCTGGCCTTCGAGCGTAACCCCATCGAAACCATCCATACCCGTCTGAAAAGTCCTGAGAGCATCATGAACAAGCTGATGCGCCGTCAGCTGCCCCTGTCCGTGGAGAGCATACAGGAAAACATCCACGACATTGCCGGGGTGCGGGTGGTGTGCTCCTTTCAGTCGGACATCTACATGCTGGCGGACGCCTTTTTGATGCAGGATGATGTGACATTGATCCAGCGCAAGGACTATTTCCGCAATCCCAAGCCCAACGGCTACCGAAGCCTGCACCTGATTGTCAGCGTGCCCATCTTCCTGCACAATGAGAAGAAGTCCATGAAGGTGGAGGTTCAGCTGCGCACCCTGGCCATGGACCTCTGGGCCAGCACCGAGCACAAGATTCGCTACAAGAAGGACAATTTCCTCTCCCCTCAGGATCACCAGGCCCTCTATGAATGCGCCGAAAGCTGCTCGGAAATTGACCGGAAGCTGGAACTAATTTATCAAAACGTGTTAAAATCCAAGGCAGGTCAGGAGATTAAGAGCATATGAACCTTTTTATTACCATTTTGGTCTGTTTTTTTGCCGGCATGGGAGCAGGGCTGGGCACCGGTTTTGCCGGGATGAGCGCAGCGGCGGTGATTACCCCGCTGCTGGTCACCTTTTTGGGCATGGAGGCCTATGACGCCGTGGGTATCGCCCTGGCCTCCGATGTTTTGGCCAGCGCCGTCAGCGCCTACACCTATGGAAAGAACAAGAATCTGGATGTGAAAAACGGCTTGGTGATGATGGCGGCGGTGCTGGTGTTCACCATGGTGGGCAGCTATGTTTCCAGCCTGGTGCCCAGCAATGCCATGGGTGGCTTCTCCGTGTTTATGACCATGATTCTGGGCGTGAAGTTCATCGTCAAGCCCGTAATGACCACCAAGGAATCCATGGAGCAGGTTTCTGCGAAAAAGCGATTTGTCCAAAGTCTGCTCTGCGGTGTTGCCATTGGCTTTATCTGCGGCTTTGTGGGGGCCGGCGGCGGAATGATGATGCTGCTGATTCTCACCACTGTGCTGGGCTATGAGTTGAAAACCGCCGTGGGGACCAGTGTGTTCATCATGTCCTTCACCGCTCTGACCGGCTCTGTCAGTCATTTTGTCATTGGCGGGGCCCCTGATTGGCTGGTGCTGGGGTTGTGCGTCGTCTTTACCCTGATCTGGGCACGGGTTGCCGCCCGGATCGCCAACAGGGCTGATGCCAAATTTCTCAACCGTGTCACAGGCGTTATCCTCATCATCCTGGGGGCCGTGGTGCTGACCGTGAACGCCCTGAGCTAAATTTACCAATAGAAATGCCACGCATTCCTCCGGTTTTCCGGCTGAGTGCGTGGCATTTTTGTCAATAGGTGGCGGACATGTCGTGGTAGAATTCGCTCATTTCTTCCTCGGTGTCGAAATTACAGACATACATCTGGTTGGCCATGGCGCCGGAGAGCGCCTCCGGGATGCGGCCGGTCATTTTCAGGCAGTGGCCGTACTTCATGGTGATCTCGTAATCGTCCATTTTGTAGGTTTTGCCGTCCCGGCGGCCATAGAAGGCGCAGTAGTGGTGGCTGCCGATGGGCTTGGTGTTGGTGTCAAAGGCCACCATGTCCGCCCAAATTTTGTAGACATCAGTCTCCTGGCTGTAGTTGTACATCTCGGGGGTGTAGCCGCCGGCGGGACGCATATTGACCTCCAGGCCCAGAATGTCCCCCTTCTTGCCCAGACCCTCCTGATCCTCGTTGAGAATGAAGAATTCCAGGTGGATAAACCGGCTCTTCACGCCAAAGGACTTCACCGTGCGAAGACCGGCGTCCCGAATCCGGTCGGGCAGGTCCTTCACCAGATAGTACACGGAGTCGCCGCCCTCGTTCACAATGTCCATCAGGGACAGGGGAGTGACGTTGCCGGACTCGAAGAGGGGATTGCCCTGGGAGTCGATGATGGCATCGTAGGTCTGGATATGGCCGTTGACGAACTCCTCCATGATGTACACCTGGTCATCCTTGGTCTGGATGAACCAGCGCACATCGTCGTCAGAGTTCAGCTTATAGGTGTTGTTGGCACCCACGCCGTTGTCCGGCTTCACCACCACGGGATAGCCTACATAGCCCGCAAATTCCAGAGAGTCGTCCAGCCCCTCCACCAGGTGATAGCGGGCGGTGGGGAGCCCCGCCTTGGCGTAGTATTCCTTCATGGCGGATTTGAACTTGATCTTTGCCATATCGTCGATCTTGGGACCGGTGGTGATGTTGAACTCGGTGCGCAGCTGGGCATCCCGCATCAGCCAGTATTCGTTGTTGGATTCCAGCCAGTCGATCTTGCCGTATTTGAAGGTGAAGAAGGCCACAGCCTTGAACACCTCGTCGTAATTTTCCAGGCTGGAAACCTTGTAGTATTCATCCAGCGACTCCTTCAGCTCCTTTACCAGGTCGGCATAGGGGCTGTCGCCGATGCCCAGAACCCGCATCCCGTTGTTGCGGAGCTCCCGGCAGAATCGCCAGTAGGTCATGGGGAAGTTTGGGGAGATAAAAATAAAATTCTTCATAGCGCACTCTCTTTCCGATAAGTTCATCAGCCCAGGAACCAGGGCAGATAGGTTTCGACCATTTTAAACCACCAGGGCCAGTCGTGGTTGACGTCGTAGCCCCAGTATTCAAACCGGGTGTGGATGCCCTTCTGGGCACAGACGGTATCCAGCTTTCGGGTGCTTTCCAGCAGAATATCCTCCCATGCGCCCTGGCCGCAGACAATCAGGGACTTCTGGTGGTTGTACATGTCCATCCAGGGGTGGTCGGGGGACATATTGGCCAGATAAAATACCGGACAGTTGTTATAGATCAGGTCGTCGCAGTAGTCACCGAAGAACTCTTTGTTGTCGTATAGGCCGGAGATGGCAAAGCAGCTGTCGAACAGATCCGGACGGCGGTAGTACAGGTTGGCGGCGTGCATGGCGCCCATGGAGGCGCCGAAGGTGAGGATACCCTGGTCATAGCCGTTGCGCTCCCCGCTGAGATGCTTGATGTAGGGAACCAGCTCCTGGGTGATGTAGTGAAACCAACGCTCGTGGTTCTCAATCCGCCAGCGGTTGTCGGCGCCCTTGGCGGCCCAGGCTTCATTGTCGATACAGTCGCAGGAATAGACGGTGCATCGGCCCGCTTCGATCCAGCCCGCCCAGTGCTCTAGCATTTGGAAGTTTTCAAAATCAAAGAATCGTCCGCCCTGGCAGGGGATGAACAGAACCGGTTTCCCGCCGTGGCCGTAGACCTTGAATTCCATGTCCCGGTTCAAGTGGCTGCTGTAGTGCTTGTAGTAACGAATCTCCATTGACTTCTCTCCTCGTATCTATAACATTGGGGGCGAAATTACAGCCCCAGGCAGTCCATAAAAATGGGGATTTGCTTTTCCCAAGAGGCCTCGGAATGGGTGCCGCCGGGGACAATCCGCATGGCAAGATTCACCCGCTTGGTCATCAGCAGATGGGCTGTAGAGATCAGGGCCTCGGCATTGGCGGCGTGGTTGAACATTTCCAGCTCGCCGTAGTCCATATAGATGCAGGTGTCCCGCCGGATGTGGGCACGGGCGATCATTTCCAGCACCTTGCCGGAGGAGACCCACAGACTGGGGCTGAGACAGGCGGCCCGCTGGAACACGTGATTGTAGGTGGTGGCGGCGTACAAGGCCATGAGACCGCCCATGGAGGAACCGGCGATGATGGTGTTGCACCGATCTGGCAGGGTCCGGTAGTTCTGGTCGATGTAGGGCTTTAGCTCCTTGACCATCCAGTTCATGTACACATTCCCCTTGCCCCGGATTCTCCCCAGGGAGGAATTCTCGTAGTTCAGGGGAGAATACTCCACCAGACGACGGTTGCCCTCGTGGTTGCACTCCACGGCCACGATAATCAAATCCTTCTTGCTCTCCTCCATGTACTTGTTCATGCCCCAGGATTTTCCGAAGGTGGCATCCTCATCGAAGAAGACATTGTGTCCGTCGAACATATACATGACACTGTAACGCCGGTCGGGTTCTCTGTCATAGGATTCCGGCAGATAGATGTAGGCGGTACGCTCGGCATCCCCAGAGAGTTTGGGAATGGTAACACTCCACTTTCTGACCATGAACCATTGTTCCCTCTTTCTGTTTCGTGATTGTATAGCAGAGATTAGTATATCCGTTTCTTCCTGGCTTGTCAACAGAAAAAGACAAAAATGTCTTTATAGAAAAATCATCCGCCCGTGATGGGCGGACAGTTCGTAAAAAATGTACAAAACAGAAATACAAAATGTGTGGAATCTCACGGCTGGTATTTTGAACAGGGGAGAAGACTCACAGCTTGTGGAAGATGGGCTTCCTTCCTTCAAAGGTGCACACATATCCGAAGATGTCCCCCAGGACCTGGCAGCCTGCCCGGCTGTACTGCCCCACCCGGTCACTCCGGTGAGCATCGGAGCCGATGGTCACGATTTCGCCTCCCAATTCCTTGAACCGGCGAAAATACTCCGGAGTGGGGAGAAATCCGCCGCACCGATCCATGCCGCTGGTGTTTAATTCCAGCCCTTTTCCCTTGGCAGCCAGAATCCGGAGAATTTCATCGATGATCTCCCGGTGATCCTCATAGGGCAGGGGTGTCTTGACGGGACTTCCGGAGCCCTTGTGCAGGTAGGTCATGTGGGCCAGCACGTCATAGTCCTCATGAACCCGGACACACTCCAGCATGGCTTCAAAATACCGCCGCTGGGCCTGGAGGATGGTCTTGCCCTGCCAGTATTCCCCAAAATACACATCCATATCATCCACAAAGTGGATGGAGCCTAGAACAAAGTCGTAGCTTCGCTGACCCAAGTCCTCTTTCATGCGGGCCTGGTTGTCGGGGTAGAGGCCGTATTCCACCCCCCGGCGGATGGTCAGCCCGGGCAGGTACAGGGAATCGTATTCCGCATTGTAGGCCTCCAGATCAAAGACCATGGGCTGCTCCGGCTGTCCCCGGAGGTAATCTCTGTGGTCAGTAAAGCAGATTTCCTTAAGCCCTTCTTTCAGAGCGGCCTGGGCCAGCTGTGCACCAGTGTCGTGACCGTCGAAGGACACTCTGGAATGAATGTGAAAATCATACATGGTCAATCTCCTCCCAAAATTGACGGAACGCAGTGGGCAGCGCCGCCTGACTCCGGATTTCCGCTCCAGAGAACCACTGAAAGCGGTCGTTCCTTTCCGATACCTCTATGTAATAGCCTCGCAGATTCCATTGAATGTGGGTGAAAATGTGTTTCCGCTCCACCTGACGCAGCAGATTCCGGGGCCGCAGCCCCATGCCCTGGGCCGCTTCCAGCGCCTGGGGCAGCTCCAGCTTCCCGGATACATTGGGAAATTCCCAGAGCTCAGCCAGCAGCCCCGAGGGAGGTCGCTTGGAGAGAGCATAGAGTCCTTCACAGGAGAAAAGAAACACCGTCCTGTCCTCCTGCCGCTTGGGCCTTTTGGGAGATTTCACGGGAAAAGCTTCCGCTGTCCCTGCCTGACAGGCCAGGCAAAGGGAAGCACAGGGGCAGCTTTCGCATTTTGGTTTCCAGTTGGGGCCGCAGAGAGTAGCGCCAAGCTCCATCAGAGCCTGGGTAAAATCTCCGGCACTTTTGGGGTATATCTGTTTCAGGGCCTCCCGAACCTTTTCCTTGGTATCGGGAAGATCAATGGGTGAGCGATCCTCCGTCAGCCGGGCACAGACCCGGAGCACGTTCCCGTCCACTGCCGGGGTGGGCAGATTGAAGGCAATGGAGCCGATGGCGCCGGCAGTGTAGGCCCCGATGCCGGGCAGCTTCAGAATCTCCTGGTAGGTATTGGGAAAGACGCCACCGTACTGGGTCAGAATGACCTGAGCCGCTTTTTTCAGATTCCGCACCCGGCTGTAGTAGCCCAACCCCTCCCAGAGCTTATGCAGCTTCCCGTCATCACACCGGGCAAGGGCCTCAATGGTTGGAAGTTCTTCCAGAAATCGGGCATAATACCCCTTGACGGCCTCCACCCGGGTCTGCTGGAGCATGATTTCAGAAATCCAGACGTGGTACGCCTGCCGATCCTCCCGCCAGGGCAGGGCCCGCCGGTTCTCCTGATACCAGGGCAGCAGCTGCGCCGGAAGAGAAGGGGGGAGAGAATATTCCCGCATACGCTCGCCCCCTTTCGTCAGATTGTCTCCTATTCTACAGGGGAAAAATCAGCTTGTCAAGCGGGAAAGAACACCATACCGGAGGAAAGATCTATGGGCAAATTGATGTTGGTTTTACTCACAACCCTGCTCCTGGCCCCCGCTGCCGGGGCGGAGGTCATGCCGGATTTGGTGGAGGGGAGCAGCGGCATCCCGTCGGTGGAGCAGCTGTTTGATGAGGATATGGAAACCACTCAGCGATTGGAGGAGAATGCCAGTATCACAGTCTGCCGGGAGGAGGGAATTGCGTCCCTCTATTTTGTTTTTGACCGGGAGTACGGAACCCTGAATCTGACGAATGAGGAAACCGGAGCGGTGTTGGAAGTACCTACAGAGGGGATGCTCCACTTTTATGTGGATTTGGAAAACTGGCAGCTTTCCCAGTCGGTGACGGTGAGCTTCTCCACTGGAGAGGCGCTGTTGAATGAATTGGGGGTGTTCGCTCCGGGGCAGGTGCCGGACTGGGTGCAGCGGTGGGATAAAATCCCCCCAGGGCAGGCGGATATGCTGCTGCTGTCCACCCATGGGGATGACGAGCAGCTGTTCTTTGCCGGGCTGCTGCCCTGGTATGCCGGGGAGAAGGACTACCGGGTTCAGGTTGTGTATTTCACCGACCATCGGAATCTTACCGCCCATCGGGTTCATGAGATGCTGAATGGCCTCTGGGCGGTGGGGGTGCGGGATTACCCCGTATTCGGACACTACGATGATTACTACACCTTTGATTTGGAGGATGCCTACCGTTATTATGAGGAAAAAGGCTGCCCCAAGCAGGCGCTGCTGGCGTTTGTGACAGAGCTGCTGCGGTATTACCGCCCTCTGGTGGCGGTGGGCCACGATCAGAAGGGGGAGTATGGACACGGAATGCACCAGCTGACAGCGGACCTTTTGAAGCAGGCGGCGCTAATCAGCGGCGATGCGGATGCCTTCCCGGAGCAGCTGGATCGGTACGCCCCCTGGCAGGTACCGAAAACCTATCTGCACCTCTATCCGGAAAACTCCATTACCATGGACTGGGATATTCCCATGAAAGCGTTTGATGGAATGACGGCCTATGAAGTCACCAAGGAGCGGGGATTCCCCTGCCACGCCAGCCAAATTGCGGACTTTGCCTGGTATTTCCGAGGGGCCGACCAGGCAACGGAGGTAACGAGATACAGCCCCTGCCGCTATGGCCTGTTCCACACAACCGTGGGAACGGACACGGGCAAGGGAGATTTCTTTGAGAACCTGGAAGCCTATTTTGAAGAGCCTGCCCCTGCTCCCACACAGCCCAGCCAACCCGAGCTCCTCACCGAGCCGCCAGTAACCCAGCCCTCCACCCAGCCGGAGTCGGAACCGCAAAAACCCTGCACGCCAAGGGAGAAAGCCTGGATTCTCCTCCCCGCTGTGGGCACCGCTCTGCTGACGCTACTCACTGTTTGTCTGAATGCCCCGGATGAAAAAGAAAAATTCTGAGATTTTGGAAAAAAACACTTGCATTTTTTGACCCTGTGTGCTATTATACTCTGGCACTTGATGATGCAGTGCATGCGCCAGTAGCTCAGCTGGATAGAGTGACTGACTACGAATCAGTAGGTCGGGGGTTCGAGTCCCTTCTGGCGTACCAAAAACGGGTTATCCCATCCGGGGTAACCCGTTTTTGATGTGTCAGAAGGGACTCGAAAGAGCGGCCCGGCTACAGGCTGGGTAAAGAAGTGTCCGGTGGACACTTCTTTAGCTCGTGGGAGAGTCCCTCCGGTTTCAGGCGCATCCCGTAGGGATGTGGATGAAACCGGAACAGGTCCGATGCCGAAAGGTGATGGTATGTCGCACTTTTTCAAAAAGTCCTATAAGCATACTCACACCAAAGAAGAATAATCCGAACCTTATCTCAGTAGGAGAAGGGTTCGGATTCAGGCCGTCGAAAATCCCCTCTGGGGCTTTCCGACGGAAGGATTGCAGTCTGCTTAGCGCACTCCTTGTGCGCCTGTGGCGCACAACTCGCACACACGCAGCCTGAGATGTATG
>JAETOP010000105.1 GCA_021771675.1 Oscillospiraceae bacterium | reverse complement strand
ATCGCCATACGGCGTCGCTTTCCCTTGCCATACGACAGTATGGCTGCGGAAAATCTCCTTGTCTGACGAGAAAAATCCTCGTCCATCCGGCATTCCCCGGTTATGAATACAGGTTCCAGTCAGCAACAGACACGGTTGACAAAATCAATAGTTCCAAAAGTTGGAAACATTTAAAAAGAAAGAGACAAAAATAATTTCAAAGACGAGTAAAAAAGCAGCGCTGGGCGGTAAAAATCCTGCCCGGTGCTGTCTAGGCCCATCTAAAACTATCGCCGTATTGGTCAATATATTGGTCGACACCAAAACATGAATTTTGAGAATAACTTTTATAGCTGCAAAATAAAGGAGAGTTCCTGATTTCACAAGAAATCAGGAACTTTTTCCCGGAGACTGCTGGACTCGAACCGGTGACCTCCTGCGTGTGAAGATGCGTCGGGACGTCAAAGCCCTGCTATTGGGTGCTTTCCGGCACTTTTGGCCCCGCTTTTTGAAGGGCATAGCAAGTGCCTTGCCCACTGTGTCCACCTGCTGATTTTCTGATATTGGTCAGCGTATTGGTCAAAGCCCCGGCTCCGCCTGATTCGGCGGAGCCGGGGCTTTTTCTTAAGAGCAAACGTTGTTGCCGTGATGATAAATTGAATCAGCAGAATTGTCAAGTATGGCCTAGAGGTTCCGATTGCAAATCCTGTACCACCCGCGTCTCACCGGATGGTTGGGAGATATATAAATAAACAACACGAAAATAACAAAAAATGACAAAGGAGAGCCTAAGACCACTATTCGATTCATCTGATCATATAAGGCATAAAGTGAATGCCGTTCGGAAATATAGTGTTTCTGAACGGTAACAGTAGATGCTTCTGATTAAGTGGGATTTGTGCAAAATGGGAACGTTCTCAAAAATGAGGGAGAAGCCATGGCAGCAACGATCATTGATGTCGCACGGCTGTGCGGATATTCCAAAACAACGGTCTCCAGGGCCTACGCTTCCCCGGAGGCTGTCAGCGAGAAGGCACGGGAAAGAATATACGCAGCCGCCAAACAATTGAACTATGCGCCTAATGCCATCGCGCGGGCCATGGTGCGGCAACGGACGGAAAATATTGCGTTTATCATTCATGAAAAACAGTATCCAGCTATTTTGAACCCCTTTTATTCCCCACTTCTGGAAGCTGCTATGCAGGAGGGGACAAAACGGAATTACAGCCTGTTTATTACGACGAACCAGGATATGCAGCTCCCCAACGGCGATATCTACATTAAAAAGCACATGGACGGCGTGATTTTTGCCGGCGAGGCAAGTCTCCGGACCATTGAGGAATTCCGCAAGCAGCATATTCCCATGGTCCTGGTGAATAACCGTCTGGATTTGGATGAACTGGTGTGCGTGGCAGCGGATCACTACGGCGGCGCGGTACAGGCGGCGGCGCATCTCTGCCAGCGGGGACATCGAAAGATCGCTCTGCTGGCCGGCCGGTTTTCTCCTCAGGTCAGTGAAGCCCGTGCGGAAGGATTTTTCAGGACACTTGCTCAATATGATGTGCCGGTAGACGCGGGGCTCGTTGCCGACATTGAACCCACATTGGAAGCTGCCGAAGAGACCATGGCCCTTCTGCTGGGCCGGTCAGAGCCCCCTACTGCGGTTTTCTGCACCAACGATACCATTGCTGCGGGCGCCATGAAGGCCGTCATTCGGTCGGGATTGAAGGTCCCGCAGGATGTTGCCATCGTCGGCTTTGATGACAGCTATATCAGCCGGGTGATGGAGCCGGAATTGACTACTGTCCGTATCGACGCCGCAGAAATGGGGCGCCTTGCCATCCAAAAGCTGTTTGACCTGATGGAAGGGGCACCAGTGGAGGAGCGGCTCATTGAGATCCCAACGGAGCTGATCATTCGGGCCAGCTCCTGAGGCTTTACAAGCGATTAACAAACAGAAGATAGCATATCTTACATAGCGAATTATAATATGGGAAAGGAAGTGATGCCATGCAGGTTACGATCATCAACGTTGGATATGGGGACGCCATCCTTTTTCAGGCAGAAGGCGGATATACCGCCTTATTGGATGGCGGGAGCGCACTGCCTGAAGAATTTCAGGGAGATCCGTATCGGATCCCAGGAGCCGCCTATTTGCAGGCCCAGGGAGTCCGTCACCTGGATGCTTTGCTGATCTCGCACATCCATGAAGATCATGTCTGCGGACTGGAAGCTGTTTTACAGCAGACAAAGGTGGATCGGATCTATGTTCCTTACCCGGTGGAGCCGTTTTTACAGGGAAGCGAGCTGACACCTGCCGCCGGCGCACCCCGCAGCGTTCCGCTGTACACCAAGGCCCTGAATGCTTACCGACGTATCCTGCTCCAAGCCCGGGAACGGGAGATCCCCGTTATTATGCTGGAAGCGGGAGATATGCTGGAGCTGGGAACGGATATCCGGATGCAGGTGCTGGCGCCAAAAAAGAGCACGGTGGATGCCTATATGGAGATTGTGGAACGGGTGTACCGCCTGATTTCTGATCCTGCTGCAGTGACGGAATGTCTGACTCTGCTGGACGCTGCATCCAATCATACCAGCATGCTGCTGCGCTTCGAGCTGGGAAACACGGTTTTCCTGAGCGCGGCGGATAGCTGTCCCGGTGACTGGGATGAGGTCCCTAAAAATTTACTTGAAAATGTGAACGTTCTCAAATTGCCGCATCACGGGCAAATCGACTCAATTTCCGAACATTTTATGAAGAATATGCCGCTGACGCATATCATTACCACCTCCGCTTCCGACCGGCGGTATCACAGCGCCAATGAACAGGTGTACCAGCGTCTGACCGCCATGTTTCCGCCGGAGCAGACACCCCGGTTTCTGTTTTCCGACGAGCGGAGCTATCCGCCTTACTTCTCGCAGCCTGAAGGCTTTCAGGCTATCAAACTTGTAATGGATTCCGGAAGCATCAAGCCGGAGTTTATTAAAATTTAAGAAAAAAGGAGAAACAAGATGAAAAAGCTCATGTCTCTGACACTCGCGCTCATTATGATCCTGAGCTTGACCGCCTGCGGTGGTTCCGGCGACAAGACGCCGGCCGACAGCGGCAGCCAAACACAGGAGCCCCCTCAGGAGGCCGTCTCCAATTGGCCCGAAAAGGAGATCACCATCATTCAGCCCTGGAGCTTGGGCGGCGGCCCTGACGTTATCACCCGTCAGATCGCCTCTTACAGCGATAAGATCCTGGGCGTCCCCATGATCGTGGAGAACCATACCGGCGGCTCCGGCACCATTGGCATGGCGGACTTCCTGGACGCGGCAGACGATGGCTATACCCTGTTCTGCTGCAACGGCCCTTTGTTTTCTTTGACGCCCAGCTTCATCGACGTGGACTACACCATCGATGACATCAACCCCTTGGTGGGCATTCGCATCACGGAGTTCGTCATCCTGACCAACGCCAATAGCGGCATCACCAACATCCAGGAGCTGGTGGACTATGCCAACGCCGGCCACACCATCAAGTACGCCACCACAGGCGGCCCCGGCAACGACAGCTACACCATGATCTCCGCCCTGTTCGCCATTCTGGACATCCCCTCTGAGGCTGTGCCGTATGACGGCGGCCAGGAGGCCATCAACGCCCTGGTGGGCGGCCATGTGGATGTGGCCATCGGCTCTCCCCCGACCTACCGTGACTATGTGATCGGCGGCGAGCTGAACTGCCTGGGCACCTTTATCCCCGAGGGCCTGGATGTGGAGGGCATCGGCCACATCGATTCCTTTAAGGATCAGGGCATCGACGTGGAATTCACCGGCATGGACTACTTTGCCGTCCGCTCCACCGTGGACCCGGAGAAGCAGGAGATCCTGCGTGACTTCGTGCTGCAGGTCTATGCCGACCCTGATTTCCAGGCCTTCATGGCAGACATGGGCATGGCAGCCTGGGAAGCCGACTCCGATGAGATCCTCGGCATGGTGGCCTCTCAGACCGACGCAATGACCAAGTACATCCCCCTGGTCCAGTGACCTTCCGGCGCCCCGTGTCTGTCCTCTGCGGCATGGGGCGCCTCCCATTCTCAAAGACGAGGTACGCCATTATGAAGATAAAATATAACTCCGAGATCATATCCGGCGCTGTTTTTTCCATCGTTGGCGCCATTTTGTGGGTCTTGATTCCCAGCCAGATCAAGACCATGGAAAAATCGGCCATCAACGCGCAGACACTTCCGCGAATCGCTATCGGTGGAATATTTATCTTCGCCGTGTGCCTTTTGCTGGAGGGCATCTTCGCAAGAGAGAAAAAAGAGGTGACCGTCACCAAGGAGAGTTTCCGCACAGAGGCTTTCAAAAAGGAGCTGCGTTCCATTCTGTACGCGCTGTTTCTGGTGGCCTACTGCTTTATGGTCCAGCCTCTGGGATTTGTTGTCTCCACGGTGATCCTGGTGTTGGCCATCATGCTATTTTACGGCGCCCGCAAATGGTACTATTACGTCATCCCCCTGGCGATGGTGGGCATTGTGTACTATGTGTTCCGGGTGATGCTCCATGTCTCGCTGCCGTAACGATCAGAAAGGAGAACGCATATGGAACAATTTTTAGGCGGACTGCAAATTCTGGCGCAGTGGCAGAACTTTCTGATCATCCCTCTGGGCCTTGCCATCGGCATCGTGGTGGGCGCGATCCCCGGCCTGACCTCTGACCTGGGCATCATCCTCTGCATCCCGCTGACCTACGGCATGGATCCCACCATGGCCATCCTGATGCTGCTGGCGATTTATTGCGGAGGCACCTACGGCGGGTCCATCACAGCCATTCTCATCAACACCCCCGGCACCTCCGCCAACGCGGCTACGCTGTTCGACGGCTATCCCATGACAGTGAAGGGCAAGGCGTTCAAGGCGCTTCAAATGGCTCTGTTTGCCTCTACGATCGGCGGCCTGGTCAGTGCTTTCGCACTGCTGTTCCTGGCTCCGCTGATCGCAAAGATCACGCTGCTGTTCGGCCCGGCGGAGTATTTCGCCCTGGCGGTATTTGGCCTGTCGGTCATTGCCGGTGTCTCCAACAACAGTATTTTCAAGGGCCTGATCGGCGCCTGCATCGGATTGTTCATCGCCACCGTGGGCGTTGATGCCATCAGCGGCGCGTCCCGGTTCATTTTCGGCCAGCGGAAGCTGATGGCGGGTATCGACCTCATCATCGCCCTGATCGGCCTGTTTGCCATCTCTGAGATCCTGATGAAGTCCAAGTATGATCCCAAGACGGATCACAAGACCATCAGCGCTTCTGCCATCACCAAGGACAAAATCACCAAAGAAGAGTACCGCCGCTGCCGCAGGCCCATTGCTCTGGGCTCGCTGATCGGCGTCATCATCGGTGCCACGCCCGGCACTGGCGGCGGTTTAGCGGCGTTCATCGCCTATAACCAGACTAAGCAGGCCTCCAAGCACCCCGAGACCTTTGGCCACGGCGAGATCGAGGGTGTGGCTGCCTCCGAATCCGCCAACAACGGCGCCTGCGGCGCAACCATGATCCCCATGCTGACTCTGGGCGTCCCCGGCGACGGCGCCACCGCGATCCTGATGGGCGCGTTCATGCTCCATGGCATGGTGCCGGGACCCACGCTGTTTTCGGAGCAGGGCAACGTACTGTATGCCATTATGCTGGGCCTGATCGTGGTCAACATCTTCATGTACATCATCGGCAATGTGTTCACCCGTTTCTACGCCCATATCACCCGCATCCCCTATGAGATCCTGGCACCCATTGTGCTGACCTTCTGCATTGCGGGCTCCTACTCCACCAACAACCGGGTATATGATATTTATATCATTCTGATTTTTGGCATCGTGTCCTACTTCCTGCGCCGTATGGACTTCCAACTGGTTCCCATCCTGCTGGGCATTGTCCTGGGCCCTCTGGCGGAGAAGAACTTCCGCCGGGCCATGGTCATCTCTGAGGGCAGCTTTGATATCTTCTTTACCCGCCCCATTAGCTGCGCGTTCATTCTGATCGCGGTGGGCTCCATTCTGCTGTTCGCATGGAAGAACTATAAGGCAAGAGTTGTACGGAACAAAAAGTGACCCCAATTTACGCAAAGGCGCGGAGATGCTTATGCTGAAGAAAAGCTTCAAAAGGACGTTATGCTCGCTTGCCGCTGTCATAATGTTGATGTGTACTGCCGGGGCAGAAGAAATCTCCACTTATATGACTTACCGCTCAAATTCTGTGATCTTATCAGCGGCTGAAGGCCTCGGCATCTCAAGCGGAACGTTCACAGTGAAGGATCTGCGCATTACAAATGGACAGGACACTGAGGAGCGAAACTATGTCGGGCAAGTCCATACGCTTCAGAATGGTGAGTTTATTTTCAGCGTTGGTCGAAGCGCATCCGAAAGTGTCGCAGATTGGTTCAACGCAAAGTTTTCGGGCTATAACGATGCTTCTGTAAACGGAGACAGAACGACGTTTGACCACACAGCGGAAGATTTGAATTTTGCCTTTGTCGGTGACTTGAATTTAGTCGTAACAACTGAAGAGCATCCACAGGGGCTGAGCGTGACCTTTTATGATGTTGTGTTTGCACAGGGAAGTACGCTGTTCAGCAACAACTGGTGGTTTGGACAACTCGCCGGCCAACATACAAGAGATAGCGACGGACCTAATACCGTATTCGTAACTGGCAGTACAGCGGCAGGCGAAACGGTTTATGCATCGTTCCTGAGAGGTGACAACGGTGTCAACGAGGTTTCTCTGGAAGCCATTCGTGTCGTTGAACCTGCTGTTGACAGTGCTCATAAGCTTGCCAATGTCAGAGCTAAATTTGCCGCCCTTCCGATTAGCGGTGTTCAAACGAATTTGGAGGGCTTCCCCGGCAGCTATGATCCTATTGTAAATCATATCCAGGGATATGCGCAGTATGATAGTGATGAAAATATTCGTTATTCTATTCTGACGCATAGTGTTGGAACCGCGTCCTATGCACATATCGTTGCCGGCCCAAAGGCGGGCAGTGAAAAGTGGGGATTCAAAACACATCTGCAGGATTGGCGACATCCAGGTGGTATCCAGGTAATTGGTGACTATCTGTTAGTTCCCTCTGAGCAAGATGCTTCCGCACAGATTGCTTTGTATGACCTGCGTTCTCTGGCAGTAAAAGAGCTGAGAAGAGTGGAAACGTTTGACTTGGCCGTAAACCACAAGGCTGGGGCTTTAGGTATTACGTCTTTTGAGGATGCAAATGGTATCGAATACTACGTGATGATCGTTGCACACTTGAATGGCGAAGATACCGTATATCATGTATATCGCGCATTGGCAGCCAACGGAATCGAAAACGCACAGTTTTCTGAGGTTGGAAGTTTCGCATCTGCCAAAGACTTCCAGGGCTTTGGCTTAGTAACTGAAGAAACAACCAATCATATCTACATGATAGGCCTCTGGTCTCCAAGCGAGGGAGCGACTTTTGCGGATTATGCATATTTGTATGAATTGAACACCGAGACATGGACCATTAGCGAGGAACTTGATCAGATCCATATGGTCAGTGTTGGCGGTGTAGCTGGCATGATGGGGGTTCATTTCCGTTATGGTGCGAATGTCTATGTCGCAGGTGATGGTACGTTGACGTTGTCTGCCACAGAGCGCAATTCTGTTTTAGGCAGTGCATTGGTAACGAATGACTGGACTCCGGTGATCCCAGACTGATAGTTATTGATATCCATGGGTTAGTGGTAAAAAGGGAGCGGCACCCTCCGCTCCCTTTTCAAATAGCAAATGGAATGTATGATTGAAGGTAGATAAAATGAAACAATATGATGTTTTAGTGATTGGCCCTGTTTCTCTGGACCACAACATCGACTATCAGGGCAACGAGCGCAAGGAGTTGGGCGGCGCCGTGGTGGCCTCCGGCTTCGCGGCGGCCAAGAGCGGCAATCGGACCGCCCTCTTCACCAAGCTGAACCCCGCCGACGCCGATGTGGAGGCCCGGTTCGCGGGTTCCGGGGCGGACCTTTACTGGAAACCCTCGGCGGCAACCTGCTCCATTCGCAACCAGTATTTTACCGCTGACAAGGAAAAACGGGCCTGCACCTCCATGGGCGTGTGCGACCCCTTTCAATTCGAGGAGCTGCCTGACATCGAGGCGAAGATTTACCACTTCGCCGGACTGGTATACGGCGACTTTGACGGAGCCCTGTTCGCCGAGGCCGCCAAACACGGCAAGGTGGCAGTGGACGTCCAGTGTCTGCTGCGGCACGTGGAGGCGGACAAGACCATGGCCTTCCACGACTGGGCGGAGAAGAAGGAGTACCTGCCGGTAATCGACTATCTCAAGACTGACGCTGCCGAGGCGGAGATCCTGACAGGCCTCACCGACCGGGCGGAGGCGGCAAAGCTGCTCCACAGCTGGGGCGCAAAGGAGGTCCTCATCACCCACAACACCGAGGTCCTGGCCTATGACGGCAAAGCGGTCTACACCTGTCCCATCAAGGCCCGGAACCTGTCAGGCCGCACGGGACGGGGCGATACCACCTTCGCCGGGTACATCACCGAGCGCCAGCGGGCGGATATCAAGGATGCCCTGCAATACTGCACGGCGCTGGTATCCCTGAAAATGGAAACGCCCGGTCCCTTCCAGGGTACTCGTCAGGATGTGCTGGATTACATCAAGGAATTTTATTGACAAATAGTACTGCATTCTAAAAAGATTCATACTAGCTGGATTGCATATGGCTAGATTCAAACAGTGGCGCAGCCTGAAAATCAGACTGCGCCACCGCTTTTTACTCAAGAATTTCTCAACAAGGCCACGTACTCCCACGGTGCAATTTTTTACTATCATCCGTTGCTGACTTATAACGGCTTTGTTTTTGGTTCGACTCAGTGACTCCACCAGTTTCGCAGGCTTTTTCTCTAAAATAGCCGAACTCGTTCTCGGCGGTTTTTTCCCGTACTTTTTCCGCAAGATCTAATGTCCTTCCTGATCGTGGCGCCGAAAATCATCCGCTGTAAACAGTTCTCACTGCGGTTCCGCCGCACGCAAGTCAAGGTTCATCATCGCCTCTGGGTAGTAGGTTGCCGGGTCGAAATGGATGTTGGCGGTCACCCGATGTGACCAGACAGTCTCGTCGATCAACTCAGCTTTACCCGCCTCATGCCCCTCTGCAAAAAACTATACGGAAAAGATGGAAGCGCTGGTAGAGATGCTGAACAATGCCAATGGGAAAAAGGTCTACGGCTATCTGAAGAAGCCGGTGAAGGCCCAGGTGAATTCCATCGTGGATGAGATGGCGCGGCTCCCACAGGTGGCGGAGTGCTACGAAGCCTGGAACCGTCTGCGGGACGAGGTGGAATGCTACTACAAGGACAAGCCGAGAGAGCATCTGCCGCTCTCTCAACAAAAAGAGTTCAGGGCTGTCAAGAACATGGTCATCCAGGAGGCGGAGCATATCCGCTTGGGCACGGTATCCTTCGAGGACGAACGGATGAAGGACGAAGTGGAGGAAGAAAAGAAAGCGGCCGTTTACACCCTGGAACAGCTCTGGGATATGGGCTTCGCAGTGGCGGCACACCAGCTGGGCAAGTGCTGGCGGGATGGCCTCGGCGTCCTGCCGGATGACGAAAGGGCTGAAATGTGGTTCCGTCGCTCCGCCGAGGCTGGGAATGACTTCTCACAGTATGCTCTGGGAAAGCTGCTGCAAAGCCAGCGAAGGATCGAGGAAGCTGTGAAGTGGTATGAGAAAGCGGCGGCACAGGGGAACCAGTACACCGACTATCGGCTGGGAAAGCTCTATCTTGAGGGCGTGGATGTTCCAAAGGACGTTTCCAAAGCAGCGGCACATCTGACCGCATCCGCCAACTGCGGCAATCCATACGCCCAATACGCATTGGGAAAGCTGTATCTTGCGGGGCAGGATGTGAAGCAGGACCGTGAGGCGGCTTGGAACTGGTTCTATCGTTCAGCGGAGCAGGGAAACGAGTACGCGCAATTCTTCCTGGACCATTTTGAGTATCAAAGGAAACCCAGCGTGCTGCTCTGTACCACCAGACTTCTTTATCACATGGGACAGATCTTCCGTGAGAACTCTGTTCCGCCCAGGGACACGGTCGGTCATGTGGATAGAAAGCTGCGTGCCAGGATCAGAGAAAAGAAAATCGCTCTGGGTCAAAATCCGAATGACCATGAGGAGCAGCAGTATGGCGGCTGGAATATGGCCATGAGATGACCGCATCTCCTGCGCGGATGGTCCCTGCCAGCAGGCGGTCATGTTGAGGGCTATCTAAATGTCAAATGCCTCCCACTATTTAGCGGGAGGCAAGTCAACTTACAGCATGGTCATTTCTATTTCCATATTCATTTCGAGCGGCTGCAGCATCCTATCAAAGCAGCTTACCAGATGATCCATAACGCCTTGCGCCGCATAAATCGTTGCGATCATAAGCTCATCTGGGTCAAGCGCGGCAAGATCAAACCTGTAGCCTAACCGTTTTTCCACCCATTGTGCAAAGAACGCCCTTTGTGTTCGACCCATTCCCTTCACGGAAAGGGTGCAGCATATTGATGGTGTGATAAAAATCCGCAACACCCTCCGCCACTTCTCGGTGGCTTAGACTCTCGGCACAAAATGATTGCAGTCTCTCAAAGCAGGGCTTGGCACAGGTTTCGATTTTATTTGCAGCAACAAATGTGGTTCCCTGTTTGGAAATGTCGATATCTCTGATTTGTCCCGCCCAATCGTAGAGGTCGCAAAACAGGAATCGGTGTATCTGCTTATAATGCTCGAAATTGAAAGTGCCCTGTACAGGACGCTGTTTCAAAGCGGTAAGCTTTCCCAACACAATCGCCGCTTCGGCCTCTGCCAATCTATGCTCATCACGGATGTCCAGTTTGTTGATCAGGCAAGTAGTTCCCTCATAGCAATGATCCGACGTGCTTTCGATGCTGTACGCCATATGTCAACCCTTTGCCCTTTCGATAACCATGGCAATATATTCTTCCATAGAAATCTTACCAGAAAGCATCTGCCGGCACCATTCCGCATACTGCGAGTCAATATGCAGGCCTTCCATCTCCAGCGATATAGTGGCTGTACGAATGGATTCCTCAATTTCAGCAGCACTCATGACGATACCTCCAGAAAAAATCTTGATATCAGTATAGCTTGAAACAAGGATGAATACAAGGTGAAAGTTTTTCAAGCCTTCCTACTCGTGGCAGTCATATTTTGAGCCGCAGCTCCTGCGGATACTCCCCTCCAGCAGATGGTGGGAAAGTAGATCAACAAAACGAAGAATAACAAATAAAAGGCCCTTCCGCTGCGGAGGGGAGAAAGGATACTACATGAAAAAAGTAACGTTCAGATCCTACGAGGAACTTCCATTGACGCTCTCCGTACCTGAGATGGCAGCCGCATTGGGAATCTCCCGTGCCGGAGCATACGAGCTGGTTCGGACAGAGGGATTCCCTGCACTGAAGATCGGCTCCCGCATCGTAATTCCCAAGGAGGAACTTTGGGAATGGGTGAAACAGAATACGGGAAAGAAAGACTGATGCAGGGACAATCGTTGATTTATGACAGGACAGTGTGGTACAATATAAAATACTATGAAACGAAGGGAGGGGTTCCTGTGCGGTATACGCTGATGCATAAAGATATCCCGGTGGCCGATCTGATTCTTGACGAGGCCACAAGTGCTGTGCAGAAAGTTTGTGATATCCACTATGCGGAGCATCTTCCCGTGGGTCTTTCGGTCAAGCGGGGAGCTGTAGACAGGGCGGCTTTGAATACCTGGTGGATCGACCGCTCTATCCCTGCCAGCCGATCCGGCGTGCGGAAGGCGTTGGAAACGCTGGAACTCCCCAACACGCGGCTTCTGCTGACCAAGAGCATGGGCTTGAGTCTCTCTGACCAGTATTGGATCAGACCCCAGGGCAGTGACATACAGTGGGCACAAATCAACTTCTTCACCAACGATTTCTCCGAAGATATCGGTGACATCCTGTTGGGGAAGGCACCAAAAGGTAAAGATTTCAGCTTTCACTCCCCGGACAATACCTCAGACGGTTTCCTGAAAAAGCGGTGGAAGATCATCAATGGAGCCAGATGTCTGCTGAAAGCCGGCAGCGCCCCATTCATGCAGCAGCCCTTCAACGAGGTGATTGCCTCAGCGGTTTGCAGGAGACTGGATATCCCGTATGTGCCATATGAACTGTGCTGGGATGATGGGTTACCCTTTAGCGTGTGCCAGGATTTCATTACCCCGGATACAGAGCTGGTCAGTGCATGGCGGGTTATGCAGACGCGGAAGAAAGATAACAGCACCTCTGTCTACCGCCATTTCCTGAACTGCTGTGAGACCCTTGGCGTGCCGGGAATGGTTCATGCCATGGATCAGATGATCGTGCTGGATTATCTGATCGCCAACGAGGATCGGCACCAGAACAACTTTGGGTTGATCCGTGAGGCCAACACGCTGGAATGGCTGGGAGCGGCACCAATCTTCGACAGCGGTTCCTCGCTGGGATATGACAAGCTGACGGGCCAGATCCTTTCCGGAAAAGGCGTTGAGTGCAAGCCGTTCAAGAAAACCCACGAGGAGCAGCTGGCGCTGGTAACGGATCTGAGCTGGATCGACTTTGACGCGCTGCGTGGGTTAGAGGATGAGATCGCGGAGATCTTGGCACCCGCAGGTGAATATCTTGACCAGGACAGACGAAAAGCAATCATGGTATCCATCCAACAGAGAATCGAACACCTTCAGGATCTGGCGCTTTCACAGCGCCAGACAGCTGATTTCGCGGAAAACGATGTGGCGGAGGATATCGCGGAAGATTATCAGCAAAGCGGCCCTACAATGAATATGGTCTGACAGTTTGACCGCGCCCGGATGATTCGGGCGCGGCCTATTTGTCAGAGAAACTCCGGGAATGGGTGAAGCGGAACACAGGAGTAAGCTGATTAAAAAGCGGCGGCACTTGAAGAACCAAGTGAACCGCCCCCCAATAGATAGACAAAAGTGATAAAATAGAAAAAAGGGAGTGAGTATATGCCAAAGGGAGTGCCAAACAGGAGATATACAGCGGAATTTAAGACAAAGGTAATCGAAGCCATGCGTGCGGAAGGGCTGAGTTACAGTGAAGCAGGCCGCCGGTTTGGAATCGAGGCCCATACTTTGCTACAGATCTGGGAGCGGATCTATCTGGCGGAGGGCCCGGAGGGTTTTGCCATTGTCAACGCCAATTTGAAATTGTAAGAAAACGCCGAAGAAATTTTGTAGTTTTTTGGCGGGGGGGGTAACAAAAATCAGGTGCTTCCTTGCTCAAAAAGAGGACTCGCCCTTAATGTTAATCACAGTGCAGTGATGCAGGACACGATCTAAAATAGCGGAGGCGATGGTGACATCGGCAAAGACCTCGTTCCACTGGGAGAACGTCTTGTTGGAGGTAAAAACGGTGGAAGTTTTCTCATACCTTCTGGCAATCAGTTGGAAGAACAGGTTTGCACCCTGGATGTCCATGGGGAGGTAGCCGATTTCATCGATGATGAGCATCCTGTACTTGGCCAGGATCTTGAGTTTGTCCGGCAGGCGGTTCTCAAAATGAGCCTTTTTCAGTTGCTCAATAAGCTGGTGGCAGTTGATGTAGTAGGTAGAGAAGCGATGCTTTGCCGCCACAAGGCCCAGAGCGGAGGCTAGATGAGTCTTGCCCACACCTGGCGGTCCGAGGAATACCACGTTCTCCCCATTCTCCAGGAAACGCATGGTGGCCAGTTCGTCGATTTGGCGCTTGTCGATGGAGGGCTGGAAGGAGAAATCGAAATCGTCCAGAGTCTTCTTGATGGGGAAGCCGGACATCTGAATCTGCTTCTCATAAGCCCGCCTCCGTTTGGATTTGGCTTCCTCCGTAAAGATATGGTCCAAAACATCCACAATATTGAGGTTTTCCGCCACAGCCCGTTCCAGGTAATTGTCCAGGATTTCCAAGGTGTTCTTCATCTTTAGAGCTTCCAGGTTTTCCCTCAGCCTGTCCATGGTAAATTCACTCATACAGCACCTCGTCATATCTGGATAAATCGGAGGGTTTCAAGGGAAAATCAATCGCTTTACCCTGCTCCAACAGAACATTTTCCGCATCCATCGTCTGTTTCAGCGTAAGCCTTCTATAGTGCTGAGGATTG
>JAETOP010000223.1 GCA_021771675.1 Oscillospiraceae bacterium | reverse complement strand
GGTTCAGGCAAATTCGTATCATTTCCCATTCACCGGAACACTCAAAATACATTACTTGGCGGGAGGCTAATAGCCTCCCCTACAGTGAAAAGGGCCGTGCGGCAAATCGCCAAATTACAATTTGACGAGGTACAGAATGGACCTGGGGAGCACATTTTTTAATCAAAGGCTGTCTTTTCATCCCGGAGTCCTTGTGGTATAATGGGGAGAAAAAGCAGGAGGAATTGACCATGGAACCAAAACAATTTTTAGACATGCTCCACACCGCCGAGGCCTTGAAGGACACCACCCGGCACTGCTATACCTCCCGGGGCCGCCGTGAAAGCGTGGCGGAGCACAGCTGGCGGCTGGCGCTGATGGCCTTCTGGCTGGGGGAGGAATTCCCGGAGCTGGATATGGAGAAGGTGATTCACATGTGCCTGATTCACGACCTGGGGGAGTGCTTCACTGGGGATATTCCCGTGTTTTTGAAGACGGATGCCCATGAAACCAGGGAGGACGAGCTGTTAAACCAGTGGGTGAGCACCCTGCCAGAGCCACTCCGGGGGGAGATGGCATCCCTCTACCGGGAGATGAATGCTCGTCAGACCCCAGAGGCCAAGCTCTATAAGGCTCTGGATGGCCTGGAAGCCATCATCCAGCACAACGAGTCGGATATTTCCACCTGGGAGCCCAATGAGTATGACCTGCAGCTGACCTATGCCATGGATCGGGTGCAGTTTAGCCCCTATCTTGTCAAGCTCCGTCAGCAAATCCGCCAGGACAGCCTGGAGAAAATTGAGAAAGCCAGACAGGGTTAGGAATTAGGAGTTAGGAATGAGGAATTAGGAATTGGGAACAGCCCTCGCACACTCGCCGCCCTACCCTTTTTCCCGTAGGGGCCGGCCTTGACCGGCCCGCAAGGTCAAACGCTCAGGCATTTAACCTAGCGATCTATTATCTATTCTCTATTATCTATTTCTGACCCGCCCCTACGGGACGCTTATGTATTCCCAATGACGCCAGCAGTTATGCACAGTTTCTCCACAAGAATTTATGGCTTATCCACAGGCTTCCACAGGTTCTCCACAGAGTTATTCACAGCTGGCATGGTGGAGCGTTCGGCGAGTGACTTTGAAAATGTTCAGATTTTGTTGGATAATCAGAGCAAATAGCTGAATTCGGATCCCAAATATCCGATTCAAAGCAGTTTTCCGGGAACGGCTTTGAAGGTGCTTTTTTGCCTCGCGCGTGTTTGAAATCTCCGCCTTCCTTATAAAACTCAACTGCCCTATTTTGACCTATGTTAGACTGAACTGAGCTAACCTTTCCTAAACTACCCTTACCTACCCTGTCCTTACCTAACCTAACCTGGGTTGCCAGGCCGTCCGACAAAAAAACACCGGTTGGTTCACCAGTGGTTGCCGCCTGGCTGCCAAGAGGTTCACCGGG
>JAETOP010000222.1 GCA_021771675.1 Oscillospiraceae bacterium | reverse complement strand
GTCAAGCAGGCCGCCGTGGAGGCCGTGCGGGCGGAGGCTCCTGTGGCCGTGTGCTATGGCACCGTGACCTCCGCCTCCCCGCTCAAAATCCAGGTGGACCAAAAAAAGACCCTGACTGACCCCCAACTCATCCTCACCGACAACGTGCGGGACTTCAATGTGGAGATGTCCACCATTGAGGGCACGGGCAAAAGCCTGGGGCCGCACTACACTGAGGATGAAAGCGGCGGCTCCGGCTATGCGGCTTTTGCGGCCCATAAGCACAAATACCAAGGCCGGAAAAAGTGGCGGGTGCATAATGCCCTCAAGGCGGGGGAAAAGGTCATCCTGCTGCGCTGTGACGGTGGGCAGAAATACATTGTTTTGGACAGATGGGAGGCGAGAGAATAATGGCCACTTTACCCACCACGGGGGATGACCTGGACCTCATCACTTTTGCAATGGGTGAACAGCCCGGATATACCCACAAGCTGGACATTGACCACCAGCGGGTGAGCGGCATGACGGACAAGCGGGAGGCGCTGTACCAAGCCATCTATCTCATTTTGAACGTGGAGCGCTACGCTTACCCTATTTATTCCCGCAATTACGGCTCCGAATTTTCCGACCTCATAGGCAAGCCGAAAGATTACGCCATGAGCGAAATGAAACGCCGGATAACTGAGGCGCTGGAGCAGGATGACCGCATCACCGGCGTGGGCAACTGGAGCTTTGAAACCGGGAAAAAGACGGTCCTGTCCAACTTCACCGTCTACACCATCTATGGTGAGATAGATTTTTCAAAGGAGGTTGAGGTGTAGATGTTTGAACAGCACACCTATGAGGCGCTGGTCAAGAGTGCTCTTGCAAATGTGCCAAACGGCATAGACAAGCGGGAGGGCTCCATGGTATTCAACGGCGTGGCCCCCTCCATGGCAGAACTGGCCCAGCTCTATATCGGGCTTGACTTCGTTTTTAAGGCCACATACCTGCTGACCGCCCCCAGGGAATACCTCATCAAGCGGGCCTCTGACCGCAACATGGCCCCCAAGCCCGCCAGCCCCGCCGTGTTTCGGGCAGAGTGCAACATTGAGGTGCCGGTGGGCACCCGTTTCTCCTGCGAGGACATCAACTTTGTGGTGACCGCCCGCATGGAGGACAAGGACACAGAGGATGTCAAGAGCCATGAGGTCACCTGTGAAAAAGCAGGGGCCCTTGGCAACGGTTACACCGGGCAGCTCATTCCTGTGGAGTACGTGAACGGGCTGACCCGTGCGGAGCTGGTGGAGCTGCTGGTGCCCGGTGAGGACGATGAGGAAACGGAGGCTTTCCGGCAGCGGGTCTTGGATAGCTTTCAATCTCAGGCATTTGGCGGCAACCAAGCGGACTACAAGGAAAAGGTGCTTGCCATGCCCGGTGTGGCCGCCCTCAAGGTTCACCCCGTCTGGAATGAGGGCTTGCGGCC
>JAETOP010000104.1 GCA_021771675.1 Oscillospiraceae bacterium | reverse complement strand
GCGCTCACATATCTGTAAAATAGTGATGATACTTCCAACTTGCAGAGGTGAGCTTATGAATAATCGAAACGACAGGTTCAAACTTGACTTCATGCCCATTGGTCAGGACATCAAACAAAACCGTGAAGCCAAGGACGTAACGCGAGAACAGCTTTCAGAAATAACTGGTTATGCTCCCCGGCACATCCAGGCTATCGAAAACGAGGGGCAAACGCCCAGCGTGGATTTTCTGTTTCAGCTTGCCGAAATGTTTGATGTTTCTCTTGACCGGCACATATTCAAAGATAGGGATACCGTCAAAAGTTCCATACGGCGGCGTGTGGACACGCTGCTGGATGGACTGGCCGACAAAGACCTTGTTATTGTTGAAGCGGTCATAAAGGGAATACATAAAGCAAAAGAGCAGGAATAACAGCAGTTTTGTTCAAACTTATAGAAAAGAGCCGATGATTGGTGAGTATTTCACAAATTCATCGGCTCCTTTCTATGCGTCTGGCTCTTTACTAATGGCTTTGTCCAATTTCTTCCGGGATGAAATATTTGGCTACTCCCTCGGCGTGACTACAATGCCCTCCGCATTATCCGGGTCTTTGAAACTATAAGTGTAGCCATCTGGCAGGGAAACACTGTCAGAGTTGTCCTCGGCACCCGGCTTTGTTTCGGTATCAACATCAATATCCGTATCATCAAATTCTACGGAGTTTCCCACGTTCGTGTCCTGATCGCCGCCGTTTTTCTGATCGGTACAGCCGGTGAACAGTGAGAAGCAGACCAGCATACACGCCAAAATAATAGCAATTTTCTTCATCACATTTCCCTCTCTTTCAAATGCCCCCGTTTGATTTCCAGTACCACATCTGCTTGCTTTGCAACCTCGCCAGAGTGTGTCACGACCACCACGCACTTCCCGAACGCATGGGCGCTCTCTTTCAAAATAGCGGTGATTTCCTCGGCGGTGTCGGCGTCCAGGTTCCCGGTCGGCTCGTCCGCCAGAATGACCGGGGCATCGGAGGCCAGCGCCCGCGCAATCGCCACCCGCTGCTGCTGTCCGCCGGACAGTTTCAGTACGTTCCGGGTAATCTCGTCCTGCTCCAGCCCCAGCCGTTCCAGGATGGGGGCGGCGTCCAGCTTGGCGGTAAGCCGCACATTTTCTACGGGCGTCATATAGTCGATCAGGTTGTAGCTCTGGAAGATCAGCGAAATATGGTTCCTGCGGTGGTGTTCCAGGCCCTTTGTCGTAATGTCCTCGCCGTCAAACAGGACGCTACCCTGTGTTGACACATCCAGCCCGCCCAGGAGGGACAGCAGCGTGGTCTTGCCCGACCCGGACGGGCCGAGGATGGCGTACATTTTCCCGGTTTCCAGTTCTGTGCTGACATTCTGCAAAACTGCCTTGCCCTTTTCGTAGGCGTAAGAAACATTTTTTAATTCCAGTGTAGGCATGATTGTCCCTCCTTTAGCTCATTTTCGACAAGATTTCGCGGGGTTTCAGCCGCATAACCGTAATGGACGATGCGCTGACGGCCACAATGATAATGGCAAGGCCAATCAGATAGAGTTGGGCCAGATTGTCCAGCCCAACGGACACTTGGATGCCATTCTCCGTAGGCAGGGGTTTTTGAATAAGAGTGTCCGCGCCCACATCAACCGCAGCGGCGGCAGCTACAACATCGTTATCGTCCTCCGGCTCGGTCTGCATACTTTGCTCCAACAGGTGGTTGCCGATCTGCCCCGCTACGGTGTTGCTGGTGAAGTAGGACAGGCCAAAGGCGAGGACGGCAATCAGTAGCACCTCAATCAAATACTGCCCGATAATAGCCGATTTCCTGATACCCACGGACAGGAACACGCCGATTTCGTGAATACGGGTCTTTGTCCAGAGGGTCAGGATCAGGGCCAGAATAATGGCGCTGACAACGATAATCACCACCAGCAGGGTCACGACCAATTCATTCAGCGTAGCCAGCGGAGCGGCGGCGTTTTCGTAGGTTTCATTGTCCACCTCCACGGTAAAGGCGTTCCAGTCGATACCCGGCAGGGCCTTGACTTCGGCCACCACCCGCGCCATGTCCTGCGGGTCGTCCATGGTAACGTGGAGTGCGGAAAAGCCGTAGTTGATTTCTCCGCCGTCCAATTCTTTTGAGGACTGTAAATCCACAAATACACGGTTCTGGATTTTGTCGTAGGTGGTGACGGTTTCCCCAAACTGCTCCACCACGTTCGGGGTAAACAGTCCGATGATCTGCACCTTGATTTCTTGCCCGGTAAAGCTCTGATCTTCCACGCTGTAACTGTGGGCGGTGAGATAGTCCCCAATCTTCAGCTCATTCCGCTCCGCCAAATCCTGGCTGATGATCGCCACCTGGGTATCGTCGGCGGAGATATGCCGCCCCTCTGCCAGCGTCAGTGTGCCGGTGGTGAAAAGTTCATCATCTTCCGTGTTGCAGACGCCCAGCGCCTTTGTATATCCCTGATATTTTGCGTCAGTTGAGATCGTTCCGGGAAACAAGGAAAGCCCATCGAACGGCAAAAGATTGTCCTGCCTTGCGCTGCAATACTTTACGCCGGAAACACCTTTGATTGCCGCAATGTTTTCCGGGGTAAATTGTACGGTGGAATACATGAGAAAGCTGCTTGATGTCTTGCCGGTTTCCTCGTCTACTTCATCTTTGACGGTTTTTTTCACTACATAGGGGCTGTTGCTCCAATCCACAAAAACGTCAAATTTGCCGCCCAAACTCTGCCGCAGGTCAAGCTGCGCGGCCTCCGATGCTTTCCAGATGGAGAGGCCCGTCAGGACAAAGGTTGCCATAATCAGCAGGATAGCGAACAGGAGAATAGTTTTTCCCCGTTTTCGCGTGACGTATAAAAACGCCCTCTTGAAAATGCTCATGGTTGATACCTCCATATTGTTGTACTGTTCTTCCGAACGCACCCGTAGAATAGCACCCCAATGTGGAATGGGTATGAAACTGGTGTGGAACACAGATGAAATGGGAAATTTTCAAAAATAACACTTTGATTTCATACCCATTTCACATTGCGGTGGTACACTATCCGAAAAGGAGGTGTCACCATGGCCACATTATTGATCGTTGAGGACGATCTCAAAACCAATGAGGCAATTTGCGAGTATCTCAAGCCTGCGGGCCATACCGTTATTCCGGCTTATGACGGTGAGAAAGCCTTGCAGTTTTTCAAGGAAAAACGTGTTGATCTTGTGGTGCTGGATATTATGCTCCCTTGCGTCAGTGGACTATCGGTGCTGCATGAGATACGTCAAGTAAGCACAACGCCTGTCCTGATGCTCACGGCAATCGGGGACGAGTACACTCAGGTCATGAGCTTTGACGAACAGGCGGATGATTACATGACAAAGCCTTTTTCGATGGTGCTGCTGGGGAAACGGATCACCGCACTCCTGCGTCGGAGCGGGCGGACTGCTCCATTGCAAAAAGTGTATTTTGGGGATGTTGAAGTTGACTTTTCCGGCTATACCGCCAGCGGCACCAATGGGAAAATTGACATCATGCCCAAGGAAATCGACCTGCTCCGCCTGCTGATGGAGCATAAGGGTCTGGTACTGACCCGTTCGCAGATTTTGGATGAACTATGGGGCGCTGACTGTCCAATCATTGACCGAACTGTTGACACTTACATTAAAAACCTGCGAAAAAAGCTGGGGCTTGACTGCATCGTGACGGTCAAGGGGATTGGCTATAAGTATGAGGTGCAGGCATGAAACGATTAAAATTGTTCCCTAAATTCTTTCTTTACACCCTGGGCATCATGCTTTTTATTGTTGCGGTGTCACATGGGCTAATCTATCTTCTTGCACCCCGGATGCAACTTTCATTGAGTACCCAGGATGATATAGTCGTTAGTATCAATCAGGTAAAATTCGTGACCGAGGCGGTAACGAAAGCATTGCCGATCTCTTTAGGCTGTTCTTTGCTCATTTCTGTTGTTTGCTCTCTCTTGTTTTCCAAGGTGATTGCCGACCCAATCAAGAGAATTTCAGCATCTACGGAGCGAATGATGGAATTAGACCAAGGGGCAAGCTGTTCTGTCTGCTCCAGGGACGAAATCGGAACATTGGCCCAAAATGTCAATGACCTGTACTCTAATCTGTTATCCACCATCAGGCATCTGGAGCAGGAGAAAAATACTGTGCGCGATATGGAGAGGGCCAAAGTGGACTTCCTGCGGGCGGCATCCCATGAGCTGAAAACTCCTGTGACTGCGCTGAACGCTACTCTGGAAAACATGATCCTAGGCGTTGGGAAGTATCAGGATCATGCCACTTATCTGCCGGAGTGCAAGGAAATGGTCGAGCAGCTTGCCGGGATGATACATGAAATTCTGGAAACCTCCAAATTAAGTACGATCATGGAGCAGCCAAGGCCGGTTGATATTTCTGACTTACTGGCGGAGCTGTGCGAACCGTATCAGATGATTGCGGCGGCACATAAAATTTCTTTCTCTCTTGACTTGCCAGAGAAGTTTCCGGCCTTATTACCCGTTGGCCCATTCAGTAAAGTAGTGTCCAATATTCTTGCCAATGCTGTGGCCTACACCGAAACCGGGAAATCCGTTTCCGTGTATATAGATGGGCGCAGTCTTGTTGTTGAAAACGAGTGTACCCCTATCCCTGACAACGAGATTCGCCGCCTATTTGAGCCGTTTTACCGGCCTGACTTCTCCCGCAGTAGTGAGAGCGGCGGCAATGGCCTGGGCCTTTATATCGTGGACACACTTCTGACCTCCATGGATATTTCATACTCGTTTGTCCCCATGAAATTCCCAGCCGGAATGCGTTTTACAATCTGGTTATAAGCTACTCATAATAGACGACAGCCAGTGGGTAAGGACTGCCTTGCCCACTGGCTGTCGTTCAATGGAAAAAGCCTTATTTGACCGGAGTCTGATTATGAGCAGAACCGTTTGCGTATTGATTGTATTTTTTCTTCAAAGGGAAGTCCGCTAAAGAAGATGATTGCCGCACCGCTTCCCAGCAACAGCAGGACTTGATAAACGTTGATGCCGTTTGAAACGGATTTGAAGATCGCTCCAATGTTCTCTACTTGCAGGACACAATACCAACAGAACGATACCAAAAAACCAACTATCGTATTTCTTGATATGGCGCTTGCCAGAAGTCCGACAAAGCCGAGCGTCATAGTTACTGCCAGTGTTCGGAGCGCATAAGCGTAAGCTGGGAATGAACATCTGCCGATACTCATATATCCCTCGAAAACGAGAATTAGCGCAACGGTGCAGATCAGGGAAAGCACAACCCGCAACGCAACAATCATCCGATATGGAAAGGGCCGCATTGTGATAATCGCGTCCATACCGCCGTTCTGCTCCGGCTTTAGCAACGGCACGAATATGGGCAGGCCGATCAGCGCCACCATCCGTTCCAGGCAATCCGCAGACTTCACACTGTCGAGGTTAGATGTTCCGTAGATCAGCGGGATCACGAACAAGAGCAGAATTGCCGGGAAAAGGGTCTGTTTCATGTTAAGCCGTAAGTTTGAATTTGTGATGGTGAGCAGATTTTTGGCGTCCAAAGGTCAGCCCTCCTTTCCGCTTTTTGTGATACACAAGGACAGCCAACCCCACAAGCGCCAGGGCAATGACGGAAATAGTGATCCTGTTTAGTGCCAGCATTTGAATATTCTCCATCATCCGCCCATAGCCTTTCAGGGTATTGTGCCGGATGATAAGGTCGAACAGACCATAATTCCCGCCTTCCAGCTTATCAATGGTGGGCTTACCAACCAGCCAGATCAGACCGGCCAGCAGGATTGCTGTGTAGTTTTCCAGCAGCGCCGTCACCACCAGGCCGATTGCCATAATCAGCAAAACAGTGGGTAAAATCCACGCAAGGGTGTACTTGACAAAAGCCAGCGCGTCCGCTTGAACGCCAATGCTGCCGCAGTACCGCATCAGCACAACCAGGGATTTGACTGGCAGAATGAGGATGGGAAGCATAGTCATACAGACTGCGGCGGCGTAACGGGTGCAGATCAGCTTTGCGCTGGAAATCGTTCTTGGGTAAGTCAAGCCCTGCATTTTGCGGCGTTTATCCCGCAGCATCAGGTCAACAATTACAAAGACCGGGAGGAACAGCGCGCTGATGGAAATGCTGTCGCAGTAGTACCGGGCAAAAGCGCCGGTTACTCGGTCGCCCTCGTAGAACTCCCGGTGCTGCCGCTCGGTGATGGGAGATTCCTCCATGTCGTTCCCGAAATAGTACAGTTTCAGCATTGTCCAGCTAAAATAGGAGTTGCGCCCAATCATCCGATTGACTTCCTCCATGATCTCTTTGAAGCGTTCAAACGACACTTGTATTTCAAAGCTGCCGCTTGACTGCGACGGCGTTTCGGAAGATGTGCCATCGCTGGGAACGTATTGCCATTCATCCGGCCTTATTACAAACTGTCCGTTTTCGTTTGTGTTTCCTTTGCCCGGTTCCAAAATGAACGCGCCATCGCCGGAAATCGGAATATCGCCTATATTTCCATTCGTATTTTCCGATTGTTCCGAAGCAGTTTCACCATTGGGAACATACTGCCAGTCGTCTGGCTCTGCGACAAACTGCCCGTTCTCGTTTGTACTTCCCTTGCCCGGTTCCAGGACAAAAGCGCCGCCGCCGGAGATGGGAACATCACCGATATTGGTATCTCCCGCTCCGTCTTTTGTTCCGGCCAACTCCTGTTCGCTAAGCCCGGTCAGCTCCATCAGGTATTGGAGGATTACAGCCTGCTCCTTGGCGGACATAGTTTTCTCCTTGACATAGCCAAAGGGGTAATACTGATAGCAGTTATCGCGGTAATTATACATCAGGAGTTTTGTGGCCCCGATCATCATGGCGTGTTCCATCGCTGCATCGGGGACGGTATTGCGTTCCTCTGCGTAGTTGCCGTCGGCTGCGGTATAGAACACCGAAGCGGGGTCGTTGGTGCGCCGAAGTTCACTTTCCACAGAAGGGTCGTACTGATAAAGGCTGACGGCCAGCAGCGCCAGGACAAGCACCCAATACAAAATGCTTTTGGCAATCTTTTTGCACTCCATTCCAAACAGGCGCATCATCTTTTCACCCCCTGCTCCAACTGACGCAGCATTTCCATGTAGCCGTCCTCTACCGTGGCCTCACAGGTCACAGGATCACCAACAGTCGGCACACTGTCATGGAGGACGCGGATTTTCACATCCGCCAAATGGCCCTGACTGGACAGGACGCAATATTGATTTTGGATGGACGCCTGCCTGCTCTTGGGGACAGTCAGCTCGTAGACCTTTCCCGCCGCCGTCTGCGCCAAATCTTCCACGGTTCCAGTAAACAGCAGCTTCCCGGCATCCAGAACGGCCACCTTTTCACAGACCGTTTCAATATCGCTGACGATATGTGAGGACACAATCACAATACGGTTACTGGAAAACTCGTTCAGCAGGGCATAGAAGCGAAGCCGTTCCTGTGGGTCAAGGCCAACTGTCGGCTCGTCGGCAATCAACACTTGCGGGTCGTGGAGCAGGGCTTGGGCAATACCCAGCCGCCGTTTCATACCCCCGGACAGCTTCCGCACCTTTTTCCCCCTGTCCTCCCACAGATTTACTCTTTGCAGCAGGTCGGGGATGCGCTGGCGCTGTACTTCCATCGGAAGATTGGACAGTGCGGCCAGATAGCGCATGATCTCCAACACCGACATATCCGGGTACAAGGAAAATTCCTGCGGCAAATAGCCAATAAGGGGCCGGATTTTGCGGGTTTCTTCCAGCGGGATTTCGTTGAATGTAACTGTGCCAGAGGTTGGTTCCCGCAGGGTGGACAATATCTGCATCAGCGTTGTTTTCCCCGCGCCGTTGCGCCCCAGCAGGCCGAACATACCGTTTTCAATGGCGAGGGTAATATTGTCCAATGCTGTCTTTTGCCCGTAGTTCTTTTTTAGGGCTTGGATTTTTATTTCCATAAGAAAAACTCTCCTTTCGAGTTGATAAGGAGAGTTTAATCAAGAAAAGTCTACATTCCGTCACAATGGAGAGTTTTCTTTATTGGTTTTTTCTATCCGGCAGATCAGAATTTATACCGCCTCTTTTGAAATGTATCAGCGACAGAATACCGATTGGAGTAAAATATGCACACCAAAACTCAAGTGCAACGACTCCGCCTATCCTCGTTTCGCCATTTGACATCGAGCCAAATACCCCTGTCATTGGCATAATAAAACAGCTCAAAAAGAATATTCCATGAATAATCATCAGGTACTTTAACCACTTATCCGCTTTGGTTCTGCCGGTTATTGTAAGTCCAATGAAAAATGTTGAAAGGGCCATCATCCCATATCCAAGTAAATCATAATTAAAAAACAATCCCCCTTTTGAATAATCCAGTATCCCCATCGCCTGTTCGTCAAAGGAATCCAGCCGTACTGAGGTTGTCTGTGCGAAATAAACAAGAAATATCAAAACAGCATAGACCGCAGCAAACACCAATCCAACATAGGCAGCCACCCTATGCTTTTCATCACTTTCATTGCAAAAACCGGCGGACATCATGATATATCCAATGGGCAAAAACATACATACAAAGTAGCTTCCAAAGTTAAAGGAGAGCAGCATACAGGCAGCAAACAAAACCACCGAAATGGTTGCAATCCAAGCTCCCGTACTTGCAATTGTCTTATTCATTTTTCAGGCTTCCTTTCCGCTTTCAACTTTACCATCGCCCTCGCTCCGCCGCCCGGCGCATTGTCAAGAAAAATCTCACCGCCATGCTTCTCTGCTAAAATCTTGCAAATCGTTAGGCCGATGCCAAAATGCTCCTTTTCTTTCTTCCCCTTGTAGAAGTAATTGACCGCCTCGGCCCGGTCTTGCGCCGTGAAGCCTTTCCCATCATCCGTTACCGTGATGGTAAGAAAGGGCTGCGAGTAAGAGAAATCAACGTCAACTTTAGATTTGCAGTACCGCAGGGCGTTGGAAACGATGTTTTCCACGATACGAAACACAGCGGCGGGCGCGAGGGAAACTGTCTGCTCCGGCAACTGCCCGGAGATGTTGATTTTTGTTTGGTGCTGTTCGGATTGAACGGAAAGCTGGGTCTGCATTTCTTTCATCAACTCGGTCAGCGATATTTCCTTATAGTCCAGGCTCATATCCTCCAGGGCTTGTACCTCGTGGACGGAGTTGGCGTAATCCTCTAACCGGCTGGCCGCTTCATGGATATATCCGGCAATCTCCCGCGTTCCGTCCTCGGTCAGTACATCTTTGCCGATGTTTCTGTCCAGATATTCGCTGTACCCTTTTATCACGGTGATGGGTGTCCGCAGGTCGTGGGAAATGCTGGCGTTGATCTTCTTCCGTTCCTCCACCAAGGCCCACATCCGCCGGTTATTATCCAGCAGCTCCCGCCGCATTGTTTCAAACGCACCGCAGAGCTGGCCCAATTCATCCTGCTTCTGATAGCTGATGGGAAAGGATAAATCGTTGTCCGCAATGTGGACGATGCCCTGTTTGAGCGCGTCCAGCGGCTCCTTCAGCTTGATCCGATAGAACACAGAGCTGGCACAGGCGATGCCCGCGAAAGAAAAAAGGACGGGCAGGAGAACCATCAGCGTTTGAGCGGTCTTAAATAGGATCACTTCTTGATCCGTAAACTCAGATGCCTCGCCGTTTGCCGGGCCGCCGCTGGCTTCCAAGGTGAATTTGCCGTTTCCCTCCGGCTGGACAATAGACGGCTGAAAAACATAGGCGTGGGGAAGCAGGATTTGGTCGCGTATATTAGAGCAAATTCGTACCGAAGCAGTGGACAAAAGAATTACGACGATGGCGGTCACGATAACAATCAGGCAGAATGCTTTTTTGATGGAGAGATTTTTCAGCTTACCCATTTATATCCGCACCCCCAAACCGTTTCAATATAATTTTTGCTGGTTGCCTTTGCCAGCTTCGTGCGTATCCTGCGGATATGTTCTTTCAGGATGTCGCTGCTCCCCTCGGCGTCATAGCCCCAAAGCCTCTCATAAATCCGTTCCCGGTCAAAAACCTGTCCGGCGTTGAGCGAAAGAAATTCGATGATATCAAATTCCTTTTTCGAGAATGGGATGACCTGCTCGTTGCAGTACACGCAGCGCCCCACATAGTCAATGAACAAATCGCCAAACATCCTCGTATTGCCGCCATGCCGTGCGCGGTTCTCCCGCCGAAGATGGGCTTCCACGCGGGCCGTCAATTCGTCCAGGCTGAACGGCTTTGTGATGTAATCGTCCCCACCGGCCCGCAAGCCGATGATTTTGTCCTGCTCCGTGATGCGGGAGGTCAGGAAGATAATGGGACAGTCAATGTGATTGCGTACCTTCTTGCAAAATTCCAGCCCGTCCATATCCGGCATATTGATGTCCAGTAGGATCAGGTCAGGCGCATGGGACAGCATTTGAGAGGCTTCCTCCGCGTCGGACGCAGTATAGACAAGATAGCCCTCGGTCTGGAAATGCAGCTTGATAAGGTTGTTGATAGCAGCTTCATCATCAACCAACAAAAGTTTAGGTGTCATTTTATGTTCCTCTCCGTTGTGTGTCTCATGGGTTGTCCCGTCTATGCTATCAGAGAAAAGTCTACATTCGGTCAACATTAGCTTAACAATAGTATAATGGTATAATCTGCACAACGCAAGTATGTACCCGCCGCCGAATAGCGGCGGGACTGCTAATAGGCTGGGGTGCCGTACCCGTAAATCTCATAATGGCCTATGGCGTAGCGGTTCTCCCGGCAGCTATCGCCGGAGTTGCCCTCCACAGTGTAGACCATCCCGTTCTCCACCTTTTCCACGATGCCAACATGGTCGGCAAGGCCGTCCTGGGGGCCGGAACTGCCCTTGTTGTCCCAATCAAAGTAAATTATATCTCCGGGACGCGGCTCGTAGCTGTTGTCCTGCCATAGCCCCCGGTCTTTGAACCAATTAGAGCCAGAGATACAGCCCGCCGTTTTGGGGATAACACCGGCGCCCAGATACCCGCACTCGTTGGCGCACCAACTGACAAAGCAGGCGCACCACTCCACGCGGGAGTTGAAGCCGTACCATGACCAATAGGGCTGGCCCCCCACGTTGCCGAGCTGGGAGAGGGCCACCACCACGATCTCCCCGTCCCCCACGCCGATGCCGTATAGGGCGCTGCTCCACATACTGCGGTTTTCTTCAGCCAGTAATTCGGCAAGCTGCGCCCGCTGGTCGGCGGTGAAATTGTAAGCGTCCGCCATTTCATCGGCGGTCTTGTGGGTTACGGTGATATAGAGGGTCGTTGTCGTTACCTCAACTTCTTCCTCAACGATGTTACCCGCTCCATCGTCCGTTTCCACGGTTTGGGTTGTGGTGGCGGTTTCCGAACGGTGGCTTATCTCGTTCATAGCCCAAAATATTTCTTTCAACAGCTCTTTTTTGCTGTCGTCCATCGTGGCGACTTCCTGGGGGTTGTCCGGGTCGGTGGTGGTCTTAACGGCGTATATCGCCAACACTTCCGGCCAGACAGCGCGGGAGCCGGACATTTCAAGCGTGTCATGGGCGGTGCCGCTCTTGATTTCATCCAGCTTTCCCTCGTATTCCTGATTGATCTCCCGGACAACGGTGGGCATGGTCTGTCCCGTGCCGCTGTCCTCCCCGGAGAAGAAGATACCAAAACAGGAGCCAACAATCAAACCTATCAGGCAGATAATCACGATGGCAAGGATAGCCACCCAGCCCCCAGCGGCAATAGCGGCCACAAGCGCCTTGACGGATGCAATCATGGCTTTTACCGTGGCGGAAACGCCCTTTGCGGCGGCTTTTGCGGTAGCGGCGGCGGTCTTGGCCGTAGCACGGGCGGCGTAGGCGGTCATTTTCGCCGCCTTTGCGGTGGCCTGGGCCGTTTTCTGCGCCGCCTTTGCCGTATGGTCTGCGGTCTTGATAGCGGTTTTAGACGTATGCTGGGCGGTTTTCACGGTGCCCTTTGCGGTGCGCTGTGCCGTCTTGACCGTCCGCTGGGCGCTCTTGACGGTGCCCTTTGCGCCCCTGCCGGTGGCCTTTGCGGTCTGCCCCATAGCTTGGGCGGGCCGTTTTGCCGCTTTTACGGGCGTTTCCACGGTGTTGACCGCCGTTTCCCCCTGCCGGGGCGCTTTAACTGCGTCCTGGGGCTTTACCTGTGGTGGCCGGTCGGACTGGACGGCCCGGTTTTTCACCTGACGTTTACGCTCGGCCCACTTTGCGGCCTGCTTCTTGGCAAAAGTCCGCCCACGTTCTACAAAGGAATTTACAGTATCGGCGGGGTGCTCAACGTCAGCATGGGCCGGGGGCCGCTCCGCTGTGCGCTCATACCGTGGGAGGGGCTGGCGCTCCGGGGCTGTCCCGGTTCGCTGGCGTGGGAGCCGTCTGCCCTGGGCGGGGCCAGTGCCCTGCCGGGGGAGCTGCCCATCCCTGGGCGGGTCGGTTCGCTGGCGCGGGAGCCGTCCCTCCGGGGTTGGCCCACTGTTTCGCTGCGGGGGCTGGCCCTCCGGGGCTATACCCTGGGGCGGTTCGGGGGCGGGGGCCTGTTCGATGGGGGCGGTGTTCTCCCGGCGTTTCTCCGCCGCCCGCTTCTCCCGCTGGCGCTGAAACAGCTTCCGCCCCTGGCGTACCGCCGTTTTTGTGCCGGACACGGCCACATTCGCAGTATCATGGGCCAGATCGTCAGCGGCAAACTCCACCTTATCCTCGGCGTACTCGCTGGGGGTGGCCTGCCGGTCGTCCATCAACGCCGCAGCGTTCCGCTTGGAGCGGATAAAGGCGCTTTTCATGCGCTGGCCCACTACGGCGGACTTATCCAGCACTTTAATGTCCTTGCCCTTTTCACGGGTCTTGATCTTGCTCATGGCCGCTCACCTGCCCGTCTTTTTATCCAGCGGTGTTTCAGCTCGGCGGGGGCCACATAGTAGTTCCTGCGGCGCTGGCCCGTCCATTCTTTGCCTCCGGCCTCGCCGTCAAAGGCAAAGCCAGCGGCCCGCAGGGACGCTCCGCTCTCCGATGCCAGCGTATAGGTGACAATGCGCTCATAGCCCATATCAAAACCAATCCGGCAACAGGCCCCATAGAGCTTGGAACAGGCGTTGTCCGTCCCGTCCGTACAGCAGCGCAGGATTTCAAGGGTCAGCCCATCGTCCAGATACCGGGCGACGGGACGGCCACAAATGGCAACGCCGCACAGATCGTCCCCGTCATAACAGGCC
>JAETOP010000221.1 GCA_021771675.1 Oscillospiraceae bacterium | reverse complement strand
ACCAACTCCCCCAGCAGAGCGGTATCCACCCGTCCCTCTTTCAACACGTCAATCATACCGTCACTCAAACGCAGGTCTGCCAGATCAGCGTTTGGGTGACTTTTCATTTCAGACAACCCCAGCAGATAGTCAGCAGTTACACCGTAGAATTTCGCCAACTTGATAAGGGCGTAGTGGCTGATGTCCTTAGTATCGTCTGACTCATAGCTGCCCAGCGCAGACGAGGACAGGCCCGTTTGTTCTGAAAGTTCCTTCAGCGTCAAGCCGCGTTCCACCCGCAAATCCTTCAATCTTTCCTGTATGGTCAAATACATAGCGCCGCCCTCCCCTGATATTACTGCCATTCTACCACATTTCCGAGAGCGTGGAAATATCCGTTTTTTGTCCTGGATTTCCTACCTCTTGGATATACGGGAGAGTGGCCTTTTTTCTGCTACGATGTTCGTGCCACACAACATTGCGGCTTGAAAAGAGAATGACCGTCCGAAAGGGATATGTTCTTTGGAGAAGTATCGCATGGAGCGTACCAAGGGGAACGAAACGCCGCTGGAAGAACAGGGGCAGGAACTGAGTCGGGGAGAGCGGCGTGAGCAAAGATGCAGACCAGAGCTATCCGCAGATGGCGGAGGTCTGCATCTTTGGCGGGAGTGCAGAGGGCGGCAGGCCCTTTGCGCAGGGGTCCAGGGGATGCAATTCCCCTGGGCGGAGTCCAGAGGTGAAACCTTTGGGTCGGGTGCAGGGTGACAACGCCTGCTCCGGTGTCCAGAGGGTGAAACCCTTGGCCCAGTAGGATTGATGCTTGCGTCAATCCATACTGGGTTATTATCTGGCGCAAAGCACTCAGATTCGGCGGCTTCGCCGCCCTTGGCCACTCCCGGAACAGCAAAAAACGAAAAATAGGAAGGAGAGCAGAATGGCAAAAAGACTGACCCGGCACAACGGGAGAGCCGGAAAAAGCGGTGTCTACAAATCAACGCACAATGACAGAACCTTCGATACCGAACACGCAGATCACATTGACGGTGAGCGGATTTCGCAGAACATCTATTGGGATTGTTTCCGGGGCGCGACCTATCCGGCCCAGCAGGACGGTGAGGTGTCCTTTGCGGATGTGGAGCGGGCCTTTTATCTGAACCGCTACTCGGATTACCTTGACGGCCAGCATGAGCGGAATGCCAAACGCCGCCACTCCGAGCGTGACCGGAGCGTGGATAATCTACTGGCCGACAAACGCTTCTGCCCGGAGGAAACTATCTACCAGATCGGCACCATGGAGAACTCCGTTTCTCCGGATGTGCTTCTGGAAATTGTCGGAGAATTTATGATGGAACTGGAGCGGCGCTTCGGGGAACACATTCATGTCATTGACTGGGCGCTCCATCTGGACGAGGCCACGCCGCACATCCATGAGCGCCATGTTTTCGACTTCGTGAACCGGTATGGAGAGGTTGAGCCGAAGCAGGAAAAGGCATTGGAGGC
>JAETOP010000220.1 GCA_021771675.1 Oscillospiraceae bacterium | reverse complement strand
CCCTGCGGGGGATGCGGTACGGCTCCCGATCCTGCCGCATGATGGTCTTGATGCTCTTAATCATGGCGCTTGTATTCCTCCTTTTCCCGCTTTTCCAGGCTGGACTTCAAAATGTCATAGTACAGCGTGGACGATTCAAAGCGGAGTTCTCGCGGTTCCAGCACCTCCGAGCGCAGCCACGCCCAAATAAACTGCTCCGCCGTCATGCCGTGGTAGGTGAAGAAGCCCAGGGCGGCAAAGGGGGCCGCGCCCACAATGCACATCCAGGACACGGTTTCCGTGCCGACATAGGGTTTCAGCAGAAAGTACAGCCCCACGGCCACGCACACCGCCAGGGCAGAAAAAACGAGCTGCCGCAGGGACAGCCCAAAAAACATACTCTCCGTGTAGTTGCGGATTTCACGGTTGATTTTGACTTCCATTGATACTCCTTTCCAGACGCGGGCACTTATCTCTCCCGGTCGTCATGCTTTTTCGGTTTCGGTTCCCGTGCGGCCTGCCGTGCCTCGCCAGGGAGAATATAGGTTTTGCCATCCCGGATAGCGGTGTGGGTGTCATAGCCCATAATTTTCAGGGCTTTACGGATTTGCTGGGCGTGTTCCTCCGGGGGCTGGCAGACGCCAATCGCCATATACATCTGAAAATCGCCGTACCACGGCTCATCATGGAAATTGTCGGGGCGAAAGAAAATATCCTGCTTGATCTCGTCGATGGGCTTTGCCATCAATTCCCGGTATTCATCTTCAAAACTCATAAAGCTATCCCTCCTATCGCTCCATCCCGCTCTTTTTCCTGGGCGGTTTCTGCTGGGAGGGATAGGGCACAAATTCTTCCTCGCCCTCGATCATGCTGAACTCCGCCCGCAGGATGGGATGCGTTTCATGTTTCTGATATTGACGGATCATGTCAATCGCCTGTTCTCTTGTGACGGTGCTTCCCTCCATTCGTCCGTCCTTAAACACATAAAATCGTTTCATGTCGCCCTCCTTTACAAGCCCATCATTTCACGCACAACATGGTCGGACATTTTGACGCTGCCCACCAAAATGAGCATATTAAACACCAATTCTCCGATATAGCTCCATACCATTGAGGCCGCCGCCGCGTCCGGGTCAACGGTGGGCGGGGAGCTGGCGAACACGGAGAAGATGATGCAGGCCAGCACGATGACAGCCCCTTCCAGGCAGACGGCGGCGTAGCTTTTTAAGAAGCTCTTGCCCACGTTCTGGCTGGGTTCCCCGGCAAAGCTGGACAGGGGGATGGGAGCCAGCGCAGCATACATATACATTTTGAAAAAACGCCCGTATACGCTCAAAATCATGACAAAGGACAGCACCCAAATGAACAGCCCGCCGATCAGCGTCACCGCCCATAGGGGGATGCTCTCAAAAAAGCCGCAGTCCTCAATGGCCGTCACAATCTCGTCTGGCAGGACGGTGGAGTTGGGAGCGCCGAAGCCCGCCGAGTTCATAATGGTGGACAC
>JAETOP010000103.1 GCA_021771675.1 Oscillospiraceae bacterium | reverse complement strand
GTGAATGGAGCCGGCAAATGGAAAATGATACGGATTTGCCTGACTTGGTGCCGCTTTTGGGGATTGTTCTGCGCGGGAGGCTAATAGCCTCCCCTACAGTAGAATCCTTAAGTTGATGACATTGCCCCAAAAGGAGATACATTATGGAAGATACTTTTACTCTCAAGTGCGATGCTCATGCGGTTAAGATAAATTATGACAGCAATGATAACATCTCAGTCATTAAAATCTTTCCGGAGCGCAATTCCGACATTAAAATCGCCTTTGGCAAAAATCGTGTCACCATAAGCGATGAGAAACTGAAAAGCAGGGCCGTGAGAAAACAGTGCTCATCGTCTACTTAATAGGAAGAAACCCAGAGAATATACAGGACATGCATAATTAAGTCGTATTTCCTTCGGAATCTGTAGATACTGACCATTGAAATTTTGAGCATTTCAGAGTATCATATTAGTAATATGCAAGATGTCAAGAACTGACTTGCAAACCATATGATCGAGGGAGGTAACTATGAAACCTTATTCCGAACTGAGCCGCCAGGAGCTGCTGGAACTGAAGGCTTCTCTGAAAGCAGAATACACCGAGTATCAGAACCGCAAGCTGACACTGAACATGGCCCGGGGCAAGCCGGGGCAGGAGCAGCTGAATCTGTCCATGGGCATGATGGACGTTCTGAACAGCGACAGCGACCTGATCTGCGAAGACGGCACCGACTGCCGGAACTACGGCGTGCTGGACGGCATCGAAGAGTGCAAGGAGCTCATGGCCGACATGATGGAGGTTCGCCCCGACCAGATTATCATCTACGGCAACTCCAGCCTGAATGTGATGTATGACACCGTGGCCCGCTCCATGTCCCACGGCGTGATGGGCAGCACCCCCTGGAGCAAGCTGGAAAAGGTGAAGTTCCTCTGCCCCGTGCCCGGGTATGACCGGCATTTCGCCATCACCGAATATTTCGGGATTGAGATGATTAACGTCCCCATGCTGCCCACCGGGCCGGACATGGATCTGGTGGAGGAGCTGGTTTCCTCCGACCCCGCCATCAAGGGCATCTGGTGCGTCCCCAAATACTCCAATCCCCAGGGCATCTCCTATTCCGACGAAACCGTCCGCCGGTTCGCCCGGCTGAAGCCCGCCGCCACAGATTTCCGGATTTATTGGGACAATGCCTACACCATCCACCACCTGTACGATCACGACCAGGATCACCTGATCGAGATTCTGGCAGAGTGCAAGCGGGCCGGGAATCCGGACCTAGCCTATAAGTTCGCCTCCACCTCCAAAATCAGCTTCCCCGGCTCCGGCATCTCCGCCATGGCCGCTTCCGAAAACAACCTGGTGGAAATCCGGGACCAGATGAAGGTGCAGACCATCGGCCACGACAAGGTCAATCAGCTGCGTCATGTGCGCTTCTTCGGGGACATTCACGGGATGGTGGAGCATATGCGCCGCCACGCCGACATTCTGCGCCCCAAGTTCGAAATCGTCCGCAATACCCTGGAAGCCGAGCTGGGCGGCCTGGGCATCGGCACCTGGACCAATCCCAAAGGCGGCTATTTCGTCTCCTTTGATTCCCTGGACGGCTGCGCCAAGGAGATCGTCTCCAAGTGCAAAAAGGTGGGCCTGATTCTCACCGGCGCCGGCGCCACCTTCCCCTATGGCAAAGACCCCCACGACAGCAACATCCGCATTGCCCCCTCCTTCCCCGCCAATTCCGATCTGGAGCTGGCCATGAAGGTCTTCACCTGCGTGGTAAAGCTGGTCAGCGTGAAGAAATACCTGGCCCAGCTGGACGCCCAGGCTTCCAACGCCTGCTGAAAAAAGCGGCTGCTGAAGAGAGTCTTTGAAAAAACCAGCCTAATATTTGAGCGGGAGAAACCATGAGCATTCGTGATTTCTCCCGCCATTTTTAACTTTTGAAGAGGGCGGATTCTGCAAACCCTCAGCTGTGTTCCGTCTCCTCAATGTGTTTTTGAATTGCCTCGACTGTTTTGGATACATTCAAGCAGTTACTGTCCAATTCTGCCAGCTTTGAAAATGTTTCCAGCGCCTTTTTATCCTCACCCATATGCAGATAGCAAATCCCCAAATTATTCAGCGCCATCAACCGAAAGGGAATTGCATTGCTGTAAAACATTGTTATAAACCGATATTGGTCGATCCAGGAATATTTCGTAAAGAAATCATAGCTTGCCTGAAAGGCGGCGGACGCTTGCTCATATTGATTATGCCGCATCAGTGCCATGCCCCTTCTGTGGTGGCGCTGCAAGCTCAGCCGCAATATCCACGCCAGCGCAAAATATGTTAAAATGCCGCCGGTTATAGCATCCCGCAAAGAATCGGTGAATAAACACCAGATTCCAATCAGCAGGAGCCCCTCCAATATCACCAAAAATTCATAGCGCCAATTGCGTGGCCGAGCTATTTTTTTCTTTTCCATGCGGAAAGCGCCTCCTTTTGGCAACAGTATAACACGTAAAGCCGCCAGGAGCAAGTCCCAAAACAGCCAGCCAGAATAATACAGAGGGAGCGGAAATCCGCTCCCTCAAATTATTGGGTTAGACCTTTGGCCGGATGGCCTTATGGTAGTGGGCGTAGGTGCAGGAAGCTCCCTTGCCCAGCACCTTGGACTCGGTGACCTCGCCGATGAACAGCATGTGGCTGCCCAAATCCAGCTTTTCCTTCACCTCGCAGGAGAACATGGCGTTGACATGCTCCGTCAGGTAGTAAAGGCCGTTATGGCTCCGCTCCACGCTCTTAAAATCGGCGAACTTGTTAAGGTCCCGGCCGGACTGCATACCGAAATGCCGGATGGTTTCAAAGGGCGTATCCTCCGTCAGCACGCTGACGTTGAATTTGCCGGTTCTCTCGATGAGCTCCCGGTTCAGGTTGCCCATCTGGACGGAGATGGCGATTCTAGTCGGATTGGCCCCCACCTGGACGGCGGTATTGGCAATGCAGCCGTTATCTTTGTCGGACTCCCTGGCGGTAATCACAAACAGCCCGTAGGTCAGGCTGCGCAGGGCCAAGGGGTCTTCCGCAGGTTTCTCCTGCTCAGCGAAAGTAGCGCTCCAGCAGGCCCAGCAGAGCCTTGCCATGACGGGCCTCGTCCTTGGCCATCTCGTGGACGGTGTCGTGGATGGCGTCCAGGCCCAGCTGCTTGGCCTTCAGGGCCAGGTCGAACTTGCCCTGGGTTGCGCCGAACTCGCAGTCCACACGCCAGGCCAGGTTCTTCTTGGTGGAGCCGGTCATGTTGGGCTCCAGGGTGGTGCCCAGCAGCTCGGCAAACTTGGCAGCGTGCTCTGCCTCTTCGTAAGCGGCCTTCTCCCAGTACAGGCCGATTTCGGGATAGCCCTCCCGATGGGCAATCCGTGCCATGCACAGATACATACCCACCTCGCCGCACTCACCATTGAAGTTGGCCTTCAGCTGCTCCAGGATCCACTCCTTGTCCTCTGCGGAGATGTCGGGGTTGTTGGCCACAGTCTTCTTGTAGATGCCCAGCTCATGCTCGGCAGCCAGCTTGGAGGTATCCATCACCTTGAACTTGGAGCCATCCACCTTGCAGACGGGGCACTTGAAGCCTTCGGGCATCTCCTCACCCTCGTAGACATAGCCGCAGACGGGGCAGACAAACTTTTTCATAACATTTTCCTCCTAAAATTACTTTTTTGATTTCAGATTTGGGGTTGCATACAGTTTTTGCAGATGCCGGTCAACACCAGCCGCGTACTCTCCACACGGCACCCGAGAGAACGGGCCGCTGTGCAGGATACGCTTTCAGGAACCTCCACATCGGGCACATCCATCACAGCGCCGCAGCAGGTGCAGGCAAAGTGCACATGGGGTTCGAGCTTGCCGTCCAGCCGCTCCACACCATTCACGGAGCCAAGGCTGACAATCAGCCCCTCATCCTTAAACAGCTTCAGGTTGCGGTAGACCGAGGCAAGAGAAATATCCGAATGCTCCTTTTTCAGGCTGTGATAAATATCCTCTGCGGAGGGATGGGCCTCTGACTGGCGAAGACAGGCAAGGATCGCATTACGCTTGCGAAATTGCTTACCGGTTTTGTCCATCTGGGTCCTCCTAAATAAGAATAACTCTTATTTACATCTAGAGTATATCATATCTTTTCTCATTCGTCAAGTATCATTTTCTCATTACATTGTGAAATTTTTGTGACAGAGCAGCATGGAATGGATTTGCCTCTCCACAATAAAAAAGGCATCCCCACGTGAACGTGAGATGCCCATACTATTTATATCTTATATCCGCAAAAGCTGATTCAATATTTCCCCAGAATCTTCGTTGATGCAAATGGATTTTCGCTGAATCTCCCTGGGGGCGTATGCCGCTCCATCGTTCAGGCAGGCATAGAAGGCGTCCTTCCAATGGTATGTCATGCGCCAGAAGGGATACTTTATAATGACTGGGGTGTTATAGCCCACGCCCAGCTCCAGGAACAGCACCTTCCCATCCCGGTGTTCGGCCAGAAAATCCGCATAGCGCTGCGCCGCACGATGCCAGCCCTCGTCCTCCACAAAGGTATCGTCTGAGCGCAGATTCATTTCCATTGGCTTTCCGCACTTGGGGCACCGGGGAACAAGCTGGGAGGGGACGGTCATTTTTGGGATTACGCCCTCCGGCAGGTACAGCGCTCCATTCTCATCAATGGCAAAGCCCTGAGCCTCGACCATTTGGAAAACAGCATCCTTATTTTCATAAGTGGACGAATGGCAGGGCTCACCGCACTGAAACAGGCCATAATCCCCCTGGGTGTAGAACAGACGCCCCTTATCAAAGCCGGCTTTCTGGAAACAGTGGTCCACATTGGTGGTCAGGACAAAGCAGTCCTTTTCCTTAACCATCTCATACAGCTGCTTGTATACCGGCTTCGGCGGGTCCATGTATCGGTTGATGAAAACGTAGCGGCTCCAATAGGCCCACCGCTCCTCCAGCGTATCATAGGGATAGAAGCCGCCGGAATACATGTCGTGAAAGCCGTACTTTTCCTCAAAATCCGAAAAATACCGGTTAAACCGCTCCCCATTGTACCGGAAACCCGCTGAGGCAGAAAGCCCCGCACCGGCCCCGATGATGACGGCGTCCGCCTGCGCCAGCTGCCGCCTCAGCTGTTCAATCTTCTCCCAGCAGGTTCCGGTAGATTTTGTAGTCCAAGTCCTTGAAAACATTGAAGATCACCTTGATTCTGCTTTTCTTCTCCTGTATAAATTTTCTTACTGCCTGCACCGCGATTTCCGCTGCCCGGTCATTGGGGAAGTGAAATTCCCCCGTGGAGATGCAGCAGAATGCAATACTGTCAATACCGTTCTGAACTGCCAGTTCCAGGCAGGAGTGATAGCAGGAGGCCAGCAGTTCTTCATCCTGCTTCGTCACTCTCCCCCGAATGATCGGGCCCACGGTATGCAGAATATACTGGCAGGGAAGGTTATAGGCCCGGGTGATTTTTGCCCTGCCCATCTCCTCTTCACAGCCCTGCTGTTTCATCAGCTGTGCACAGGCTAAACGAAGCTGCACCCCGGCATAGGTGTGGATGGCATTGTCGATGCAGCCGTGGCAGGGGCAGAAGCAGCCAAGCAGCTGAGAATTGGCGGCGTTGACAATGGCATCACAGCAAAGCGTCGTAATGTCCCCCTGCCAGAGATAGATTCCCTCCCCGATGGGCGTCAGGTCCGCAAGGTCAGTAGTCCCCCTCTGCCTCAGCTCTTCCCGGAGGTATTCGTCCTGTACTGCGAGAAAGCCCTCGCTGATTGGCCGGGGTGGGCGGAGGTTCATCAGAGAACGGAGCAGCATTTTCTGCTGCTTGTCACTGGGCGGAATTCCTATTTCAGGATACCGGGACTTTTCCTCCAGGAGCGCCCTGATTAAGTACATTCTTCTTTCTTCCTGGGTCATGCGCTTCACCTCATTTTTATGGGAATGCGGGACTGCCAAGGCAGCAGTCCCGTCACCATATTAACCGTAGAAGAATCCTGCCGTCATGTCAAGGTAGTTCTGGCCGCTGTATGCAGGGTATTGCTTCCCCACCTCGGCACGGAAGCTGTCAGCGTTCTGGCAGTTTGCCGCAATCACCTTCAGATTTTCCAGGTAGTCGATCTTGGTCTGGGCGTCCTTTAGGTCCTCCGGGGTGTAGTGGGAAGTCAAAATCAGGTCATAGCCCTTGGTGATGTAGCTTTTCAGCTCGGCGACGATCCCGTCAGCATGGGCTGCCCCAGCCACAATGGAATGGCAGTCGTGACCCAGCATGTGGGTATAAACCGCATTGATTTCCGGGATTTCCACGTCGAAGGCCTCATGAGTCTGCTTGATCACAAAGTCAATGTCGCCGATGGTCACATGGCCAGGCTCGATCACATCGGTAATCTGATGGATGGAGGCATCAAAAATCTCACCGAAGGCACCGGTGAAGTTGTCGATCAGTGCCTTGCCGCCGCCGTTTTCGGAGTAGGCAACGGCGTTCGCTGTGGCATACTTGGGAACCTGGGGCAGGAAGGCGGCGCCTGCGCCATGGTAGGCAATCAACATGCCCTCCACCTGAATATCCTTCAGATACTCCGTCAGTTCCCGGATGTTGTCAAAGAAGCAGGGGGATTCGATGATTACAGCCCTGCCGTCCTTCTCAACGATAAACACCTCATCGTCAATAAAATCATTGGTCTTGTAGGCATGGAGCTTTACAGTGCCAAAATCGTATACATTCATTTCGCCCTTGCCGAGCTTCACGGTGGAAAAAGTGTTCTTGTTCATAGCTTGCAGCCTCCTGAAAATATTGCTTTTGCTTCGGATCGGCCGTTCTCCTCAGCTCTTGACCCTATTATACGAAGGCTTTCTTTTCCTGTAAAGTACGCACCTTTTTATAACCCAGTCACTTTTTTATAACCCCTGGATTTTGCATCCTATTGAAATTTTGGGAATCCTGCATTATAATCAGCGTGTAATATTTATTTTGAATACAGGAGGAAATACAGATGCTCACAAAGGAAGAACTGCCCGCCTGCCCGGTGGCCACAACGGTGCAGCTGATCGGCAGTAAGTGGAAGCTGCTGATTATGCGCAATCTGCTGGTACGCCCCTGGAGATTCAACGAACTACGAAAAGACCTGGCAGGAATCAGCCAGAAGGTGCTGACCGACAGCCTGCGCTCCATGGAGGAGGACGGCATCATCACCCGCACCGTTTACCCGGAGGTGCCGCCAAGAGTGGAATACGCTCTGAGCGAATTGGGGAAATCCATGCGGCCCATTATGGACGCTATGGAGCATTGGGGAACATGCTATAAGAATTCCAGGCAAGCGAACCAGGGAATAGAAACTTCAACATATGCGTCCCTTCCAAAAACAGGGGGCTCAAAATGATTTCCATGCAAGGAAGAAGCCAAAACTTGGCAGGGAAAGAGCAAAAGAGGTCAGGCATGAAGCCTCTTTTGCGTTCAAGCCCTGCCAGAACAGCAAAAACTGCCAGAAATGAAATATCTCCGGCAGTTTCAGGGGCTGTCTCACAAAAGTGAGACAGCCCCCGCATTTTTCTTTCGAGTCGTTTAACAGCCGTTTTTGCCGCCATATGATTCTGCCATTCTCTCCCGGATTCGATTCAGCACCAGGGGGAGGGTATAGTACATGGTCTCGTATTTCAGGTACATCAGGGCGTTTTCATCCCAGAGGAACCGCAGCTGGGCGTTAAACTCCTCATCGCCAAACCAGAGCTGCACCAGGAGCCTCAAATCCTCAAATATGGGAATGGAATAGGCCACGTCCCCCAGGGGATACCGCTCCCCGCCCAGGCCCTGGCAGGCCCGGGCAAAGGCCTGGGGGTGGGCCTGAAATTCCTCCGCCAAGGGGTCTCGCCCCTCCAAAAGGTTCTGGTGAAATCCGTGGCCGAAGTCCCGCATATTCTTCCAGGCTCCGGAGGCATGCCGATTCTCCCGGCTGTCGCAGATCAAATCCAGCAGCGTCAGCACCTCGTTAAAGGAATTGGCATCCAACCAGCTTTCTCCCGATCGCCGGGACATGTCCCCCGTTCGGCGGTGAATCCGCCAGGACTCCGAGAGAAAGGTGGTATAAAAATAGTCCTCATCCATCTTTGCCCCCAGCTTCCGGGCAAGAAGCGACTGGTCATATTCCAGGAAGAGCTTCTTGGCCTGCTGGACGGTAATGGCATAGTTATCACGACGCTCCATAGTCTTATCTCCCGCCCAAAAGCGCCTTCAAATCACGGCAGAGATCATCCACGTTTTCCTCTTTGGTTGCCCAGCTGGTGCAGAAGCGGACAGCCCAGTGGTTTTCATTCACCCGCTCCTGCTCACAGAATACATATTTTTCGGCCAGGTTCCCCAGTACTCCATCTGGCAGAATGGGGAAAAGCTGGTTTGTGGTGCTCTCCACCAGGAATGGGACGCCCAGCTCCTTCATGCAGCCGCGCAGCTTGTCCGCCAGCCGGTCCGCCCGGGCGGCGATTTTGAAATAGAGGTCATCCTCCATCAGCGCCTGGAATTGGACGCCCAGCAGCCGCCCCTTGGCCAACATCCCGCCATGCTGCTTAATCAGATAGCGGAAATCCTCATTGATGGCAGGATTGGCAATCACCACCGCCTCACCGAAGAGGGCTCCAACCTTGGTGCCGCCGATGTAAAACACGTCACAGAGCCTTGCAATGTCCGGCAGAGTCACATCGTTCCCTCTGGCCTCCAGGCCGTAGCCCAGTCTGGCCCCGTCCAGGAACAGGAACAGCCCCAGCTCCCGGCAGGTTCGGGACAGCGCCTCCAGCTCCGCCAGGGTGTACAGAGTGCCCAGCTCCGTGGGCTGGGAGATGTACACCAGCTTGGGCTGGACGGTGTGCTCGGTGGCTCCGTTGGTTCGATGGGCATGGACCGTCTGGGCCACCTGGGCAGCGGTGATTTTTCCGTCCTGATGGGGCACAGAAAGCACCTTGTGGCCTGTAGCCTCCACCGCTCCGGTCTCATGGCCGTTGATATGGGCAGTGTTCGCTCCCAAGGCCCCCTGATGGGGCCGGAGGGCGGCATCAATTACCGTCAGGTTAGCCTGGGTGCCGCCCACCAGAAAATGGACGGCAATGTCCGCCCGGCCGCATTTTTCCCGGATTTTATCCGCAGCAGCGGCGCAGTATTCGTCCTCCCCGTAGCCCAGGGTCTGAATCAGATTGGTTTTGGCCAGACGCTCCAGCACTTTTTCATGGCAGCCCTCGCTGTAGTCATTGTTAAAATATATCATTTCGGCTCACACTCCTTTGTTTCCCCTATTTTATCCCCTCTTCCGGAAAGAGTCAAGGGAATATCCGTCCCGATTCCGGCATAATGTGTTCCAGCACACAGCATCGGAGGTTGCGATATGACAGAACCAATGGAGAAGCGAGCCTGTGAACTGGCTGTGTACATCATTGAAACCGGTGCCACCGTTCGGGCTGCTGCCCGGCATTTCGGCATTTCCAAATCCACAGTACACAAGGACATTACCTGTCGGCTGGGGCGAAATCACCCCCAGCTGTACGCCCAGGCCAGAGCGGTACTGGATCGGAACAAGCAGGAGAGGCACATCCGGGGCGGCCAGGCCACCAGGGAAAAATACCGGCACCAGGCAGCCATTCGGGGCGCTCAGAAGCCAGAATAGCAAAGCCGCAGCAGACAGCAGATGCCCGGCCAAATCGGCCGGGCATCGGAATCATTCTTCAATTTTGATAACTGCCTTGACAATGTCAGATTTGTTGCGGACGCTCTCGTCCATGGCGTGCTGAATGTCGGACAGGGGGAAGATGTCAGAAACAATGCCCTTCAAATTAATCTTTCCGGAGGCCACTGCCTCGATGGCAGTGGGGTAGATGTGGCGGTAGCGGAAAATGGATTTCAGGGTCAGTTCCTTGTTCAAAATGGAATCCGTGGGCAGGGTCATCTCGCCAGTTCTGCTGTAGCCCACCAGGACGATGGTGCTGCCCTTACCGGCCATCTCAATGGCCTGACGGCAGGTGAACTCGCTGCCTGCGGTCTCGATGACAAGATCGGTGCCCTCGCCGCCGGTGAGCTCCATCGCCCTGGCAACCACGTCTTCCTTCCGGCCATTGATCACGCCGGTGGCGCCCAGCTCCAAAGCCTTGTCCAGCCGCTTGTCCATAATGTCCACCACATAGACCTGCTGCACGCCCCGGGCCTTCAAGGCCATCATGGACACCAGGCCGATGCAGCCCGCACCCATGACCACAGCCTTCTGCCCCAGGTGGGCATCCCCCTGGATGGCGGCGTGGAAGCCCACAGCCAGAGGCTCGATGAGCGCCCCCTCCAAGGTGGAAACATTCTCCGGCAGCTTGAAGCACAGGTCGGCCTGGTGGGCCACATACTCCTGGAACACGCCGTCCACCGGGGGCGTGGCGAAGAACACTACATCCGGGCACAGATTGTACTTGCCCTGGCGGCAGTATTTGCAGTGGCCGCAGGTCTTGCCGGGCTCCAGGGCCACCCGGTCGCCCACCTTCAGGTGCTTTACCTTGCTGCCCACTTCCACCACCGTACCGCCGGGCTCATGGCCCAGGACAAAGGGAGGCTCCACCACAAAATCGCCGATGGCGCCCTTTTCATAGTAGTGCAGGTCGGAGCCGCAGATGCCCACATACTCCAGCTTTACCAGAACCTCATCCTCCTTGGGAGTGGGGATGGGCCGCCGGGTGAAACCCATTTTTCCGATTCCTTCCATAATCGCAACACGCATGGTGCCGTCCATATCAATCACCTCATCGGTATAATTTTCCCCTTCATTATGATAAAAAAGCGTGAAAATGTCAAGGGTCATTTTCTGCCTTTGCAGGCATAGTAATAGGCGGACCGGTAATCCCCCAGAGCGGAGAAGCATTTTTCCAGCAGCGGCACTGCCTGATCCGGGTCACTGGACTCCACCTCCTGCAGCAGCTTCGCCGCAGCGGCATACTCCGCCTGCTCCAAATACACCCGAGCCCGGAGCAGCTGCCAACGAGGATTATCCTGAGCCTGGCAAGCATCCAGCAGCGCACCCGCCGGTTGTGCGGCACCGGAATTCAGCGCCGCCTGAGCATAGAGCATCAGCTCTTCATCCAGGCTGGGCAGCTCCTCCAGGGTAACCGGCTCTCCCAGCCGGGCTTGAAGTTGACGCCGTCTTTTCGATACATCTGCAAGCCATGGAATCCTCTGTTCCAGCTCCTGCACCTGACTCAGCAGCTTCCGGGCATAGATCAGTCTCCCCTCATTCAGATTGGCTTCCGTCTCATGAAGCAGCGCCATAGCCTTCACGATCGCATACTCCCGGTCATAAACGGGATCCGGGCCCCGGTACTGCTCCAAAGATCGGAGGGCTTCCGGGGCATCCCCAGCCTCAAAGGCGGCCCAGGCCGCCTCCATACAGCTCCCATTGGAGGAAGCTACAGTCGCTTCCTCCAAAAAATAGCTTACCGGGAGATTCAATTGCCGGGCTAAAAAGCATAGGGTGGACATGGAAGGGTTGCAGACCCCGTGCTCAATCTGGGAGAGCATATTTCGGGTGATCTCTTCTCCGCACAGCTGCCGCTGGCTGAGCCCTGCATGGAGTCTGGCCTGGCGAAGCTTCTCCCCCAATTCCATTTTGTTGTCCTCCTGTCTTGACCTTTGACTACAGTTTATCACGGAATGCAGAAAAATTCCAGAGTTACAAAAAATTCATTTGCTATTTTGGCAAAAATGCTATATAACTGTATTGATAAAGATAAAGGAGCATATCCATGAACATTCCTTCTGCCAAATATCTAAAAGTCAAAGCGGCCAACCGACTGGAATCCGGAAAGGATCCCAGGAAAGTGGTTCTGGTCTATTCCGCCGTTGTGGCTGTGTCATCACTGGTGGTTAACCTCTTGCAGTTTTTCCTTGACAATCAGATTTCCCAAACTGGAGGTCTGCAAAACATTGGCACCCGTTCCTTCCTCTCCACATTGAATTCGGTGTTCCCTCTGGTGCAGACGGTGGTCATTGCCTGTCTGACCCTGGGTTATACCGCCGCCATGCTGCGCATTGCCCGCCGTCAATTTGTCTCGGAAAAGACAATGAAGGCAGGCTTCGAGCGGTTTTGGGTACTGCTGCGAACCCGGCTGCTCCAGGGCCTGATCTATTTTGGACTTGCTTTCGCCCTGTGCTATCTGGCCTTCGGCATCTATATGGTGACACCCCTGTCCTCCGGGTTGATGGATGTGGCACAATCCATCATGGACATGGGAATCCTGTCCTCGGAAGCACTGATAAATGCACTGGAAAATGACCCGGCGCTGCTCTACGCCGCCTATGATGCCCTGATGCCCGCAATGGTGATCTACTGCGTGCTGCTCCTGGCGGCGGTGTGGTTCGTCTCCTACCGGTATCGGCTAACAGACTACCTGCTCATCGACCAGCCCCAGCTGGGGGCATTTGGGGCCCTGCGCACCAGCCGCCAGAAAATGAAAGGCAATATTGGGAGTCTTTTCAAGCTGGATCTGAGCTTCTGGTGGTATTATCTGCTCCGGGGACTGATCTCTACGGTGCTGCTCTACGGGAACGTGCTGCTAGCCATGTTTGGGATTCAGATTCCCCTGTCCCCCACGGCGCTGTTCTTTGCCACGGTCATCGTCTACCTGGCCGCCGATTTCGCCCTGAACTATTTTCTCATGAACCGGGTGGAGACCACCTACGCCCTGTTCTATGACACATTGAATCCCCAGCAGCCGCCCCAGGAGGGGGCCGTGCTGGGAAATATCTTCCAGATGTAATTATACTGGGGACGCCTCACCAATGGGCGGTGCTTATAAAACAGTTGACATCCACAGTAGATTCCTCTGCTGTGGATGTTCTTATACTATGGAAATGAACAGGCCAACAAGCCAAAATTGGGGGAGATACAAATGTTTATCAGAGAATATCAGACGTCCGACTGCATCGAAATTACAGAGCTGTTTTATAATACAGTCCACATAGTCAATGCGAAGGACTACACCAAAGAGCAATTGGATGTATGGGCCACGGGACAGGTAGATTTAAAAGCATGGAACCAATTGCTTCAAGAACATTTCAGCATTGTTGCGGTTGATAATGACATTATCGTGGGGTTTGGAGATATTGACGAAACGGGCTACCTTGACCATCTGTTTGTCCATGCTGATTATCAGGGGAAAGGTATTGCATCTGCTATTTGTGATCAACTGGAGCATGCTGTTCAAGGGGATATTACCACTCACGCCTCTATTACGGCAAAGCCTTTCTTTGAAAAAAGAGGTTACATGGCTGTAAAACAACAGCAGGTAGAACGGCAAGGGGTCTTCCTTACGAATTATGTTATGAAAAAAGGAAAATGACTTCCAGCCTAGGTGGTCCCTGCCAGGGGGCCATGATCCCATTCATTTACGTGAATCAAAACATTCCCCTCATACAGCTTCATATCGTCCATAATCAATCCCTTCTTTCTTATACTAATTCTTGATTAAAATCTTTAATATCAGCTTGGTCTATTGACGCAATACGGCGTTATCGTCACTAGCCATACATACAGTATGGCTACGTTCCTCTGCCTTGTCTTGCG
>JAETOP010000102.1 GCA_021771675.1 Oscillospiraceae bacterium | reverse complement strand
GCGAACACCGGCTTGCCGCCGCTGTCCCGGCCCACGAACACGCAGTTGTGGTGCAGGCTGTCCTCATAGAGCAGGCCGGACTTGATGAAGCCCCGGATCACCTGGGGGGCGATGCCTCTCTTTTGAAGATAGGCAAACACCCTCCGCTGGTCCGGGTGGGGGATGGGCAGGGCGAAAGCGGGCTTCTCCTCCGCCTGGGCGGGTTTGGGGCGCGGGGCGGGGGAGTCCCTGGAACGCTTGCCGTTGAATTCCAGCAGATAGTTGACGGCCTCCCGGAAATCCTTGCCGCAGAACTCCTGCAGGAAAGTGATGGCGTCCCCGCCCTTGCCGTTGGAGTAGCGCTTCCAGGTGCGGCGGTCCTTGATGCGGATACTGTCCATCTCCTTGGTGGTGTGGTAGCGGCTGCCTACCCGCCGGACGCTGTATCCCAGGTGTTCCAGCAGATCCGGCAGATCTGTGTTTTTAGCGGTCTCCATCTCCTCGTCCGTGAATTTCCAGAGATCCTTCTGGCCTGTTTTCTGTTTCGTGATTCATCACCTCCTCCATAAACGCAAAACAGCCAGGGAGAACGTCCCGCAAACGGGGGCGCTCTCCCTGGCTGTTCGGTCGTTTCGCTTTCGTTGTTTTGACGGATGGCTGGGGCCTTTGCGGGGCTTGCTTTTCTTTGGGCGGGGGCCGTTACGCTGCTGTTATGTACACCATATTTTGGGCAAAACAGGGAAAACGCCACTATGGCTTGTATGACTGGGGCAAAAGTGGTATACTGTCCCTCAGTGAAAAATATAGGGAGATGGGTCAAAATGGTGTTCGTCTGCGATTACTGCCACTTTGAGATCGAGGCCGTGTCCAAGCCCTGCCAGTGCCCGGACTGCGGGAAGCTGAACCGTATCCGCACCGCCACAGCGGAGGAGAACCGGGCGTTCCAGGCCCGGAAGCTGGAGGACGTCTGGCGCGACACGGCGCCTGTGCTGGCAAGCTGAAAACAAAAAAGCGCCCCGGAGGTTTCCCCAAAACTCGGGAAATCTCCGGGGCGCATTGCTGCTGTGGGCAGGAGGCCGTCACGCTGGGCCACAAAGGGGCCGACACCGCGTTTTACCGTCCTGGCAGGGCACACGGATGCCACCCTGCCTTGGGCTGGCACAAACGGCCTGAAACGGGCCGGGGCCGCTCCCTTTTGGAGCAGCCCCGGCTGTGGGTGTCAGCTCTCTTGCCCGGTGCTGTCATCCGCCTCGTCACCGTTGCTGATGGGGGTGGCCTCCTCCTGCTGCTCCGCCGCCTCCAGGGCCTCCTCGATCAGGCCCAGCACGAACTCCCGCTGGGTCAGCTTCCTGCCGGTGCGCTGGGTCTCGCGCTCCAGGTGGGTTTTGATCCGCTGGAAAAGTTCCTCCGAGATCTGAAAGGCCAGGGTCCGGGTGTTGTTGTTCGTCATGGTGATGTTCCCTCCGTTTTCTTTTATTTTGAAGTATTCGGTGAGCAGTTCGGTGATGTACTGTGCGGTGGTCAGACCCGCCGCCTCTCTGGCCTCAAAAATTTTCTGATGCAGGTCGAGGCTGATTTGCGCGCAGAGGTTCTTTGTGGTGGCCATGTGTTATTCTCCTTTCTGCCGGTTGCAGACCAAGTATAGCTGAAAGGCATGGGGAAAGCTATTCACCAATACCACCAAGGAACCAGAGACAGACCAAGCATAACCACCAATCTGAACAGATCGGATAATGAAAAAGCCGCCCACAGGTCTGCCTGGGTGATCAGCAGACTGTGGACGGCAAATTTCTTTTTTTGAATGCTGGAGAGTTCGAGTCATGTGTGCTTCTAAAAACTTCCAAATCCGGGGAATTTGCATCTCCGGTGCGTTATTTTTATTTTACGCACCCAAATTTTTGAAACATCCGAAAATTATTCTTTTCTTTTTGCGTTTCTGCTGATTTAGAGCAAAAATCCCGCACCGAAGTGCGGGATTTTTGCCTGCATCTCGTTTGTCAACGAGACTTGAAAAGAACTGGTGATTTCGATACAACTGCACACCCTTGCCGCATAGGGGGTGCAGTTTTTCTGTTGACGGAGAGTGCGTATGGCAGGGGGTGTGCATGATAGACCTGGGGGGTGCAAATCACAGTGTACTGATTAGCCACTCTATGTTATCTCTCCACCGCGCTTTCATTCCGGGCTTGTCCCGCCAGATCGTTTCTGGCCCACCAGTGCGCCTTAAATCAATGCCGAAATTGCCGTCCACAGGCTTTACCACCTGCGCGGTTCTATTTTGCCCACATTGATAACATTTTGTCAGGTTTGGCGCTGCCAAAATGACAGCGCAGTAGTTCTCCATTGCTCTGACCTTCAAAATTGCAGATAGCCCCGTTGTGTAAAAATCCATGTCTATGGCATTCCAGCGATTGATAACGAGGTACCGCTTATTTGGTATTGGTTTCAATTCTTCGGCATAGAGCAGCTTTAGTACGGCTTCTGGCTTCACGATATTCTCTCCGTCTACCAGGCAGAGAATCAAATTATCTTTCCCTGCTGGAACAATCCGCAGGCCATCGGATATCGGTTTCGCACTGTCTACAAGCTCCTGGATTCCATCCACTCGCACAACAAAATCGCTGTGTTGATTCACACTTTCTGTCTGGCCGATGCTTGGGTCTCTTTCAACCGTTCCATCATATTCTGCGGTATCGTATACATAAATTCCACCGGAGATGTTGTGCTTTCCAGCATCTGTCCCGTTCAGCAGCTTGGGCGTCATTTCCTTGCCCTTTGGTGTAAATCCATACACATAGTTATGAGGGCTGGATACTGTGCCATCTCCTGCCATCGTAACGAAAGTAAAGCAGTTGTTTTCAATCGCCCGTACTTTGTTGTATTTGAACCACTTATCATACACAACATTCCCACCGGTAGAGTTTAGGATAATATCCACGCTGCTCTGCCCGTACTTTCTACTGAACATGGCATGATTACAGTCATAGCATATTGTAAGCCCGATACGGTTCCCTTGGTAGAGGATTGGCTGAAACGCCTGTTCCGCATATTCCCGGTAGTTCTCAATATCGCAGGCAGAGAAATTTGTCATGGTATGCTTGATGTAGTCCTGGTATATCGTTTCCCCCTCGGACGCAAAAGCGTTTGCATAGATGCTCATAATCGCGCCATAAGAGTCCTCATTACAAACTACCACCGCTTTCCCAATGTTCCGGCTCAAGTCAAGCGTTTTTTGATATAACCTTTGCACATCGTGGTCGGATAGGAAGTCAGACTGCCGATACTCCTCTGAAAAAGGAAAGTAGGCGATTTCTGGGAACACCAAAATATCAATATCGGATGCCCTTACTACATCCATTGCCTTTTTAAAGATATGCGGGTTCCCATGCAGCTCATAAGTCTGTAAATATAACCCGATCTTTATCGGTTTGCGAGGAACATCCTGCGGAGGGCTGCCTTTTGCCACATTCTGTGTTTTGATGCCTATCAATTCAGTCAGTTTTTCAGCGGCCTCGCTGCTTTCAAAATCAATCTGGCCATGCATGATCCGGATAAGCCGGTAGCCGTGTTTTGCTGCTTCGATATCTCTTGTGCTGTCATAATAGGCTCGGATTTCATCCCGGTTGGCGGGTTGATTATCTTTGGCTTGGATATCTACGCAGGCATGAATCCATAGGCTCCTGTCATAATTGAGCGGAATTTGAGGGTATGACATCAGCGCAATTCTTCGAGCTTCCGAAAAATGCTGCCGCTCATCGTATTCAATGATGAGTTTTTTGCTTTCGCAAACAAAATCGCAACGCAGCGATATGTTACTTTTCGCAAAACTGGTGTTGCCCCGATAGGAACTTAGAGCGGTGTATAGCTGTGAATAATCGCCTGTAGGCGCCGCTGGGGTCTTCATCCACGGGAAGGTCTTTTCGCAAACAACATCGCCATCCAACAGTCGATTGAGCAGTAATTGCAGTGCGTTTTTCTGCTCGATCACGCCTTTAGACGGAATGGATGTTTTTTTATTACGGGGCATTTCTTGAGACTTCTTACTCGCCGGTAGAGCAACGGTAGGTTTGGGAGGAGCTTCGGTGGGTGTTTTTTTCACTGGATGGGTGTTCACACTTTGATGCGTGTAATGTGTTGTAAAGCCCAGCCGCTCAAAAAAGTTCACGGTTTCTTGTCCGCCGGCATAGCCCTCTTTCTTAATTTCCTCACCAAAATGGACACGATAGGCCATACCCCGGATGTGTTTCGCAGGGTACCGATGGCCATCAATAATCAGAAAAGTAGAACGCGGCTCTGGGTGGTCTGGATGTTCAGAATTAAAAATCCGCACCGCCTCAAGCACGTCCTCATGGGTTACTTCAGTCCATTTATACTTTGCCATGTGATAACCCCCGACTTATTTTTCCTTCTGAAACAAGGCCCCTGCCGGGGGAGGCACTTGCTCTGAGTCGATTCCGTTGATCCGGCAAAAGTGTTCAAAAAACTGTCTTGCGAAATCCTTATCTTGGGGATCAGTTCGGACATCTGCGATGTCTCTCAAAATCTGTGCAGCTTGGTTATCAGAGAGATATCGGTGAAGGCCAGAGCCGAAAATAATTCTGTCTGGGGCATTCTGATTGACGTAGTAGTTCCAGAAGCGGATTTTTCGGGCCTCCTGCAGTGTGAGCGAGATTTTCCAATCAGAACGCGTTGTCACATAGCCCGCTTCCCGATGGTCTCCCTCATAACTTTCGTCTACAAGAAATACAGCGAACACAAAGCGTGTCTCGTCAGTGATATAGTTAGGTTCCCGTGTAGTGAGTACTGCCAGACTGTTTCGCTGTACTTTCATGAGGCGCATAGGCTTTCCCTTGTCTATTCCGTTCTGGACAACACCAGCATATGCTTTCCAATCTCGAAGCATCTGACTCTCATAGCAGACATAATCCAGACCTCCGCCACCACACATCATATTTTCCAGTTCTTCCCGGCTGATTTCTCCATCCAAATAGCAGCGGCAGGGAGATTCTGCATCGGAACACCAGACGTGATGAGCTTTCTCTATATTATATCGCAGCACAGAATCCGAGCAAACACCGTTAAACCCAATGCAAGTCGGTGTCTTGCCGCCATCACAGTAATTGCATTTGAACGCCACATTTGCGCGGTCAACTGCGCGGTCAACTTTTTTGTGCTTTTTCGTCATCCGTGACTGTGGTAGTTTTACCGAAAGGCTGGTAGCAGATGGCGCGGGTTTCGTTCGTGCTTCCTGTTTGGCCTGGATGTCACTGTTCACCTGCGCCATAAGTTCTTGGTCTGCACTCCTAAGATATTTTTCAAATGCATCTGGATAAATAAACTTCTTCTCATCACCGCCAAAGTCAACAGTAATATGTACGCCATCTCTGTCAGTGATTACACCGCCACCAAAAACATCATGAAACACCCGTGACCCAATCATGTCAAGCTGCCCCTCCCCCTTGAATATTACCACATTTCCTATAAGTGCGCAAATTGCAGATAAACTGTCAAGCATTGACTGTGATTCGCGTGGAGTGAACTAATCATGAACGATACAGTGCCGTTATTGCCACCAAAAGTATACCATTTTGTTGAGTGGTATGCAAGGCAAAACCCGCCAGTTCAAAGAACCGGCGGGCCGTGTGTTTCCGTATTCAGTTATCCCTCAATCTCCATCCCATTCTGGAAAGTGAATACCAGCCGCCTATCGTGGTATGCCGTGGCCTTCTGCACCACCGCCAGCCATGTGGAGTTGTCGAACTCCGTAATACCCGCCTCCCGCTCATGCAGGGCGAACATGAATCCGCCGATGAGGTCAGCCTCAGCCTGCCGCTGTTTCTTCTGCTCCTGGAGGGCATCCACTCTGGCCTTGGCCTTTTCATACCTCGCAACATAGCCATTGTAGCGTTCGGCATATTCCTCTTGGCTCTGGGCGCTGCGGGCATTCTCCTGGATGCACCGCTGGGTCAGTTCCGTCACCACCGCAATCTCCCGGAGCAGCTCGTCCAGTTCTGCGTCAATGGCGGAGCAGTTGGTGAGGTGGTCCTGCATGATGCGGCAATCCTCCAGCAGAACATCCTTGCCCTCTAACAGTTGATTGAACGCTGCCAGGAACCGAGCCTTGATGTCCTCCTCCATCAGATGCGGAGTGCTGCACTTCTCCTCATTTCTGAACTTCCCGTTGCACTGCCAGACCACGCGGCGGTACTTGCTGTTGGAGTGCCAGACCTTGGGGCCGTAGTAGCCGCCGCAGTCGCCGCAGACCAGACGGGAGGCGAACACCCCGCCGCCGCTGTAGTGGAGGCCCATACCTTTGCGCCGAGCGAACTCGGCCTGCACCACATCGAACTCGTGGGGCTGGATGATGGGCTGGTGGCTCCGCTCAATCCAATACTGCTGAACTTCGCCCTCGTTGACCTTTCGCTTTTTACTGAGGAAATCAACCGTATAGCATTTTTGAAGGAGCGCCGCCCCCTTGTATTTTTCATTTGTGAGGATGCTCTCGATCACGCTGGCTCCCCACTTCTTTTTGCCAGATGGAGTGGGGATACCGTCAGCAGTGAGGGCCTTGGCAATGGCGTAGCTGGTCTTGCCCTCCATGAACAGGGCGTAGATGCGGCGGACGATTTTTGCCTCGTCCTCCACGATCTCCGGGAATCCGTCCGGCCCCTTTCGGTAGCCGAGGAACTGTTTGTAGGGGAGGCTGACTTTGCCGTCTGAGAACCGCTTGCGCTGGCCCCAGGTGATGTTCTCCGAAAGGGATCGACTCTCCTCCTGGGCCAGCGAGGACATGATGGTGATGAGCAGCTCGCCCTTGCTGTCGAAGGTCCAGATATTCTCTTTTTCAAAGTAGACCTCCACGCCATGCTCCTTCAGCTTGCGGATGGTGGTCAGGCTGTCCACCGTGTTCCGGGCAAAGCGGCTTACCGACTTGGTCACGATGAGGTCAATTTTCCCGGCGAGGGCATCGGCAATCATCTGGTTGAAACCGACCCGGTGCTTTGTATTCGTGCCGGAAATACCCTCGTCCGTATAGACCGACACAAATTCCCACTCCTGGTTGCTCTGGATGTACCGGGTGTAGTAGTCGATTTGCGCCTCATAGCTGGTGAACTGCTCATCACTGTCGGTGGAGACGCGGGCGTACCCCGCCACCCTACGCTTCTGCGCTGCCACCGCCGGGGCGTGGGTGTGGAGGTTGATGGTCGGCGGAATGACCGTTACTGCTCTTGCTGCTGGCATGACCTCACCTCCAAACCTTTCCCGGCAGCTCCAGCATCTGCTCGGAGCCGTCTGCAAATTTGATTGCCGCTCCGGCCTCGTTCAGTCGCTGGGCAATCTCGAAAACCTGCTCTACCCTCCGGGCCAGACGGCTGGGTGTCAGCGCGAGGATCATGTCCGCTTGGCCTGCGGCGACATCCTGAATCATCTGCTGGAGACCAGGGCGGGGCTGGTCAGCCGGAACCCTGTCACAATACACTCCGGCGATACTCATACCTCTTTCAGCGGCATATTCCCTCAACCGTTCAATCTGCACATTCTCGGCAAGCTGGTCTGCCTGTGCCACCCGGCAGTACATCGCCACTCGTATCTGTCCATTCATCTGCGTTCTTCCCATCCCTTCAAAGCGTATTCTCTGGCTGCGGCCCGCATCTCCGGGGTCCAACTTTCTGCCCTGGAACGGTCTGTCCACCGTTTAACGGTTTGAGTGCCGTCCTTGAACAGAAATACCAGAGTGTTGTTCCTCTCGACCCGGATAGCCGTTATTTTATCGTGGAGGGCATCTGCGTTAAATTCAACCATCCCCAGCACCTCTGCCGCCGTCTTTTCAAGCGTCCGTTCAGGTACCTGCTTGGAGGGGCAGGCGTTTTTGCCGTAGATGTTGAAGGTGCTGCAAATCCACACCGGGCCGGTGCGGGTCACTTTTCGCCGGTATCCCTTGCCGCAGGTGCCGCAGACAATCATCGAAGTGAATGGGTACTTGGCGGGGCCGCGCTTGGTCTTGTTGTGCTTGGCGGAGCGGCGGGCCATCTCCGCCTGCACCGCTTGATAATCCTCTATGCTGACGATGGCCTCGTGGGTGTTCTCCGCATGGTACATCGGCAGCTCACCCCGGTTGGGGAGCGTCTTTTTGGTGATGTGATTCTCCCGGAATGTGGTCTGGAGGAGCAGATTGCCGGTGTAAGAGTAGTTCCCCAGCACCTTCCGAACACTGGAGCGGCACCAGGCATGGCCGTTGCGGGAGAGCTTGCCTTGGGCATTCAGCTTTTTCATGATGGCCTCGATGCCCATGCCGGAAAGGTAGTCGGCGAAAATGCCCCGCACGACCTCGGCCTCGTCTGGCTTGACGATGTAGACGCCGTTTTCGTACCGATAGCCCAGAATCTGCCCCGACCAGGGCTTGCCGTCCTCAAAGTTTTTCTTGATGCGCCACTTCTGGTTCTCGCTGGCGGAAAGGCTCTCCTCCTGGGCATAGGATGCCAGAATGGTGAGCATCAACTCGCCATCCGCACTCATGGAGTGGATGTTCTGCTCCTCGAAGTACACGTCCACGCCCAGGGTCTTTAGCTGCCGCACCGTTTCCAGCAGCACCACGGTGTTCCGGGCAAAGCGGGAGATCGACTTGGTGATGATGAGGTCGATGTTCCCGGCGCGGCACTCGGCCAGCAGCCGCTGGAAGTTCTCCCGGTTCTCTTTCGTGCCGGTCAGCGCCTCGTCAGCGTACACCCCGCAGTAGAGCCAGCCGGGGTGGTTCTGAATGAGGTTGCTGTAGTAGCTGACCTGGGCCGACAGGGAGTGGAGCATGGCGTCCTTGCCGGAGGACACTCTGGCATAGGCCGCGACCCGTGTTGCCTTGGGCTGGGCCGGGACTTTTAGCCCCATTTTCTGAATAATGCGTTCCAAAAAATCACCTCCTTGGTGGTCACATATTCGCTCTAAACCGCAGATTTATCAAGCAATAGAGCGGAAAATGCTATCCAAAGACAGGCCGTACTTTTTGGCCATAATTGTATCGATTTCAGCGTACTCGTTCTCGGAAATGATGCCCTGGTGGAGCATACCCCTGGCAAGACTCATCGCTGCTTTGTACGCCGCCAGCCTACGGAAATACTCGTCCGTCATGGTCTAACCCCCTTTCTCCGGGCCTGGGCATAACAGGCGCGGGAGCAGTATTTTCGGTGGTCGTTGCCATAGCTGTCGAAGGGCTGGCCACATTGGGCGCAGGTGAAGTGGTAGACGGCCTTGCGGTTGACGGCCTCCGGGTGGCTGTTCCACCAGGACATACGGCAGGCATCCGAACAGAATTTCTTTTCCCGGTGATGCAGTGTGGGTGTCAGCTTGGCCCCGCACTGAGGACATAGCTTTTCCTCGCCGTCCGGGTTTCTCCGGCATACTGATTTGACCGTATTGATGGAATAGCCGGTGAGGGCGGCAATCCGTTTATAGCCAAGCCCTTGGCCCCGATATTTCAAAATCTCTTGTGATATTTCCGTTGCCATAAACATGACCTCCTCACAGGTAGGCCACAGAAACGGAAAAGTATAAGCATGAAAACAAAAAGCCCGCCAGGGAGAAAACTCCCCAGCGGGCCTATGCGGTGTATATCAGATTTTCTGTGCGAAGTCCAAAGCGATCCACCCCGCGCCGGATTTCAGCCGGCCCCAGCCCTTGGTGGAGCCAGGGCCGTCCTTGACCTCGGTGATGGTAAACACCCCGGCCCCGGTGAACTTCCCGGTGGCGGCGGTATCCGTACCGGGGCCGCTGCGGATTCGCAGGTCGGAGATGGACACCTTCACTTTAAATGGAAAGGCGGGAGCCGGAGCCGCCCCGCCAGCGGTGGCGAGGATGGCCTTGAGGATGGCGATGATCTTCTCCCCGTAGCCCGCGCCGGTGGCCCAGCCCTTGCCCTGGGGATTCTCCTTCTGGCCCAGCCACTCCACCACCTCGGCGCAGCCCCGCGCCACATACTTGAACCGGGGGTCGATGCACGCCCCCTTCAGCGGCTCGGTGGAGGCGTAGGCTTTGAGGTGCTGCACCTGCGCCCGGATGCCGAGCTGGGGCGTGGAGAAGGAATTACCCTTCAGCCCATTGGCGGTGACGCCCATGCCGCAGAAGTTGTTCTGCTCCAGCGTGACGGCGGAGCCGGAGAATGTGAAGTTCCCGGTCTCCAGACAGGACTGCGCAAAGGCGATGTCGCCCCGCACACCCTCCGCCGCGCCCTCGGACAGATAAAGCGGCACCATGTCCAGGACGCTCTGGGCCACATTCGGATTTTTGGTTTTGAGATAAGCGCGCATCTGCTCCGCAGTTGCCACCGCCGCTCCCATGATCTTCGTGCCGGACACACCGCTTGGAGCAGCGGCCCCGCCTCCCATCGCGGCCTTGACTGCCTTGCGGAAGGTGTCCATCGTGTAAGGCAGGCCGAGCTGCGTCCAGAGATGCTCCGGGTCGCCGTGGTTGGAGGCGATGCCCCGTTTGCAGCCCTCCTTGTGGCTGACGATCACCCCATCCCCCAGCGGGTCGAGGGAGAACTTCCGGCAGAGCATGGCGAACAGCTCCACCGCCGCTTGGTAGGTGCGCTGGGCGACAGCGCGGGCGGTGGCGATGTCGGAACAGGTGAAGGTGGCCCCGCCTGTGTACCTGATACAGCCAGGTTCGCACATCTCCACACCGATGTGGGTATTGTTGCCGCTGGCTCCGCAGTGCCAGCCCCGGTGGTTCCAAGGAAGCGTCTGGTAGACGGTGCCATCGTTGCCATCAATGAAACCGTGGACGCAGGCCCGGTCATAGCTGGCCTTGTTCCAGTTGCGGACGAACACCAGTGCGCTGGGCTGGGGACAGCCCACAGAGTGGAGCATGAGGCCCTTGACCATGATCTTCCGGCCAGCGGTGTAGCAGGGGTTTTGGGTGAGGATGGACTCCACCAGTTTCATTCCCCGTCACCACCCTTCTCCGCCCGGTCGTGGAGCTGCTCCAGCACAGCCTTCAGCTTCTCCGGCACAGGCAGGCCCAGGTGGGCGGCGTTCTCCACCAGAGACACGCCCTCGTTGGACAGGTAGAAGAAGATGATGGCCGTCCGCAGCACCGACCCGGTGCCGATGACCTGCACATCGAGGATGTTCGCCACCCCCACCAGGAAGAAGATCAGCACCTTCCGGCAGATACCGCGAAAGCCCACCTCGCTGGACAGCTTCTTGTCGCTGATGGCGCACATGACCCCGGTGATGTAGTCCGCCACGGCAAACACCACCAGGGCGATGAGCAGGCCGTCACAGCCGCCCAGGAAGTAGCCCAGCCAACCGCCCACAGCGGCGAACACCATCTGCATCGTGTTCCAGAATTCCTTCATTGAGATTCCCTCCATTTCTGAAAATAGGTATAATAAAAGGCCATCCGCCAATCGGCGGACAGCCTTTCATCCGTTATATGGTTTCTGTTTCCTTGGCCTTGATATAGGCAGGGAGGCCATCGCCGACAATCATGGGGAGCCATGCGCCATCGGTGGCATAGTCGAAGTTGGTGTTCAGTGTAATTTTCGCCAGCTTGACCCGGTTGCTGGTGTCCTGTCCCATAATGTAAAGGGACTGTTCATCCTGGGAATAGCCCAGCCAGCCGAATTGGGTGATCGTCCCCAGCACCGAGGTCGTGTCGAGATAGCCGAAAGACCCGGTCTCCAGAGTGCGGGAAAAGATGATGCCAGTGCCAACAAAAACGAGGAAAATACCTTTGCCCCAAAGGTAAGCGGCGGCGTCCACAAACACCTTTGCGCTGCTCGGTGTGGGAAGGCCAGGGCTGATACTCCCCACCTTATTTTCCGTGACAGAGGCCCAGGGGAAGGAGTCTACATCGAATGTAACAAGCACCTTTGACTCTCCCGCCACGTTGAGGGGACACACCGATCCTCTGGCGGTGATGGTTCCGCTGTAAGATTTACTGTTGACTTCAAACAGGCCAGCGGGGAATGAATAAATCGAATAGGTTCTGCTGCTGCTCAGTGTGGCGGTCACAGAAACAATTTCACCATTGCTCCGCTCACTGTAAGCGGTGCGCTGGTTCTTGAACACGCTTGTGTCGGTATAAATGGTGATTGGAATCAAAGACGCCACTTTGCTGTCCTCGCTCCAAGAAAGCGCGCCCTGCGCTGAGCTGCCGCCGTATGTGTACCCCCTGGTTCCAATGGCGCAGTAGTAGGTTTCCACACCGGCCACCATTTTTGAAACAACATAGGGAACATAGAAAGACGGATCGAAAATGGGATAGTAGTAATAGGTGTTCAGTCCTGTTTCCTTCTTTATGGTAGAAAAAGGCTGTTCGACCTCAAGGGTATCCTCCTCTCCAGAAAACTCTGCGCTGAACACCAAAAAATAGCTGGTCCAGTAATATTCCGCCGTCATCGTGCTTGTCCCACCACTGGCCAGGAACTGCGACAGAAACAGCTTCGCCGTATTGCCGGAGTGATGCGGCACAATGGAGAGGACGATAGGTTTTGCGGGGCTTGGTGCGATGAAGTCCGCAAAGTAGGTGCTGGTGCTGGTCACAGGAATGGCCTTGATTGGCCCGTTTCCTTCGAGGTCGATTCCATACAGTTTTCGAGCGGAAAAGGAATACACCCACAGCCTGCCGTTATAGACCGCACCATTGCTGATCTGCGAAGGGATTTCGCCGCTGGAAAGCAAAGTGAATTTGTCACCGCTGGGCATCAGCTTTCCGAGGGCCTGCACCAGTTCCGGGTAGTCGGCCTCGTTGACAAAACTGCCATCACACTTGAGCCAATCCGCCCCGGCGTTGGCGCTGGGCATGAATTGGATGGTGCCGACAGGAACGGTCTGGCTCTCCGCCTGCTTAATGATTTCCTCCCGAAGTTCCTGCACCCCATCCTCCAAATTGGCGATGCTGGTCTCGGTGTCTGTGAACAGGTCCTTCAGCACATCGATCTCGCCCACCACATCGCGGGCGGTGAACACACAGGTGCCGTCCGTCACCCGGTCGCCCACCTCGGCGATGCCAGCATACTCCACCGGCTCCGCAGCGGCAGTCACACCAGCCGTGGTGCAGTAGAGCGTCACCCAGCCGGGGGCAGTCTTGCAGGTCACGAAGTCGCCCTTGAAGTATTCGGTGGACCGCTGGAGGGTGCTGGCCCCACCGCTGCCGGAGGCCCCGGTGATCTTCTCGAAGGTCGGCACCAGGCCGGTGATGCCCGTCCGGGTCACACCGAAGGTGGCCAGCTCCAGGTCGTAGGAGGTGTTGTTGTAATTCACATCCTCGTCCCCAGCGAGGTCGGTCAGCACCGAGGCCGTTTCCGTCAGGAGCTGGATCGGCTCGTCCGCGTTGGACAGGTCCATGTGGATGTAGAGTCGTCCCTGGAGGGTGCCGGAGCCGCTGTTGAGGATGACGCCCACCTCGCAGTCGTACACCTCGAAGAACCGCCCCTTGATCATGCCGAAGCCTTGAGACACATGGAGGACATTGCCTCTGGCGTAGCTGACGTTGCAGCCCTTGAAGATGCCGTTGGTGCCGATGACCGTCTGCTGGATGATGGCATCGTCCAGCGGGGTCACGCTGCCGCCGCGATAGGTTTTCAAAACGATGTTGTTAGCCATTGC
>JAETOP010000101.1 GCA_021771675.1 Oscillospiraceae bacterium | reverse complement strand
AGCCCGTTTAGATATAGTAAAACCCCGGAAAACCTTGATTTTCCGGGGTTTTTGAACCATTTTGATACGGTTTGAACAGCAGATTATCTCTTGCTGAACTGAGGCGCGCGACGAGCCGCTTTGAGGCCGTACTTCTTTCTCTCCTTCATTCTGGGGTCACGGGTCATGAAGCCGGCGGCCTTCAGAGCGGGACGGTACTCGGGGTTCAGAACCACCAGAGCACGGGAAATGCCATGGCGGATGGCGCCGGCCTGGCCAGAAACGCCGCCGCCGGCGACGGAGACAACGATGTCAACCTTGCCCAGCAGATCAGTGGTGGCCAGAGGCTGACGGACGATCAGCTTCAGAGTCTCCAGGCCGAAATACTCGTCGATGTCACGGCCGTTGATGGTGATGGAGCCGGTGCCATTTTCGTAAACGCGAACCCGGGCGATGCTGGACTTACGACGGCCGGTGCCGTAAAAATACTTCTTCTTGCTCTCGTACATAGTATGTTACCTCCAATTAGTCCAGCGTCCAGGCTTCGGGCTTCTGGGCGGCATGGGGATGCTCAGCGCCCTTGTACAGGTGCAGGCGGGTTATGCAGCTGCGGCCCAGAGTGTTCTTGGGCAGCATGCCCTTCACGGCCAGCTCCATGGCATAGTCGGAACGGTTCTCCATCATGGTGCGGGCCTTGGTCTCTTTCAGACCGCCGATCCAGCCGGAAACACGATAGTAGACCTTCTGCTCGGCCTTCTTGCCGGTGAGGACTGCCTTGTCAGTGTTGATGATGATGACGTTGTCGCCACAGTCAACGTTGGGAGTGAAATCGACCTTGTGCTTGCCGCGCAGCAGGTTGGCAGCGATCACAGCGGTACGGCCCAGAGGCTTACCGGCTGCATCGATGACATACCACTTACGCTCCAGGGTCTCCTTTTTAGCGAGGGTAGTGGACATATGCGTTCCTCCAATTAGGTAAAATATTTTGACATTTTAAGGCGTTTGCAGTACAATAGGCTGCAAGCACCATTGCTTTATACCATATCCCTTTTTGTTTGTCAACAGGTATTTTTGAAAAATTTATCCAGCCTGGAGCGATCTTTGATATTCTATTAAAATCTCTTGGATGCTCTTTTTTTCTCGCTTTCTATTTTCGGCGTTTTCAGGAGGAAGTTGAACTGATGCAGAAGTTAATGGGCCTTGTCCGCCGGTGCGTAGAGGACTATCACATGATTGAGGAAGGGGACAAAATTGCCGTAGGCGTCTCCGGTGGGAAGGATTCCCTCGTCCTGTTGAAGCTCCTGGCAGGGCTGAGGAGCTACTACAACAAGCCCTTTCAGCTGGAGGCCATTACCATTGACATGGGTCTTGGCATGGATTACAGCGGCATTGAGGCACTTTGCGCTGGACTGGATGTTCCCTACACCGTAGTCAAAACAGAAATTGCCCCGATTATCTTTGACTACCGGCGGGAAAAGAACCCCTGCTCCATGTGCGCCAAGATGCGGCGAGGGGCGCTGAACCAGGCAATTTTGGAACGGGGGTTCAACAAACTCGCCTTGGGACACCATTATGACGATGCGGTGGAGACCTTCCTCATGTCCCTGATTTATGAGGGTCGAATCAGCTGCTTCCAGCCCGTAACCAATCTGGACCGTACAGGCATTATTCAGATTCGTCCCATGCTCTATATCCATGAAAAAACGGTGGACCATTTTGCACAGCAGGAGGGACTTCCTGTACTGGAAAACCGCTGCCCGGTGGACAAGCACACCAAGCGGGAGGAGATCAAGGAGCTGATCTTTGACCTGGTGAAAACCTATCCCGATTTGAAGGAACGAATCTTCGGCGCCATGCAGCGTTACCCTCTGCCGGAGTGGGAGCCCCACGGCCGCTATCGCCGGCCAAAGGAACAGGAGTAAATATGTCAGGCTACATTATGGATTTAAGAAAGCTTGTTGGGCACCGCCCCCTGCTTCAAGTAGGTGCCAGCGTGATTGTTGAAGACCATCAGGGGCGGGTGCTGCTGCAAAAGCGGACGGACAATCACTGCTGGGGCTATGCCGGCGGTTCCACAGAATTGGATGAACGGGTGGAGGATGCCGCCGCCCGGGAGCTGCTGGAAGAAACCGGGTTGATTGCAAAGAAACTGGAATTGTTTGGTGTCTTTTCCGGAAAGGAGCTTCACTACGTTTACCCCAACGGGGATGAAGTATCTAACGTGGACATCGTATTTCTGTGCAAAGAATATACCGGTTCTCTCCGCCTGGATGGGGAGGAATCCGAGGAGCTCCGGTTCTTTGAACCGGGGAAGCTTCCCGAAAATCTTTCTCCGCCCATTGTAATTCCCCTGAGATGCTGGGAAAAGAAAAAGCTGAAATTGGAATAAATCCCCATCTTTTCGGACATGCTTCCTGAGAAAAGGAGGCAGCTGCTATGGTGAAAGGTATTTCCCGACAGGTTATTATGGTCCATTCCCCGGACCCGAAGCTTTTTGAACAGGCAATCTTCATTTTGAAGGAGGATGCCGCCCAAAACGGTGTCACCGACGAAGCGTTGCTGAAGGAAGCGGAGCAGGCAATCAAAATCGGTCAGCACAGTCCCAGGAAGCGCAAGCTGTATTATTATGGCGCCTTTTGGGCCGGAATTGGAGCGCTGGCAACCGGGCTGATTTGGCTGGTAACCGCACTGTTATAACAATAAGAAAGAGAGAAAACCATGCAAATTGGTAAAATTCAGATTGATAATCCTATTTTCCTTGCCCCTATGGCTGGAGTGACGGATTGGGCCTTCCGTACAGTCTGCGCCAGACTGGGTGCGGGGGTAACGGTGACGGAAATGGTGTCCTCCCGGGCTCTGGTGTATAAGGATCAAAAGAGCGCCAAGCTGCTTCGGAAAAACGAGGGCAGCGTCTGCGGGGCGCAGATATTTGGAAATGATCCGCAAACCATGGCGGAGGGGGCCAGGCTGGCACTGGAAATCTCCGGCTGTGATTTTATCGACATCAACATGGGGTGCCCCATGCCCAAAATTGCCAATTCCGGGGATGGGTGCGGCCTGATGCGTACCCCGGAGCTGGCAGGGCAGATCGTTGCGGCGGTTTCCAAAGCGGTGGATGTGCCCGTTACTGTAAAATGCCGCCTGGGGTGGGACAAGGGCAGCATCAATGTTCTGGAATTTGCCAAACGGATGGAGGATAACGGCGCGGCCATGGTTGCTGTCCACGGCCGCACCCGGAGTATGCTCTACACCGGCGTTGCGGACTGGGATACCATCCGCAAGGTAAAGCAGGAGCTTTCCATTCCCGTCGTCGCCAACGGCGACATCACCGGCGGCGAGGCGGCGCTCCGGTGTAAAAAGTGGACGGGGGCGGATGGCTTGATGATCGGCCGGAGCTGCTTCGGCGACCCCTGGATTTTCAGGGAGGTGGCCCAGGCCCTTTCTGGCGAGACCATTTCGCCCAGACCCCCGCTGAGGGAGCGGGTGGCGTTGGCTGTGGAACAGTTTCAGCTGTCGGAGCAGGATCATGGGGAGCACGTGGCCTGCTTGGAGGCGAGAAAGCATTTTGCATGGTACTTACGGGGCGTTCCCCACAGCGGATACTATAAAAACCAGATTTCGTCTCTGAGCACCATGGAGGATATTTACCGCATTGCCAAAGACATTGTCCGGGATTTGGAGTGAATACCCACGTAATGTTTGCCGAATAAAAAGAGAAACGCTTCATATCCTAACCTACGAGGTGAGGGTATGAAGCGTTTGCTGTTATTGCTGCCGGTTTTCTGTTTACTGCTCCCGGTATCGGCGGAACCAATCAAATGGGTGGATTTTGATGTTCCATACGAGTCTATGAAATATGCCATGGATGTGGATATAAAAACCTTTGACCAGGAAAAGCATCTTTCCTGGATTGACATTCTCGCCCTGGCCGCCTGCCGAACCGGCGGAAAATGCGGCCTGGACGCCGTCCGAAAAGCAGCGGAGGATTTGAAAAAAGATCAGTCCATCCAGGAGCTGCTGAAAGATCAGACAAAATATTTTGACTACTATCATCAGGCCTATTCCGCCGTGCTGGGAGGCTTCCTGGGAAGCTTTGCCATCGAAAGGGACGGCCAGTGGGTAGCAAAATATGGCTTGAAGGTTTTTTCTCCCATTGCGGAAGGGTATTACTATACCCATTACGACGATTTCGGAGCCAGCAGATCCTACGGCTTCAAGCGGAAGCATCTGGGAAACGATATGATGGGCAGCCAGGGAACGCCCATCGTCGCCGTGGAGGGCGGGGTCGTGGAAGCCCTGGGCTGGAACCGGTATGGCGGGTGGAGAGTTGGAATCCGCAGCCATGATAAAAAGCGGTATTATTACTATGCCCATTTGAGAAAGGACGAACCCTACGCACCCGGATTAAAGGAAGGACAAACCGTCAATGCAGGAGATTTGATCGGTTTTCTGGGCCGCACGGGGTACTCGGACACCGAAAATACCAACAACATTGACGTAAACCATCTCCACTTTGGAATGCAGCTGATTTTTGATGAGAGTCAAAAGGAGTGCAACAGTGAAATCTGGATCGACGTATACCAGATCAATCGTCTCCTCGCTCAGCATCGCAGCAGCATCAAAAAGACCCAGACCGGATGGGAGCGAGTCTACCCCTACCGGGATTTGGACGTTAGTCCACTTCCTGAACCGTCAGAAGAGAATCCTGAACTGTGAATTTGATATTGAAGCCCGCAAAGGTTAGACCGTAAATTCGATCCTCCTGTTTCTGGTAAGAGGGCCTGGGGTCATGGGAGAGGACCCCAATAGCGGCCTCCCGCTTTTCCTCCGGCAGTTTTTCCAGAAGCGGGGCAGGGAAGTTTACTTCCAGGAGAAAATCCTTTGCCCGATCTGTAAAGCCGCCGGAGGCATCCGGTCTGCTGTCGGAATAGGGGAGGTAGGGCTTGATGTCAAAAATTGGCGTTCCGTCCATCAAATCTGCGCCTCCCACGTGAAGAACCGTCCCATATTCCACTGTGTGCTCCACCCCCAGCAGCCGGACGCAGGACAGACCCAGGTTATTGGGGCGGAAGGGAGAACGGGTGGCAAACACTCCCATGCGGGTATTGCCCCCCAATCTGGGAGGACGAACCGTTGGGGACCAGCCCTGGCGAACCGCCTGGGAAAACTGCCATACCAGCCAGAGGTGGCTGTATTCCTCAATGCCCCGAAGGGCGTCGTCGTTGCGGTATTCCGGCTGAAAGATGATTGTGGAGCGCAGCTCCTCCACAAGTCCGCTCTGCCGGGGAATTCCAAATTTCGTGGCAAAATCGCTCTTCATCCGGGCAATCACATGGATTGAAACCGTGTCCATTGGCCCACCGCCTTTCCTTTTTGCTGAGCATACCACAGGATGCAAAAAATGTCCACCCCGCAAAAATGGGGTGGACAAATTTTATCGGCACAAAATTACTGATGCGCTTCCATCCAGGCTTTCAGCTTGGTCTTTGCAAGACGGACAATGTCCTCGGCGGGGTAGGGGGATTCTTCACCGCCGCCAACATGCAGAAAGTACATCCCGTTGGGAGCCTGATAAAGATCTTCCTCATAACCGGCAGGATCGCCCGGCTTACCAAAGGAATAAGCCTTGATAAGCGTTGCGTTTTCGGTATCGAACTCGATCTTGCAGATGGTCTTCTTCATGCAGCAACCTCCTTTCTGCCCATAGTGGAATCGTAGGATATTATACACGTTAAAATTAAGAAATCAAGCATAATCTGGGTGATAGTTCCGCTTTTGAAAAAGAATTGTAAGAAAGAAAAGTTTCTATTGTGGCAAAACAGATTTTATATATGAAATATGCACAAATTTTTAACCGTAAAAATCAAGGAATGTTTAGAAAACAAGCGATACTGCCCGCTTTCGACAAATTGCCCGCCTTGACATCCCCACGGGATATGCTACAATGAACCCACTCAACACAGAGCCGGTAATAATTTTTGCAAAGCCGGAAAAGGAGCGGAGCCAATTATGAAGGATTTCCCGGTGTTTTCCACTGCCCATGGAGTTGCCAGCTTGATCCTGAAGGAAATACCCTACCGGCAGGAGGCTTTTATTCACCTGCAAAGCACGCAGGAGCCGGAGCTGCTGCTACAGGACTGCATTGAATTCTGCTCGGTCTGTGGTGCGGAAAAAATCTACGCCGCCGGTCATGACATGCTGGAAGCGTATCCTCTGCATACCACCCTGTGGCGGATGCGGGGCGCCATGTTTCTCAGTGAGGAAGAGATTCCCTCCATGTTCCCGGTGACGGAGCAGACCGTTGCCAGATGGAGAGCGCTGTACAATCAAAAAATGAAGCATGTGGATAACGCCTCCACCTTGGAGACAAGAGACGAGGCAAGAATTCTGAAATCCGGCGGGGCGTATTTTATCCATGAATCCGGGGAAATCCTCGGAATCGGCTGGCTGGAGGGGGACAGGCTTTCCGCCATTGCCGCTATGAAGCCGGGAGCAGGGGAGCTGGTGTGCAAGGCCATGCAGTCTTTGATTCCACAACAACAGATGACTCTGGAGGTGGCCTCCTCCAACGAGAAGGCCATTCGCCTCTATGAGCGAATTGGCTTCCTGAAAACCGGCCAGATTTCCAAATGGTATCGGGTGAAATAAAGAATGTCAAGGAAAAATACTTGACAAATCTCCTGTGATGGTGTAAAATACCCCAGGATGTCAAGGGGAATGCCTTGACACGCAGGAGGCTTTGGATGGAAGCGCTGGAAATGACGTTGCTCTTTGATTACTACGGTGATCTTTTAACAGAGCGTCAGCGGGCCTGCCTGGATATGCGCTATAACCAGGATTTATCTCTGGGAGAAATTGCCCAGGAGCTGGGTGTCAGCCGCCAAGGCGTGTTCGACAACCTGAGCCGTGGAGAGACGCTGCTTCGCAACATGGAGGAGAAGACCGGCTGTGTCCGCCGGGACAGGGAAGTGCGCAGGGCCCTCAGCAAAATTCTCTCCTGTGCGGAAATTTTGAAATCCAATCCCGATGAAACCGTTTCTTCTCTGGCTGCTCAGATTGTTGAAGCCGTCCAGAGCTTTGAGGAGTAAACTATGGCATTTGAAGGCTTAACGGAAAAAATCAATAATACCTTCAAAAAGCTTCGCGGCAAGGGCCGGCTGAAAGAGGCTGATGTGAAGGAGGCCATGCGTGAGATTCGGATGGCGCTGCTGGAAGCTGACGTCAGCTACAAGGTCTGCAAGGATTTTACCAAATCCGTTACCGAGCGCTGCGTTGGCGCTGATGTTCTGGAATCCCTGACCCCCGCCCAGATGATCGTCAAGATTGTCAATGAAGAGCTGGTCAAGCTGATGGGTTCCGATACCAAGCACATTACCTTTAATCCCAATGGGCCAACGGTGGTGATGCTGGTCGGGTTGCAGGGCGCCGGTAAAACCACCAATGGCAGCAAGCTGGCCGGACTTATGAAGCGCCAGGGGCGCAATCCACTGCTGGTTGCCTGTGACATCTATCGTCCTGCCGCCATTCAGCAGCTGAAGGTTTGCGGTGAGAAGCTGGGAATTCCTGTTTTTGAGCGTGGAACCCAGAATCCGGTGGAGACGGCAAAGGAAGCTGTATTATATGCCCGCCAGCGGGGGTACGACATGGTGTTTTTGGATACCGCCGGCCGGCTCCATGTGGACGAGCAGCTTATGGAGGAACTGAAAAACATCAAGGCAGCTGTCAAGCCCAGCGAAATTATGCTGGTGGTTGATGCGATGACTGGTCAGGATGCGGTAAATGCCGCTCAGACCTTTAATGAATGGCTGGATATTGACTCTGTTATGTTGTCCAAGCTGGACGGCGATGCCAGAGGCGGTGCGGCTCTTTCCGTTCGTGCCATCACCGGAAAGCCCATCAAGTTCTCCGGCATTGGTGAGAAGCTGGAGGATATTGAGGCGTTCCACCCTGACCGGATGGCAAGCCGGATTCTCGGCATGGGTGATGTGCTCACCCTGATTGAAAAGGCCGAAAAGGCCTACGACGCCAAAAAGGCCGCCGAAATGGAGCAGAAGCTGAAATCCAACCGCTTCACTCTACAGGATTTCTACGACCAGATGGTCCAGATGAAGTCCATGGGCTCCATGGAAGAGCTCCTGGCACAGATGCCCGGGGGTGCAAACCTGAAAGGCGTCAAGCTGGACGAAAAAGCCATGGCCCACACAGAGGCAATCATCCTCTCCATGACCCCCAAGGAACGGGAGAAGCCCGAGATTATCGGTGCCAGCCGCAAAAAGCGGATTGCCGCCGGTGCCGGTGTGAAGGTGGAGGATGTAAACCGGCTGCTGAAATCCTTTGAGCAGATGCGGAAAATGATTAAGCAGTTCTCCGCTCCCGGCATGGGCAAAAAGCTCAAGAGGATGCGGGGCTTTGGCGGCTTCCCCGGCCTGTAATTCGGTTCGCTGAAAGCATATTTGCTTTGCGATATATTTTAAGATTATTTATGGAGGTGAAACTCTCATGGTTAAAATCCGACTGAGAAGAATGGGCGCTAAGAAGGCTCCTTACTACCGCATTGTTGTTGCTGATTCCCGTTCTCCCCGTGATGGCCGCTGCATCGAGGAAATTGGCTCTTACAATCCTCTGACCGAGCCCGCTACCATCACCGTGGACGCCGAAAAGGCACAGAACTGGATCAAGAACGGCGCACAGCCCACTGACACCGTTCGCGGCCTGCTGAAGAACGCCGGCGTTCTGTAATTTCCTTGAAGGAGTCTCACAATGAAGGAACTTTTGCTGTATATGGCAAAAAACCTGGTGGACAATCCGGATGCCGTCACCGTTGAAGAAGTGGAAGACGAGGAAGGGAAAGTCCTGGAGCTCCATGTTGCCGAAGGTGACATGGGCAAAGTGATCGGCCGCCAGGGACGGATTGCAAAAGAAATCCGAACCATTATCAAGACTGTTGCCCAGCGCACCGGCGAGAAGGTCACGGTCGAAATCGTGGATTAAACGGCTATGCGTGGCGTTTTTCGTCACGCATTTTCGTTTTTTATATGTCCCCCAATTGATTTGTGTTGTTGCAAAGGAGCAGATGCCAATGAAACTTCCATTTATTGAAGCCGGTGAAATCGTCACCACCCACGGTGTCCGGGGCGAGATGAAAATCCTCACCTGGTTGGATTCCCCCGAGGATTTGCTGGATTTTGATCGCTGCCGAATTGACGGAAAGCAGTACCAAATTGAATCCTGCCGGGTGCAGAAGACCTGCAATTTGTTGAAGGTTGGGGGAGTTGACTCTGTGGAGACTGCCCAGGCACTGCGGGGGAAGGTCGTGGAGCTGTACCGGGAGGACATGGACGATGACGTGATTTTTGCCGCCGAATTGATTGGGATGGAGGCATATTGCGGCGACTCCCTCCTGGGCAAAATCGAAGAGGTTCTGGACTACCCCGGCAACCAGGTATATGTGGTGCGTGGGGAGCATGAGTATCTGATTCCCGCTGTAAAGGCCTTTGTTCTCTCCACGGATTTGGCTGGGAACCGGATGCAGGTAAACATCATTGAGGGAATGCGCAGTGATGAGAATTGATATTTTGACCCTTTTCCCGGATGCCTTGGGAGATGTGCTCTCAGAAAGTATCCTGGGCCGGGCCCAGGAGCGGGAATTTATCCGCATTGAAACTCACCAGATTCGGGACTACACTTCCAGCAAGCAGAATCAGGTGGACGACTATCCCTACGGCGGCGGACGTGGGGCCATCATGCAGGCAGACCCGCTGTATCGATGCTGGGAGGCCGTCTGTGATGAAGCCGCCGGGCCGGTGCACACCATCTATCTTTCCCCCTGCGGTCATACCTTCACCCAGAAGGATGCGATCCGGCTGAGTAAGCTGGACAATTTGATTTTCGTCTGCGGCCATTACGAGGGAATCGACCAGCGCTTCATCGACGAATGCGTGGATGAGGAGCTCTCTTTGGGTGATTTTGTGCTCACCGGCGGCGAGATTGCCGCCATGGCCATGACGGATGCCATTTGCCGCATGGTACCCGGGGTTCTGGCCGACCCGGAGTGCTTTCAGGACGAGAGCCACTTTGCCGGGCTCCTGGAATATCCCCAGTACAGCCGCCCGGCCGTCTGGCACGGCAGGGAAGTGCCAACCATTCTTCTCTCCGGGAATCACGAGAAGGTCGCCCAATGGCGAAGAAAGCAATCCCTTTGCCGCACCAAAGAGCGAAGGCCCGATATGTATGAAAAATTGGACCTTTCCAGCAAGCAGGACAGAAAGCTTCTGAAAGAAATGGAGGAAGAGGACCATGACAAGCGTTGAGCTTTTGAAGCAGTGGATTGGAGAAAGTCAAAAAATCGTCTTTTTTGGGGGAGCCGGTGTGAGCACCGAGTCCGGTATTCCAGATTTCCGCAGTGTGGATGGACTGTACAGCCAGCACTTTGAGTACCCGCCGGAAACCATCATCAGCCACAGCTTTTACCTTCGGAATCCCTCTTACTTTTTCCGTTTTTACCGCAAGAAGATGCTGCCGCTGGGCTTTGAGCCCAACATCACCCATAAAACGCTTGCGCAGTGGGAGCAGAAGGGGAAGCTCAGCGCCATTGTGACCCAGAACATCGACGGCCTCCATCAGAAGGCCGGATCTGAAAAGGTCTATGAGCTCCATGGAAGCGTTTTGAGAAATTACTGTACAAAATGCCGCAAATTCTATTCCGCTGAATTCGTTCGGGATTCTGAGGACATACCCCGGTGCAGCTGCGGTGGTATTGTAAAACCGGATGTGGTGCTCTACGAAGAAGGGCTGAATCAGGATACCATTGAAAAGAGCATTATGGCCATTCGTTCTGCTGATTTGCTGATTGTTGCGGGAACCAGCCTGACGGTGTATCCCGCCGCCGGCCTGATTCGCTATTATCCGGGCAATCGCCTGGTGCTGATTAACCGAGATGCCACACCCTATGATGGGGAGGCAGATTTGGTAATACATGACAGCCTGGGAAATGTCTTTTCTCAGCTATAGGATTTATAAAAGGAGTCAAGACGATCCCGCCTTGGCTCCTTTTCCATAGAATTTAGATATTTCTATTTTTTGCCGGGTAAGTTTCCTTCCAGGAATAGCAGAGCCGCACGGTGGTGGTTACCAGCAGCACCCCCACCGCAATAACTCCCGCAATGGCTGCTGTGTGCATCCCTTGGGCGGCAAACCGTTCCATTTCGCCGTGCACCGCATAATTCATGGTGTAGTAAATTCCCGCCCCGGGAATCAAGGGGAATAAGGAGACCACCAAGTAGGAGATTGCCGGATATTTCCGGATTCTTGCCATGACCTCGGCGTACAGAGAGGCAAAGAAGGCTCCCAAGAAATAGGCGGCCATCTCATTTCCGCTGCATCGGATCACCAAATCAAATACAACCCAAGTCAGCACGCCGCCCAGGGCACACAGGGCGCCGCCAGGGCCGTGGATATTGAACAAAATGGAAAAACCAATGCATCCGGCCAGGGAACCCAGGCAGGTAACCAAAAGGGAATTCTCCACCGCCGCTGCACTTACCGGCTGCCGCCACAAAAAGGCTGCCGCATTCCAGGCAACGGCTGTGCCCAGGGCCATTCCCATGGCGATCAAAAGCACCTGAACGATGCGGGTAATGCCGGAGTTGGTATCTCCATAAATAATGTCCCGCATGGCGTTGGTAAACAGGAGGCCGGGCACCAGGATCATCAATGCGCCGATCATGGAACCATCCACATTTCCCGATAGTCCGTTGGCGTTCAGGCCATAGGCGGTAAGTGCCATTACAAAAGCAGAGAGAATGGTCACGAAGAAGGGATTCACTTTCATCCTCTCCATAAACCGATTGAGCACGCCTCCAAGCAAACCGCAGACGCCAGATAGCAGCATATCCTTTGTTCCACAGCCGAAAAGCATGGAAAAACCCGCCGCTCCCAGAAAATTCCCCAATAAATACATGGGAAGGCCATAATAGAGGACGGATCGACGTACCCTGTCCAGCATATCCATCGCCTCACCAGGCTGCGGATGTTGGTTGCAAATTGCCCGGCTCAATGCGTTGTACTTTTCCACTGCATCCAGGTTATTTCCGTGATAGCCGATGCGGCGCATTCTGGTGATAGGTTTCCCAGTCTCTGTAAGAATGCTGACAATCAGGTAATTGGGAATGGAAAAAACCTCCGAAGCAATGCCGTAACTGGCAAGAACCCGGGACATGCTGTCCTCCACTCGAAAAGTCTCTGCTCCGCTCATAGAAAGCTCATAGCCCAAGTCTGCGGCCAAGTCCATAATGGTATTGTAATCCATAGGCTTCCTCGTCTGTCTTTCTGGAATCGTATTGGCACAGCACCGTACCGCCCACCAGTATAGCACAGCCGCCGCAAAATACAAGATTTTTCTTGAGGAAAACCGCATCCAGATCAGGTGTCCATAAAACAGCAAATCCGACCTGGGCGCAGGTCGGATTTTTGTACGTCTCTTTGTGTAAAGGAAGGTTTGCTGCACTGCAAATTCAGCCCTAATCCCGCTCCTCCAAAATGATTACATAGGTTTTTGGTTTTTATTGAGTCTGTCCACCATCCAGGCAATTCGCTTTTCCCGTCCGGCATCTGTCTTTGCATCAAGATATGCCCGTGTGTATGTTTTCTTTACGGATGGGGACATGGCTTGAAAATTTGTATAGGCGGGTTCGTACTCTTCCAGCAACGCAGACAGGCGAGCAATTTGCTCTTCTGTAATAACGGCCAGAGGGTTTGGCGTGTCCCACTGGCCGTTTTTTTGGGCTTCCTCTATTTTCTTCCTGCCCAAATCTGTCATAAGTCCTTGAGCGTCAAGGGCTTTCACTAACGCCTTATTCTTTTCTGACCATTTGCTGTTTTCTCTGCGCAAAGTAAAATACTTCTTATATGTCTTATCATCAATCTTCTCCATCTGCCCGTCAATCCAACCAAAGCAGAGAGCTTCCTCCAGGGCTTCGTCCGCTTTTATGGTTTTGGGCCCGCCAGCTTTGCCGAACAAAAGCCAGATACCGCTGCTCGACAAGCTGTGTACGCTGAGCCATTCCCGAAATTCACTTCTGTTGGCAAATTTCATGAGTTCGCTCATGATATGCCCCTCCTCATTCAGTAAAAGTGGTTAAATTCCAATCGATTATTGTACGCTATTTCGCAAAAAAGTGGCAGGGGTGGTACTCAGTGCACTGCTTCTGCTCTGTTTCCAGAGATTCACCTTCCACAAGTCATAATAGAAACCTTTGCCCGCTTCCTTGTCCCAGAGATACGAAAAAACTTCCTCCTATTCTGACCAGTTCATCTGCTCGTTAGAAACACTTGCTTTTCATTATAGCACAATTGTCAAGAGGATTTTATTGCCATTCCCTTTGAAACGCAAATTATTCCCATAATTGTCTGCCGCCCCACTTTCCTTGCTGCGCAGCCAAAAGAATCGTCAAAACCATTTTCAGGCGCTTTGGCTAAATAAAATGTTTAATTATTATAAATAATGCGAATCAAGGGTTAAATTTTCCAAAAAGCAATGGTAAACATTGCGAACGCAATGCGGCCAAAGATATGCAGGAGCAGGCCCTGAGAAGAGCGCACTTTGGAAGCGGCCTG
>JAETOP010000219.1 GCA_021771675.1 Oscillospiraceae bacterium | reverse complement strand
GCTGTATCTACCCTGGTACGCCCTTTGTCGAAGATATGTAACAGCCCGTCCAGGAACCGCTTCATATCCTCGATAGGAGCTTCCATCTCCCGGCGATAGACCGGCACGATGATGTCATCAACGTGGATGGTATACTGTTGGATGGATTTTTTGAGGGCTTCATCCCCGGCCAGCCGGTCGATCTCGTTCAGCGTTCTGCCGTAGTGCTGGGCGGTGACGGAAAACAGGTCAATCAGCAGACACAGCGTAGATGTGAGGAACCGCTGCTGGATTTCTGGCTGTACCGTCTTAGCCACAGCGTCCAAGAAGTCATTCAGATGGTCTAAGACTTCGCCCTCGCAAACGACTCGACCATCTTCATCTTTGATTTCTTTTTCCTCGGACAGACCCGTGAGCCATTCCGGGGTGGTTTGCAGGGCCTCCGCCAAACCGTTGATAATCATGCTGCGGTTGGGATTGACCCCATCCGTTTCGTACCGCTGGATGGTGGATTTGTTGACCCCCACCCGCCGCCCAAGCTCCGGCATGGAGATACCGATTTCATTTCTGCGTTCTTTAATACGTTTGCCGACCTCTTTTGGAGTGAGCATTTCTGCGTTATCCAAGAAGTTCACCTCCTATTGAGTATGAGTATAGCATAGCTGAATTTGAATTGCAACCTTATTTTTCATTTATTTTCAAAAAGATTTTTTAAGGCGCCTTAAAACGAGTTGACAAACAGCGGCGAATTAAGTATAATAACGGTGTTGCAGTTGCAAAAAGAGTGCAGTGGAAAGGAGCGTGCAGAATGAGCGCAGTTAAAATGGGGCTGACCATCGAGGAAGCCGCCGAGTGTACGGGTATTGGGCGGAACACCATGCGAAAGCTGGTAGACTGGGGCAAGCTGCCGGTGCTGAAAGTAGGCCGGAAAGCCATCATCCGCCGGAACACGCTGGAGCGGTTCATGGCCGCCAACCAGGGGCGGAACCTGCTCCGGGAGGGTGACGTTCGCCGGGTCGAGTGACGTGCTTTGGGCGTGTTCTCCCAAAATTCACCGGCTGAAAAAACAACCGGGGCGGCGGGGACGCACCCGCAAAATACGTCGGGGCGGAAGTGGTACAACCTTAGCAAGCAACGTATTGTGATATCACAATACCGCTTGACAGGGGCTTGCCGCCCCTATGACCCCGGAGGAAGGAGAATCTATGCGAAGCAGAACCAACCAAATCATCATCCGCCTGTCTGACGAGGAGCTTGCTGACCTCAACGAAAAAGTCAGCAAGGTAAGAGGTTCCCGTGAGCGGTTTATCCGGCAGTGCATCAGCGGCGCTGTCATCAGGGAGGCCCCCTCCGTTGACGTGCCGAAGCTGATCCACGAAGTCCGCAGGGTGGGGGCCAGCTGTCAACGCCGATATGAAATTGTAAGAAAACGCCGAAGAAATTTTGTCATTTTTCGGCGGCGGGGGGTAACAAAAATCAGGTACTGCCTTGCTCAAAAAGAGTGTTCACGAT
>JAETOP010000100.1 GCA_021771675.1 Oscillospiraceae bacterium | reverse complement strand
TCACCGTCATAAACCGCACTGCCGGTATGGCCCTCGATGGTTACCACCACTTCATCGGTCACAGGCGTGATCTCCATGTAGCCGTCCACCACTTCAAACTTCACATTGCTGAAGTTGAGGAAAAACCGTAGCCTCACCATCGTTGGGAAGATCGTAATTGTATTTCATGTCCCCGCAGATAATCTGGAATTTCAGGCGGCTGCCGCTCTGTGCGCTGACAGCCACAACCCCCTCACTCAGGGCAGCGTCATCCACCTTCAGCGCACCGCAGTCCCTGGCCCGCTCCGAATGAAAGGAAGCATCCTGGAATGCGGGGATAACATAACTCCCGACAGGCGAGGAGGCTAAAGCAGGCAGGGCCGCCGTATCACTGGCGCAGCCAGTGACCATCACCAGCTGCGCCAGCAGCACCAGTATTGCCGCCCCGCGCCGAAGTCCCAATGATCGCTTCACCGTCTGTGCCTCCTTTTCTCCTTTTTCTGCTATACACAGTCATTATACAATCCTTTATAATTTTTTTCAAGAGTCTTATTGATCGTTCCGCTGCCATATGGCGGGCAATGCAAACTGTGTCTGGGGAAAGGCATTCCCCAGCGGCAGGTAACTCCCTTGGGCTTGCCGCCAAATTATCATATAAGGCAGCAATTTTGCCCCCGGCGTCGGCCGGGGGCATTTGTCACTGTGAAAGCGTGAATTCATCACCGTGGAAGATGATCTGCTGATTTTCTCCCGCCGCCCAGGACAGGTCTTCCAGCCCTGGGAACGCAGGGTCCTCCCCGGCGTAGGCGGCCAGGGTCCGCAGGGCCAGGGCTCCGGCGCTGAGGGTGGGCGAAAAGGTGTTCAGGCTGGCGGCGGCGCAGTGGAGCTGCCCCTGGTCGTTCAGGTAGGGGGCCCGGACGGTGCCGTCGGAATAGGTGAAGTAGTTCGCCGCGTCCCCCTCCAAAATAGGGAAGGCCCGGCAGGAGACCACCGCTCCGGGGGTGTGATAGAGCACCGTGCCCAGCTGGCGGGCCTGGCCGTCCACCCGGTCAAACACGCTCAGGGCGAACTCATCCGTGCACATGGCCCGGGTATAGCCGTCGAAGCTGGTGACATAGCCGTTTACAAAGCCCTGCCGGGTCAGCCCCTCTGCCACCACGTCGCACACGAACGCGTTCAGCGCAATGCCCATATCCAGGAAGCTTTCCACCTGGTGCTCCCTGGCATAAGCCAGGTATTCCGGGCTAACTTCCAGCCGCACCGTGTTCTGGGGCAGCAGCTTCAGCTGTATTGCCTCCGGGTCGGCGGCAAAGGCGGCGATTTCCCGGGCGAAGTCCGCCGCCTCCTGGGAATGGGCCGGGTCAAACACCTCCGCCTCATGGTCATAGCTGCTGGCGAAGAGGCCGTAGTACTGATCCATCAGGGGCGCAAAATAGATCAGCCGGCTGGACGACTCCTCCCAGATTTTCAGGGCATTGTACAGCATATCGTCCACCGCCAGGGCGGTGTTGGGCTGCCGGTTTAGGGTGCGCAGATTCACGCAGTCAGTCTGCTCCGTATTGGACAGCACCCGGTAGCCCTGATCCAGCAATCCGGTATAGCAGGCAACCAAATCGGTAAGCTCCTGCTCGGGCTTCTGCTCCGTCTGGCCCAGGTTATAGCACAGCAGAAACTCCTGCCCTGCCGGGGTCACGGAATTCTGGGGCATGATCTGCTGCCACCCGGACTTGACCTGGGTGGGACTATTCAGCACGGAGGCAAAGGCCAGCGCTGCCACGAGCAGGGCCACGCCCACACAAATCAGCCGGAGGGTGTAATGCCCCTCCCGCAGTTCCAGCTTGATCTTGGGCTGGGGGGCAGGGTCTTTTCTTCTGGCGTCACGAGACATGATGGACTCCTTTCAAATTGCCAAGGGGCAATCTATAGTTCGGCGCCCCCTCCTGGCAGAGGGGGCGCAGCGTCAAACAATGGAAATTACCAGCAACAGGATAAAAATCACGATCAGCACCAGCCGGAAAATCAGGCCAGCAATGGCGCCTTTTTTCAGTGCACGGAAATTCCGCAGATAATTCCTGCCCTTGAACACCTGGCCCACCAAAAGGCCCAGGATGGGCAGCAGGAATGCCAGGATTCGATACCAGAAGCTGCCGGTATCGTGGAGGGGACGATCCAGGATCGCCTCCTGATGGATGGGCTCCTGAACCTGCTCGGCCTCCCGCTTTGCCTTCTCCTCGGGGGTGAGAATGGTGATGGACTTCACCTTTTTGCCCTCGGCCCGGAGCTTTTTATACCGCTCGATCTCGGCCTTGTTGCCGTAGACAAAGTGGTTGTGGCCGATGTCCACCATCTCCGGCTTGTCCACGGAATAGTCGTGGATGCTGGGGTCGTAGGTGAACAGCTCCTTGTTCTTTTCCAGCACCGGGTCGGGAATGGGAATGGCGGAGATCAGGCTGTGGGTGTAGGGGTGCATGGGGTAGTCGAAAAGCTCCTCTGCCTCGGCGATCTCCACGATCTCGCCCTTGTAGATGATGCCGATCCGGTCGGAAATGAACCGGACGATGGACAGGTCGTGGGCGATGAACAGGTAGGTGGTGCCCTGCTCCTTCTGGAATTTTTTCAGCAGGTTCAGCACCTGGGCCCGGATGGAAACGTCCAGAGCGGAAATGGGCTCGTCGGCCACCACGAACTCCGGCTCCATGACCATGGCCCGGGCCAGACCGATGCGCTGCCGCTGGCCGCCGGAAAACTCATGAGGATACCGGGTCAGGTGCTCGGGGAGCAGCCCGACTTCCCTGATGATGTTGTCCACCTTGGCCACCCGGTCGGCCTCATCCTTGAACAGGTGGAAATTGTACAGTCCCTCGGAGATGATATAGTCCACGGTGGCCCGCTCGTTCAGAGAAGCGGCAGGGTCCTGGAAGACCATCTGGGCATTGCGGATGACCTCCCTGTCCAAACTTCTGGGAATTTTGCCGGAGATGCGGACGCCCTTGTAGAGAATCTCACCGGCGGAGCAGGGATTGACCCGGATTACCGCACGGCCAATGGTCGTCTTGCCGGAGCCGGACTCACCGATGAGGGAAAAGGTCTCCCCCTTGTAAATGTCGAAGGAGGCGTTTTTCACCGCCTTAAAGGCTTTATCTCCCTTGCCGAAGGTGATGTCCACATTCTTCAGGGAGACCAGAACTTCCTTGCCGGTCGCCGGGTCAATGGGGCCATGCTCCGGAAAATGTTTGGCAGTTGCCTCTTGCGCATTACTCACGATGCATAACCTCCTTGTCAGATATTGAAGGCTGCCAGAAGCTTCTCATGGAGATTCTGGATGGCCTGGGGCTTTTCGATCTTAGGCGCTCTGGGGTCCAGGAGCCAGGTCTTGGCAAAATGGGTCTCGGAAACCTGGAACATGGGCGGGTCCAGCAGCGTGTCGATTTTCAGGCAGTACGGGTTCCGGGGGGCGAAGGGGTCGCCCACGATGGAATTGTACAATGACGGCGGTGTGCCGGTAATGGAATAGAGCTCGGTGTTCCGCTGGGCAAGCTGGGGCAGGCTGGACAGCATGGCCCAGGTGTAGGGATGCCGGGGGTCGTAGAACACATCCTCCACGGTGCCCAGCTCCACAATCTGGCCGGCGTACAACACGGCCACCCGGTCGGCGATGTTGGCAACCACGCCCAGGTCATGGGTGATAAAGACGATGGTGTAGCCGAATTCCTTCTGCAAATCCTTGATGAGCTTCAGAATCTGAGCCTGGATAGTCACGTCCAGAGCGGTGGTGGGCTCGTCGCAGATGAGAATCTTGGGCTGGCAGGACAGGGCGATGGCAATAACGATTCTCTGACGCATACCGCCGGAATACTGGAAGGGATAGTCGTCGAACCGATTCTCGGCGTTGGGGATGCCCACCTTCTTCATCAGCTCGATGGCCCGGATTCTGGCTTCATTCTCGGAGCAGTCCTGGTGCTTGAGGATGATGGAGGTGATCTGCTCGCCGATGGTGATGATGGGGTTCAGGGAGGTCATGGGGTCCTGGAACACAGTGGCGATCCGCTTGCCCCGAACCTGGGACAGGTCCTTGGCATACTTCACATTGGCCAGATCAAAGATACACTTTCCGTGGAGCTTCTCCGGCGTCTCGTCCAGCAGCTTCACCCGGAAGATGGCGGGGGCGAACACGTCGTTGCGGACGGTGTCATTGTTCAAGTCCAGACCCTGGCGCATGGCCTCTTTCAGGCAGGACATGAGCTTGGTCAGGATTTTCTGGCGGGTGATCACGTCATAGCGGCCGATGGAGAGATAGACCTCCTTGGCGATTTCCAGGTTCCGGTCCTTCTGCTCCTGGGTAATTGCCACGGCGCACCGGGTCTCGTACTCTTTTTTCAGCTCCGCCATTTTTTTGGCGTACTGCTCCCGGTAGGCGCTGTCCTGCCGGGCCTGCTTGGCACGGGCCTTGATGGTGGCCTGCTTCCGATCCTCCAGGGCCTTAATCTGGCGATCCAGCTCGGAGAGTCTTGCGGCGGCCTGCCGGTTCTCCTCCCGCTCCTTCTTCGGATCCAGGGTGAGTTTTTTGTTGAAGGTCTCCGCCCGGTCGTATCTCAGGTCGTCCAGCTCCTTGGCAAGCTTCTCCTCCTCCTCGGGGGACAGGCTGGCCCGGCTTTTGGCCTCAGTTTCCAGACACTTCATCTGCTTGTAAATATCCGCTCCGTTTTCCAGCTTGGAGTATTCATTGAGCTTTTCGGCAATGGAACGAATTTTCCTGTTCTGGGCTTCCCCCAGATTCACAACGAAGTCTGCCAAGCTGTCATCAGAGAAGATGATCTTGCCCTGATCCACAAACCCGTTGGAATCCAGCATGTTGGCAAAGGTCTTGGTAAACACGCTCTTGCCGGAGCCGGACTCGCCTACAATTGCAATGGACTCATTTTCATAAATATCCAGGGAGATACCCCGGATGGCAGTGAGGATTCTGCCCCGGACGTGGAACTTGACCACCAGATCCTGGACGGATAGCAATACTTTTTTCTCTTCCATTTTCCAGCCCCCTTACATCATGTGGGATCTGGGATCGGACGCATCGCCCAGATTTTGTCCGGCCACGTACAGCACAATGGCAATGATGGAAGCCAGCACCACCGGGCTCCAGAATTCCATCTGCCAGCCGGGGGTGAGCATGGCGCTCTGGGCATTGGTAATCAGCTTGCCCAGAGTATTGTCCGTCAGGCCCAGGCCGATAAAGGCCAGGAACACTTCCATACCGATATAGCTGGGAATCTCCACTGCTGCCTGGGTGACGATGATAGAGGTGAGGAAGGGCAGCAGATTCTTGGTAGCGATGCGAAGGGTGGGGGTACCCAGGCAGCGGGAGGCCAGATTATACTCCCGATCCCGGATAATCAGCACCTGGGTGCGGAAGAAATGGGCAATAGGCAGCCAGCCAGTGATGGTCAGAGCGAAAACCATGGTCCAGAACCGGGGCCGGAAAATCAGCACCAGAACGGAGCAAAGCAGCTGGTAGGGGATGTTTCCCACCACATTGTACAGTTCCAGCATCACCTTGTCCGCCCGCTTGGAGTAGCCCCACAGAGCGCCTACGATCACGCCCACAGTCATGTTGATCAGGGCGCAGACCAGGGCCAGAGCAATGGAGAGCCGGGCGCCGTCCCAAACAGCGTCAAAGGTGGAGCCGCCGGCGTTGCCGGTGCCCAGAACCCAGTGGATGTTGTAGCCAAATTTCTCCATGGCAGCGGCGGGGGACAGATGCTTGGCAGTGGAGTCCATCAGATTGGCGAATTCGTCATACCCGGAAAGGGGCGGATAGATGAAGGCGAAGGCCACCACCACCAGCAGCAGCACCAACACAAAGATATTGATCTTTTTCCGGAAGAACACCCGAAACACGGACTTCCAGTAGGAATAGCGGGGGGCAGTAATCCGCTCCGCCTCCTCGTCGCTGTGGGGGTGCAAGGAGAAAAGCTCCTCCTCGGACAGCCCCAAATCATCGATATTCACATACTTTTGATTCATCTTGACTCACCTGGCTTTCGTGTTGAAGGAAATTCTGGGGTCTACCATTGCCATCAGCACATCGCCCAGAACCAGGGAAATTACGCTGAGCAGGCCATAGAACAGGCAAACACCAACAATCACGTTATTATCATAGGACTGGATGGCCGTGACCATCAGTCCGCCGGTGCCAGGGATGGAATACACCTTCTCCGTGTAGAAGGCGCCAACCAGGCTGAACAGCACGCTGGCGGGGATACCCTGGACAATGGGAACCACCGCATTGCGCATGATGTGCTTGCGGAAAATCTCGCCCTCGGTCAGGCCGTTGGAGCGGGCGAAGCGGACATAGTCGGAATTCTTCTGGTCGATCATATACCGGCGCATCCAGCGCATCAGCCGGGCAATGCTGGGCATGGCCAGGGAGATGATGGGCAGCAGGTACATCATCTTGTTGGTGGATTCCAGATCAAAGGAGGTGGGGATGCCCAGGGCATAGCCAATGGTCTTCACCATGAAGATATACGACAGCGCGGGCACCGCCGTGATGAACACGATATAGAAGGTGCAGATTTTATCGAAGAGCTTATCCGCTTTCAGGGCCATCAGCACGCCCAGGGGCAGGCCGATGACATAGGCCAGAATCACGGCCAGGACGCCGAAGAGGAAGGAATAGCCCATCTTGGACGAGCCGTTCTTCACGGTGCTGGTCTGGGTGTAGTCGTCGGTATAGCGGGGGCCATAGAGCAGCTCGCCGGTCTCCAGGGAGCCGGCCACATAGGTGGCGGTGTGCAGATCGTCAGCGCTTTCCTCCACCAAGCCCGTGGGATAGGTGACGGTGCTGGTAACATAAGCGCCCTGGGTGCGGGTCATTGTATCAAAAACATCAATCCCCTGGTTGACCACAAAGGATTTGCCCAGGTGAAGGGTGACAAAATTCTGGTGAATAAAGGGGAACTGGTTGTCGCAGTACAGAAGGTACTTGTGCTGTGTGCCATTGCCTAAAATGGCAGGGGAGATTTTTTCTCCGCCGTAAGCGGGGTCATGGAGGGTGAAGGTCAGCTTTCTCTCGCCGATGTCCTCTTCCACCCGGTGGATGTTGTCGAATTCCAGAATACCGGTGAAATAGTTCAGCGCCCGGTCCCAGATCGGCTTATCCTTATAGGCAAACAGCGCGGCCTGACCACCGTTGGCCACCTTTTTGCCGTTCATCACCGTATCCAGCCGCTTGACGCCATAGCCGCGGGAGGTATAGTATTCTTCAAACTCTTTCACATACTGGGCGGTGAGCTCCGAATCCTTCTCCGGGGTGCGGCCCAGCTTCACGGCCTCCGCCCGGGTTTCCTCGGTGATGGTGCCGTCCTTGGTCAATTGCAGCAGGTAGTCGGCGTAGGGCACATAGTCCAGATACCCATACTCTTCCCACTTGCTGTACAGATAAGTCTCCTTCGCATTAAATGTCTTTTTGCTGAACAAAGGGTCCGCCGCAAAAATCAACTGTCGATCCATCAGCGTAAAAATCATCACCATGACGATAATCACCATGATCGCAACCGAGAGGAAGCCGCGAAGGAGCCGATTTACCACATATTTCGTCATAATATCACTCTCGCTTTACTGGTCAGTCGGGGGTCGGATCATTTGGGATCCGGCCCCCGACCTTCATTATTTTTTTGGCCAGGAAATCGCAGGGATGCGATCTGGAAGGCTCTGATGAATCGGCGGGAGCCAGGGGAAGAATCCCCGGGCAGCCGGATTCAGAATATCCTTAGAACAGGCCGAAGCTCTTGGACATACCGTTGGCACCGGGCAGCATGGTATCCAGGTAGGTCTTGGGATCGCCGTAGTCGGGGCCCCAGCCGCCGTTGTTGCCGATGTCGAAGTTCATCTCGTCGCCGTTGTTGGGATAGTAAGTGGCATCCAGCCAATCCTTCTGGGTGTCGCAGGGCACGATGTCAACGATGACCACGCCGCCCAGGACTTCCTCAACGCTCTTCTTCAGAGCCTGATCCTGGTTCTTGAAGCTGTCGTTGCCGGTGAAGCTGGCGATGTCCAGACGGACGGGGTTCTCAGCGCTGATGGGATAGCCCTGAGCGGCCAGCTCTTCGATGGCGATGTTCAGCTCAGCAACAGCGACCTCGGGGTTGTACCAGCCGTCGTAGCCGGTGCCCAGGCCGGTCTCCTCGTCGAAGGACTTGATGTGGCTGCCATCGGCCTCCAGCTGACGCTGACGGATGGTGCCGTAAGCGGTGCCGGCGGGGAAGGTGACAGACTCGCCGTTGATGTCAACGGTGACTTCCTTGCTCAGGTAGACGAAGTTGCCAGGGATATAGGCGTTGTTCATGGAGTTGTACTTCAGGTCCTCGCCCTTCCGCTGAGCCACCATGGTGGCGCGGTCGATGGCGTAGTGGACAGCGCGGCGGAAGTGGACGTTCCGCATGGCAGCCTGTGCCAGAACCTTCTGATCCTCGGTGTGGGTGGAGACAGCGATGTTGGCATCGTTGTAGTTGGCATAGGCCTTGCGGTCGATGTTCATCCACTCAACGAAGCTGGTGGCGTCGGTCTCGGAAACATAGGCGTAATCGTCGAACAGGCCGTCAGCCTTGGCGATCTCCATGGTGGCGGTGTTCAGACCGGCGTTGGTGATGTCGCCGACAACCATGTCCTTGTAGGTCTTGGTGTTGTCGGTGCCGTCGTCATACTTCCAGGTCAGGGTGTGCACACCCAGGATGTCGGGGTTGTAGTAGGAGGGGTTAGCCTCGAACACGATGGTGTTCTGCTCGGTGTAGCTCTTCACCAGGAAGGGGCCGTTGTAGGCGATGGTGTCGGGGGAGGTGCCGTACTTGTAGTTGGAGGATTCCTTGGCAGCGGCAAACTCATCCACACCGAAGGCGCCGCCCTGGCTCAGGAAGAAGGCGCGGTTCATGGGGAAGAAGATGTTGTAGGACAGCATGGTCAGGAAGTAGGGAGTGGAATCGCACAGGGTGTACTCCAGGGTGTAGTCATCCAGAGCCTTCACGCCCACGTCGGCGAAGTCGGTGGTCTCGCCGCTCATATACTCGCTGGCGCCCACGATCAGGCCGTCAACCAGCCACTCCAGGCCAGCCTGGCAGTCCAGCATGTGCTGCATACCGGCGACGAAGTCGTCAGCGGTGACTTCACCGATCTCACGGCCCTGAGAGTCAACCCACTTCACACCCTGACGGATCTTGAAGGTGAAGACGGTCATGTCCTCGTTCTCTTCAACGCTCTCAGCCAGAGCGGGCTGCTGCACGTTCTTGATGTCGTACATCATCAGGCCGTCGCACAGCTGAACCAGAGGACGGGAGTCGGCCTGCAGGTAGGTGTTCAGAGCGTCCCAGGTCTGAGGATCGGAGGAGGAGGGGTACTTGTACTCATCTTCCATGGTGTAGCCGTTCTCAGCCAGGTAAGCCTTGGCCTCGGCCACATAGGTAGCGGCGTCGGGAGCTTCCATCCACATGGCCTTCAGGGCATCCCGGTCGGTGGCCTTGATCAGTTCCTTGGTCACCAGAATGGAGTACTGACGGTCGGAGTCGTTGCCCCACAGAGTGCCGTTGGCAGTCTTGGGAACGGAGCGGCCGATGCCGTAGTTGCCATAGTTGGAGGTGGTGGGCAGCAGGACGCTGGACTCCAGCAGCTTTGCCTCAGCAAGAGCCTCCAGAGCGTAGCGCTGGTCTACGTCCATGCACTCCAGGGCTTCCATGTACATGTCATAGAATTCGCCCAGGTTTTCATCGTAGAGCTGCTGGTCATCCTTTTCTTCCAGAGCGGGATACTGGGCAGATGCACTCAGAACCATCGGAAGAACCATGGCCAGAGCCAGCACGATTGCGAGAAGTTTCTTCATGTTTTCTTTTCCTCCTTTGAATTTTTCACGGAAGCTGGGAAGGAAGCCCAGTTTCCGCTGAAATCATTCTCACAAATGATTTGAATTCATTTTAGCACAGCGTTCTTCATAAATCAACCCTCAGTTAATTTTCAAAAGCGAATTTTGTTTTGTTCTACAATTTTCACCGGGCAAAGCACCCTTTTTGGGGGCCTTTTGGGTATTTTCACAACCGCCGGTTGGACGCCGCTGGAAAACATCCGTTTTTCTGCCAACGTACAGCGCCCCTGGAAATTGCCTCCGCCCTTCCAGGCGTTCCACCCGCTTTTTGAAGGATGGCGCTTCCCTTCCGTCATTTTCTCTCCCGAAGCCCCCGTGGCTGGCGCTTACGGCGCCGAAGACTCTCCCTTTGGGCACGCTCCCCTAGAGGGTCAGGGGAAACCGACAATCAGAAAGAATTTTTTCCAAGTGACAAAAAATGGTTGAATTTTTGAAAAGCATCTGCTATAATACAGCCAATCGAACATGCAGGATTAGTTCATTGGTAGAATGGTCGCTTCCCAAGCCACAGAGGCGGGTTCGATTCCCGTATCCTGCTCCAGAAAAGGAACAACCTTTGCCTGCTGTCAGGCAAGGGTTGTTCCTTTTCAGTGAAATAAATTCCTTGCGGGATTTGTGAAATTTGCTCTGCAAGTGAAATATGGCTTTGCCCTCTACGATGCTGGGAAAGGAAGATTTGCGATATGGACAAAATGAAGCAGCTGGTAGATCGCCTGAATGAATACCGGGACGCCTACTACAATAAAAACGAGAGCCTCGTTTCCGACCAGGAATATGACGCCCTTTTTGACGAGCTGGCGGCCCTGGAGCGGGAAACCGGCATCGTCTACGCCAATTCCCCCACCGCCACCGTGGGCTACGGCGTTGTGAGCAAGCTCCGGAAGGTTTCTCACAACCACCCCCTGCTGTCCCTGGGGAAGACCACCAGCATCCAGGAGTTTTCTGCCTATTTTCAGGGGAAGCCCCTGAATCTTATGGGGAAGATGGACGGGCTCACCGCCTCCCTGCTCTACCGGGATGGGGTGCTCGTCAGCGCCGAGAGCCGGGGCAACGGCGAGGTGGGCGAAGACATCACCCACAATGCCCGCACCTTCATCAATCTGCCCCAGCGCATTCCCTTCACCGGGGAGCTGATTCTGGACGGGGAGTGCATCATCACCTACCCCACCTTCCGGGAGATCATCCGGCGGGAGAACACGGAGTACAAGAATCCCCGGAACCTGGTCAGCGGCACCGTCCGTCAGCTGGACAGCAAAATTGCCGCCCGCCGGAACGTGCGCTTCATCGCCTGGAAGCTCCACCGGGCGGTGGACGAGGCGGGGGTTTCCCTCCCGGAAACCGCCACCTACAGCGAAAGCTTCGCCTTCCTGTCCTCCCTGGGCTTCCAGGTGGTGCCCCACCGGTTCCTCCGAAATCAGTTTGAAACCGAGCAGGAGCGGCAGGAGGCCCTGAAAGAGGAGATGGAGGCGCTTCAACAGGAGTGCGCCGCCCTGGGCTACCCCATCGACGGCCTGGTAGGGAGCTTCGACGACGTTTCCTACGGCGCAAGCCTTGGCAGCACCGGCCACCACCCCAAGCACTCCCTGGCCTTCAAATTCTACCAGGATCGGAACGAAACCGTCCTGCGGGAGATTCAGTGGAGCACCAATCGCACCGGCCAGGTGAATCCCGTGGCCATTTTCGACCCGGTGGAGATCGACGGCACCACCGTATCCCGGGCCTCATTGAACAATGTGAGCATCATCAAGGAATTGGAGCTGGGCCTGGGGGACACCATCGCCGTCATCAAGGCCAACCAGATCATCCCCATGGTCACGGACAACCTGACCCGCTCTGGCAGTTACGTCTTCCCCACCCGCTGCGGCAGCTGCGGCAGGGAACTGGAGCTTCGCAACGACAACGGCCGGGAGATGCTCTACTGCGTGAACCCCGACTGCCCCGCCATCCGGCTGGATCAGCTGGCCTATTTTGTCAGCCGGGACGCCATGAACATCATGGGTCTGTCCCAGGAGCGGCTGAATGCCCTGATCGGCCGTGGCTTCATCCGGGATTTTGAGGATATTTACCGTCTGGCAGAGCACCGGGAGGAATTGGAGGCCCTGGACAGCTTCGGCAAGAAGAGCGTGGAGGGTCTGCTCTCCTCCATTGAGGAAAGCCGCAATTGCCGCCTGAGCAATGTGCTCACCGCCATCGGCATTCCGGGCATCGGCAAGAACAACGCCAAGCTCCTGGCCGCCCACTGCTTTGCCGCCAAAAGGGGGAATCCCCTGGAAACGTTTTTGGAACTGGCCCAGGAGGATTTCGACTGGACAGCGCTGGACGGCTTCGGCGAAATTTTGAGCACCGGAATCAACCGCTTTGTCCAGGAAAGCATGGACCGCATTCAGCCGCTGACCGCGCTTTTGAACATTGCCGACGAGACGCCCGCCGAAGACGCCCCCGCCGGGCTGGCCGGGCAGAGCTTCTGCATCACCGGAAAGCTCCTCCACTTCCCCAACCGGGACGCCCTGGTGGAGCAGATCGAGAAGCTGGGGGGCAAGGTCGTCTCCGGCGTCAGCGCCAAGACCAATTACCTCATCACCAACGACAAGGATTCCGGCAGCAGCAAAAATCAAAAGGCCGCCAAATTCGGCACCAAAATCATCTCCGAAGAGGAATTTCTCGCCATGTGCACTTAGGGGATTCAAATGAAAGCAAAGAACATTACCCGTCTGGGGCTGCTTACCGCCATTGCCCTGACGATTTTCATGATTGAGGCCCAAATTCCCCCAGTGGTTCCCATTCCGGGGGTAAAGCTGGGGCTTTCCAACATCGTCACCGTGTTTACCGTGTTCACCATCGGCCCCGGGGCGGGAGCGGCGGTGCTGGCCTGCCGGGTGTTTCTGGGGGCGGTGTTCGCCGGAAATTTCAGCACAATTCTTTACTCCGCCGCCGGGGGCGGTCTGGCTATTCTCACGACCATCGGTCTGCGAAAAATACTAAAAGAGAATCAGCTCTGGGCCGCCGGGTGCCTGGGGGCCATCGCCCACTCCGTGGGCCAGATGATCGCCGCCATTGCCATCACCCGGACGGCAGGACTGCTGATCTATCTGCCTGTGATGATCGTCATCAGCATCTTTACTGGCCTGTTCACCGGGCTGTGCGCCCAATATCTTGTGAAGCGAGGGGATAAGCTGTGGAAAACCTTTTTCAAATGAATTTCTCCCGGCAGCAGATCGACGCCATCTCCAACCTGGGCCTGGCCCACATGGGAGACGGGGTGTGGGAGCTGCTGTGCCGGAGCTACCTCTGCGCCCAGGGGGAGAGGACGGTGGCCCAGCTCCACCACGACACCATTTCCATGGTGAAGGCCCCGGCTCAGGCCGCCTATGCGGACAAGCTCCTCCCTCTGCTGACGGAGCAGGAGGCGGCCTACTACCGCCGGGGGAAGAATTCCCACGTCCACGCCGTCCCCAAGGGGGCCACCCCGGCGGAGTACGCCAAGGCCACCGGCCTGGAAGCGCTGATGCGAATCAAGGGTTAAAAAGGGTATAGAAAAACAGCGCAACATAGCAGAGAATGTAAGTATGTGGCAAACAAAACTCATATCGCTATATTGCGCTGTCTGCGACAATAGTAGCATAATCGAAAGAGAAATGCAACGCCAAAGCAACAATTTCCGTCCCCAATTTACTGATGAGGAGTGTATTACCGTTTACCTGTGGGGCATCAGCCAGCGGAGATTCGAGCAGAAGGCGATCTACAACTATACCAAAAACCATTTGTCTGAATGGTTTCCAAAGCTGCCCAGGTATCAGGCATTCAGCAGACGATGCAACGCACTGGCACCGGCTTTTCGCGCCCTGGCGGAGCGGTGGATGGAGCAGGCTGCGCCATCCGGAGAAGCTCAGACGATCTACATGGTGGATTCCTGCCCCATTATGCTTGCCCATCGCAGCCGCTCCGGGTATGCAAAGGTTGCCGGGGATTTGTGCGCAAAAAGCTATAATTCCACGAGAAAGGAGTGGTATTACGGTGTGAAACTGCACGCTTTTACGCAGAAGCGCACGGCCAGGCTGCCTGTTCCAGCAGCCATGAGTGTGTCATGTGCAGATGTTCATGATCTGACAGCCGCAAAGCAGATGACCAGCGAATGCGCATTTTTACGCCCCGGCTGGCTTTATTGCGACAAAGCATTCATCGATGCCGACTGGAAGGAAACCTTAGAAAAAGAGTATGGCGTGCAAATTCGGACACCCCGAAAGAAGCAGTGCGGCGACAC
>JAETOP010000099.1 GCA_021771675.1 Oscillospiraceae bacterium | reverse complement strand
TGGCGGCGAGTCGCCGCTGACAATTCGCACGGGGCGAGTGTGTAATCGTTACCCCCGAACTCAGCCCGGTAACGCTTTCTGGGCAGAATGTTGAGTGGTGAAGGGGAAAGGCTTCTAAGGGAGGCTCCCCTGTGTAAGGGGAGCCTTGGGCGCTCCTGCGCCACAGCAACCAACAACGTGCTGCAAAAGCGTTACCGGGCTTATAATGGGGTAACGATTACAGACCATCCCCGTGCGAAATTGGCTGCGGCGACTCGCCGCCAAATTACAATTTGTGCATATCCGTTTCACTGTCAGATGGCAAAGTATCAAAAGCGCTGCATGCTTCCAGCCTTCTCAGGAAGAATAGCAGAAAATATGTCCTCCGATCTGGCCCCATACGTTTTCGTTTACCGAATATGTAGCGAAATGCACAACCTCTATGGGCAGTACATAGGGGCCTTCCAACGCATCTTCCAGCGCATCATATTGGGCCTGACAGGGAGTTGCTTCCTCCAAACGTGAGACAGTGTGGAACTGTCCCTGCGCAAAAATAACGTCTTCCAGCGTATTGGGGAATTTCTCAGAGACCATCCGGTTATAGACGACCTCCGCAATCGCCTGCTGCCCTTCTGCGGATTCCCCCCGGGCCTCCAGCCAGATCAGCTTTGCGAGAGTATCCTGCTCCCATTGGGTCAGCTCCAGGCCGGGATACCGGCATTCTACATTGGGCTTTTCCTCAACATAAATAAACGGCTCAGCCGGTACTGCGTCCTTGTCATAAATCCATCCGCCACCGAACCCGCACACAATCTCGCCATCCTCAAAGCCATGGGCGAACCCGTCTTTAAGAAGCCAATGGTCATAATTCAGCCCGTATGGGTCATTTACAAGGATTTTCCCCTCCGCCGTCACACCTGTCAATACAATAAAATGCTGGGATTCCGTAAAGATGGAGCTGCTGTTCATCAGCACAATGGCTACCTTTCCCTCTCTCAGGGCCTGAAGTGTCACATGGACATTCTCTGCCCTTTTCCAGGGTAATTGCAGCGTGCTGGAAGCATACTCCAGCCGCTGAATATCGTTCTCTCCATGGCCGCCAAAGTAGTCGGCCAATTCGTCCGGCAGATAGGTGTGGCCGGTCATGTAAGTCGCAACCATGGCAAGGCAGGTGAGCCCACTGCCATGGGACGCAATCGTCCCGCAGCCGCAGCGGTCATTGGGATAGTCATCCTGGAAAAAATGCGGCACTTCCCAGCGGGGGCCGATTCCCTGGCTTGCCGCTGCTTCCGGCTCTGTCTCCGCTGTCGCTTCCTCGGTCGGTTTCTCCGTCGCCTCTGTGGGTTCTGTAGGCTCTGTTTCGGCGGTTTCCGTCCGCTCCGGATCAGTGGGCTGGGGTTCTTCTGGAAGAGTCGCTTCCGTGGTCTCCGCTTCGGTGGGCATTTCCGTCTCGGCCGGGATGGTATCCTCCGCAGCCCAGGCCGGCATGATCATCAGCTGTGCAAGCATTGCCACTGTCAGCAGAATGAAAAGGATTTGTCTTTTTCTAACCAAATCGTTTCTCCTTTCCGGGGACAGTCAAATGTCTGCCCTCAGCAGCTGATTGGCACAGTTTAAGGGCCTGTCCGTGCCGTAAAAAGTCCATAATATGGGTTGGAATCCGTTTACGACAGATTATACCATTTTTTCCGCCCGGTTGCAAGTCTCCAGGCAGGAAAATGCCGCACGCAGTAGACATTGTACTGCGTGCGGCAGAAGTCAGGCCTGTTTATTTCTTATTTTTCTTTTTGCCCCCGATTCCGGCGATGTCCAGAATCAGCAGCACAGCGGCCAGGGCCGTCAGAGCAATCAGGGCGTACTCGGTGTAGTTCAGCGTTGCCTGCCACCAGGGGGTGACGGAGACAACCTTCATATTGCTGCTGATGCCGTCCATGCCACGGGAGTGGAGCACGGTGTAGAGCACCCGCTTGGAGGATTCCCGCATGGCCTGAACCACGGCGGCATTTTCAGCAGCGCCGCCCTCGGCGTAGGGCTTCAGGGAATATCCGTTGCTCAGCAGCTCGCCGTCGGGAATGTCGTTGCCGGCTACGATCTCGTTGACGCCCACCATGTAGGAGTAGTCATACATATCGCTGACGGCAAAGCCGCTCATACCGGCCTCGCCCCGCAGCCACTTGGTCAGCAGATTGTAGTAAGCACCGCTCCAATGGACGCCCAGGCGGCTGTAGGAGGTCATGACGCACTTGGCGTCGGCATCCACGATGGGCAGCTCGAAGGCCCGCAGATAGATTTCACGGAGGGCCTGCTCGTTGCACCAGGTGCCGATACCGGCCCGGTTCTCCTCCTGGTCGTTGAGGACGAAGTGCTTGTTGTAGACATACACGCCCTTGGACTGGATACCCAGCGTCTCAGCGGTGTCGATCAGGCCGGTGAGCATGCCGTCCTCGGAGTAGTACTCGAACACACGGCCGGAGTAGGGAGTGCGGTGGATGTTCAGGCCGGTGCCGTACAGACCGGCGTAGCCAGCCCACATGGCGTCCTCACCGATGAGCTCGCCCACCTCCCGAGCCAGCTGGTCGTTGAAGGTGGCGGCGATGATGCCGTTGCAGGGATAGCAGGTGCCCTTGGTGTTCTTGTCCGGATCATTTTCCACCACGGCGTAGCCGTTGCCGGACTCCAGATAGGCGTACTTCTGGGTCACGCCGGAGGGGCCGTTGTGATCCACGGTGTAGGGCTTGCCGATTTCCTGGACAGCGGCGGTTTCCCGCAGGCCGGTGCAGGTGATGGCGGACATCTGGTCAAAGGTCAGCTGATCCATAAAGGTGTCCCACATGGGGTCGTGGTACTCGTAGTCCATCATGTTGATGAGCTGCAAGTCGGCGTTCTCGCCCATCTTGGGGAACTCGATGCCGGTGTCGTCGGGCAGATCGCTGTCGTCCAGCACCACATCGGCGGCGATCTGGGCGTTCATGTTCAGCTTCACATTGCCGGGGGTGACGGTGCCCTCCCAGTCGCTGCGGGAGTAGTAGGCGATACTCTGGCCCTCGGCGCCACCGTAGCGGTTCATGTCGGCGTCGGCAAACAGCGGCGTGACCTCCGCTCCGGTGCCATAGGAGGTGGCGTAGGTATCCTTGTCAAAGGTCTGATCGAAGCTGTATACCAGCTCGGCATTGCCTTCGGCGGTCATGCCGTCGTCGGTGGTGTAGCCCTTGGCGGAGAGGATGTTGTTCACAGCCTGGTGGGCGTTCTCGGCGGCGGTGAGGAAATAGGTGCCGTCCTCCAGGATGTAGACGCCGGTGCCATAGGTATCGTAGCTTGTCAGGTAGTATTCCGGCACGGTGACGGTAATCGTCTCGGCGTCGCCGGGCTGCAAAATCTGAGTCTTGCCATAGCCCACCAGCTCCACGCTGGCCTTTTCGATCTGGTTCTCCCTATCGTAATCGGTGTAGGGCTTCTGGGCATAGATCTGCACAGTCTTCTTACCGGCGGCGGAGCCGGTGTTCTTCACGGTGACCGCCACGGTGTAGGCAGCCTCCTGGCCCTCTCCGGACTTGGTGACCTCCATGTCGGACAGCTGGAACTGGGAGTAGCTCAGGCCAAAGCCGAAGGGGAAGGAGACAACCCTGCTCCAATCGTAGTTACCCGCCTTGGCGGTGCCCATCACCACGTCCTCGTAGCGGGTCTCAGTGTACTTGTAGCCTAAGTAGATGCCCTCCTGGTAGACCACATACTTAGTAAAGGCGGTGTCGCCGCCGGGGAAGTAAGTGGCAAAGTCACCGTAGGGATAGGCGGCGAAGTTGTTCATCACAGGATTGAGCATGTTGTCCATCCACCAGGTGTCGGGGAGAGAGCCGGAGGGGTTCACGGCGCCGCTGACCACATCGCCCACGGCGTACAGGCCGGTCTGGCCCACGGAGCCCACCCAGAGAGCGGCATCCACGCCCAAGTCCTCGTCAAACAGGAAGGCGGTGGAGATGGGGTTGGCGGAGTTGATGATGACGGTGATGGAGCGGATCACATCGTCGTCCTTCAGTTCCTTCAGGCCCTCCAGCATCCCCAGCTCGTCCTCGTTCAGGGTCAGGTAATCCTCGCCGTCGTTACCGGCATCCTCTTTGCCTGCGCCGTTCGTCATGTCGGAGCCTTCGCCGCCCACACGGCCGATGACGAAGAAGGCATCGGTGCCTTCCACCTGCTCATTGTCGTCGCCCAGGTTTCTCTTGACCTTTTTCCAGGCGCCTTCGCCAATGGCGTAGTTGTTGCGGCCCAGGTTTTCATCGGCCTTCTGCTCGGCATAGTAGTCGATCAGGTCGGTGTTCTTTACGGACAGGCCGGATTTCTGGAATACATCGATGTAGTTGGGTGCGCCGGCGGCGTCCACGGCGCCGGAACCGGTGCCGCCGTAGACGGGATCAACAGCGGTGATGCCGAAGAGGGAAACCTGGCTTCCGGCGGCCAGAGGCAGAGCGCCGCCCTCATTTTTCAGCAGGACGATGCCCTCGGCCTCGACCTCCTGAACCTTGGCAAGGCCCGCCGCCTTCAGATCGGCAATGGACTGGAAGGTGCTCTCGAAGTAACGGGGATAATCCTCCTCCAATGTTTCATCGATTTTGACGGTTTTGGAGGTGGAGGTGCCCAAAAAGGCGTTGATCTGACCGGCATTCTCCGCTGCAATCAGATTGCCCACATAGGTAATGGTGAGCAGCGCAGCCGAGATGTTCAGAAACACCTTTTTCAACGTTCTTTTCGTTGAAGGCTTCATGGATGAATTCTCCTTTCACAGGCAGAAGTTTCAGAACAGACCGCATTGGGCCATGCGGGGCCCGCTGCGATGGCCGCAGCGCCGCCCCTTCCCGACGGATGCCAGCCGAAAAAAAGCGACGAACGACCATATTCTTTGTATATATTATACCAAAACGCCGGCTGTGAAAAGCGCCTTGTCGCATATGGTCTGATTTACTTCGTGAACATGATAATCTTCTTTTCACGGCCGAATTCCTTCGTCAATACCATTTAAAAGTCAAATATCCGATTCTGTTTGACGCCATATCCTCTTTTGCCGGAACAAGCGCCGGAAAAATCGTGAAATGAGATTGCATCCGCCCTTCGGCTGTGTCATAATATAGATAGTGTGAGTTGGGATACTCTGCTTTCCGGCGGCGGAATGCGGTCCGCAGCCGGGGATGGATGCTTTCCCCCGGCATCTGCTGATTCATGGGGAAAATGGGCCTCCCTGTTTTCCACGCTGAAAAAACGGAAAGGAGTTCGTTTTATGAGCAATCCCAAGAAAAAGTTCGGTTTCTACGCAGTGATTGCTGCTGCGCTTCTCTGTCTGGCAGCCGGCGCTTACTACAAGTATGTGGGCGGCTATTTTGGCCTGGCTCAGTCCAGCCACAAGGACAACTTCTCGGCTGTGGTCTTCTGGCTCCTGGTGGGCGGCGCTGTGCTGTGCGCCCTCTGCGTGGCGCTGAAGCGGTACGGTCTTGCCTCCGCTGTGGTGACTGCCGCCTCCGGCGTCTCCATCGCCCTGTTCGTCCATAAGTGCTACTGGTACGTGGTCGATGTGATGTACGGCATCGATGAAAAGCAGTTCGACCCCAAGTTCTTTATCTTTGTGGGCCTGATGGCCGCCGCCTTCCTGGTCAGTGAGATTTCCCTCTACACCCGGAAGACCGCCTGAATCGCCTGTTTTCTCCACCTTCTCAACGGCATGGCCTTTCTGCGGGGCCATGCTGTTTTTTATGTCAGAGAGGGAAATTCTTCCGCAAAGAATCCTGCCAAAAAAAACAAGCGGTGCTCTTTGTCAAATATGCTTGCATTTTCCCTTAGGGTATGATATATTTTATGTGTATTAACGAAACCGAAAAGGAGAAATGCAATCATGAAAAAAGTATTTGCCCTGGTGCTCGCCGCTGTGATGCTGGCGGGCTGCCTGTCCGTGGCCATGGCCGATGAGGTCCTGGAGTTCGTCACCGAAGGCTCCGAAACCACCAACTCCTTCGTGGAGAGCTGGGCCGGAGAGTACACCCTGGTCGGCTACTATGTCGGCGAGGAATACGCCGAGGAGTATGAGATCGGGACCACCGGCGTTGTGAACCTGGACTCCGAGATCACCCTCACTGTCGAGGCCAACCTGGACGGCAGCGCCACCGGTTCCGACGCCGGCGTGATGGTGGATCAGGCCGCTTACTACCACGCCCATGTCTACGACGTGGACGCCGTTATGGTGGTTGGCGATGAAGAGATCGACATCAAGTGCCCCTGGGACGGCTGGACCTTTGAGGTTCCCGGCGAGGGCATCTGCAACTACACCTCCGCCATCGGCAAGCTGAGCAAGGCTGTCAAGGGCGATGTGTTCATGGAGATCACCGGCGAAGACAACGAGGCCTTCGACGAGAACATGAAGTACATCGGCATGACCACCGACGGTCAGCTCATTATCTGCTATTCCGATTCCAACCTGTGCAAGAAGGGCAACGGCGAGGAAATCGGTTTCGCTCTGATTTTTGCCCCTGTGGTCGAGAAGTAATTTCCATCCATAGTAAGACAGTCGCCGCCCCTGGCGGCTGTCTTTTTTATGTGAATCAAGGGGAGAAATCGATAAAACACGCAGCAGATCACGCCGCTTTTTCTGCTGCGAATTTGGCGCAGATAGATATTTACGTATGATTTTTGCCGTGAATTAAACCGGCAGCCTTTCTCGGCAGAAAGAGGCAAATTCAAGGCACAGCCCTTTTCTTTCTGCCGCCGCCATGTTACAGTATAGTTGTGTACAATATGTCGAATTCAGCGGAAGATGGGCGGTTTTTTTCGTGTATATATCCCACATCCGTCCGAATTGCCGGCAACAAAAATTCTGAGAAAAGAAGGGGTTCCATGCGGCAGATTATCAACCTGAATCAGCTCTGGCAATTTACAGGCCCAGAAGGAAAAACCATTCCCGTGACAATTCCCCACACCTGGAACAACCTGGATGGACAGGACGGTGGAAACGACTATTGGCGAGGCACCTGCGTTTACCGCAGAACCTTTGCCGCTCCAGCGTTCCAGAAGGATTCCCAGCAGGTCTGGCTGGAATTTGCGGGGGTCAACGCCTCGGCCAGGGTCATTCTGAACGGCCGGGAGGTTTGCAGCCACCATGGGGGCTACTCCACCTTCCGGGCGGAGATCACCGGCCTGCTCGCCCAGGAGAATGAGCTGACGGTGGAGGTGGACAACTCCAAGAGTGCGCAGGTATACCCCCAGAAGGCGGATTTCACCTTCTACGGCGGCATCTACCGGGACGTGCGGCTCATTGTTTTGGAGAAGGACCACTTCGCCATGGACTATCTGGGCTCCAGCGGCATCCGGATCACCGCCACCCCAGAGGGAAGCGACGCCTCCGTCCGGGTGCAGAGCCGGATTACCGGCGGCGAGGTGCGCCTCACCCTGTTGGATGCCCAGGGCAGCGTTGTAGGCTCCGGCTCCGGTACCGACGTGACCATTTCGTTGAAGGATGCTCACCGGTGGCACAGCGTGGAGGATCCCTACCTCTACACCTGCAGGGCCCAGGTTCTCTCCGGCGGCCAGCTGTCCGACGAGCTGACCATTCCCTTCGGCGTCCGCTCCTTCCGGGTGGACCCCAAGCTGGGCTTCATCCTCAACGACAAACCCTTCCCCCTCCACGGTGTCTCCCGCCACCAGGACCGGAAGGCCATCGGCAACGCCCTGACGAAAGAAATGCATGACGAGGACATGGCCCTGATCGCCGAGATGGGCTGCAACACCGTCCGCCTGGCCCACTACCAGCATGACCAGTATTTCTACGACCTGTGCGACCGGTATGGCATGGTGGTCTGGGCGGAGATTCCCTACATCAGCGAGCACATGCCCCAGGGCCGGGAGAACACCATCAGCCAGATGCAGGAGCTCATCGAGCAAAATTACAACCACCCCTGCATCGTCTGCTGGGGCGTGTCCAACGAAATCACCATCTCCACCAAGGACAAGAGGGACATGCTGGACAACCATCACGTGCTCAACGACCTGTGCCACCAGATGGATCCCACCCGCTTCACCACCCTGGCCTGCTACGCCATGTGCGGCCCCTTCAACCGGGTGGCCCACATCACCGACGTGGTGAGCTGGAACCTGTATCTGGGCTGGTATGTGCCCGGCTGCTTCCTGAACGACCTGTGGATTGGCTTCTGGCACCTGTGCTACCCCAAGCGCCCCCTGGGCTACAGTGAGTACGGCGCCGAGGGAATGCCAAACCTCCACTCCGAGCATCCCCGGCGGAACGACCACACCGAGGAATACCAGGCAAAATACCACGAGTTCATGCTCCGGTGCTTCCGCCGCCATCCCTACATGTGGTCCACCCATGTGTGGAACATGTTCGACTTTGCCGCCGACGCCCGGGACCAGGGCGGCGAGCCGGGAATGAATCACAAGGGCCTGATCACCTTCGACCGGAAAACCAAGAAGGACAGCTTCTACCTCTATAAGGCCTGGTGGAGCAAGGAGCCCTTTGTGCACATCTGCTCCAAGCGCTTTGCCCAGCGGGCCAGGGATACCATCACCGTAAAGGTGTACAGCAACCAGCCCACCGTCACCTTGAAGGTGGACGGCAAAGAGATCGGCAGCGCCACCGAGGCGGATCACGTGTTCACCTTCCGGGTGAAGCTGGAAAAGCACACCAAGGTGGAGGCCCTGGCGGGCAGCTGCAAGGATACGGCCGTTTTCCACAAGGTCGATACGCCAAATCCGGACTACGTCCTGAAAAAATCCAAAAACCAGCAGGCCTCCAATTGGGTGGACGCCTGACAAAAGCCCTGTACAATACAAAGAGGAGGTTCTACTATCCATGGCAAAGAAACCGGAAGCCGCCAATGACGGCGTAAACCGCGCCAAAATGTATCAGCTGGCCCTGTTCCCCCTGAACAACGGCGCAACCAATGTCTACTTTGTCCTCGTCCTTTCCTACGTGGCCCAGTTTGGCTCCAATATTCTTCAGCTGGGTCTGTACGCATCATTGATGGTCACTGTTATGCGTGTGTTTGACGCCATCACCGACCCCATCATCGGTGCTCTGATGGACAAGACCAGCACCAAGTTTGGCAAATTCCGTCCCTTTATGGTCATCGGCAGCGTGATTATGGCCGTGTCCATCATCGCCCTGTACTGCCTGACCCCCCTGATCCCCGCCACCATGATGTGGCTGCGCTATGTGGCCTTCACCCTGATCTATGCGGTCTGGGTCATCGGCTACACCTTCCAGACCAGCTGCACCCGTGCCGGTCAGACCGTTCTGACCAACGACCCCAATCAGCGTCCCCTGTTCACCATCTTCAATACCGTGGGCTCCATGCTGGGTATGGGTGTCATGCAGGCCATGATCCCCGTTGTAAAGGGCCTGTACGATGTGAAGGACGAAGCCGGTAAGGTCATTACCGACGGCTTCAGCGTTGCCGGAATGTGGGCGATCATCGCTCCCGTGGGCATCGTCCTCAGCGTGATTCTGACGATTCTGGCCATCATCGGCATTGCCGAGAAGGACCGCCCCGAGTTCTACGGCATTGGCGGTGCCAAGCAGGAAAAGGTCAAGGTGTCCGAATATGTGGGCATCATCAAGGCCAACAAGCCCATGCAGCGGCTGATGGTTGCCGGCGCCGGCTGCAAGCTGGCCCTGGCCATCGCCACCAACGCCACCGTTCTGACCGTTCTTTACGGCGTTGTCATGGGCGACTACTCCGGATTGTATCTGCCCTTCATGGTTCTGGGCTATGTGTTCGCCGTTCCTTTCTTCGTGCTCAGCGTCCGCACCAGCCAGAAGTTCGGCCAGAAGGCTTCCCTGGAGCGCTATGTCCGGGTGGCCCTGATTTCCTACATCGGCGTTCTGGTTCTGCTGATTCTGTGCGGCGGCCCCACTGCCGCCTGGGCAAGACTGGTCAACCCCATCTCCTCCACCGGCGTGAATGTGGGCAACATTCTGTACTCCATCGCCTTTGTGGTATTCTTCGGCATTGGCTACGGCGCATACTATGCAACCGCCGATATGCCCATCCCCATGGTGGCCGACTGCTCCGACTACGAAACCTACCGCTCCGGCAAGTATGTTCCCGGTATCATGGGTACCCTGTTCTCTCTGGTTGACAAGCTGGTCTCCTCTCTGGCTCCCACTCTGGTGGCTCTGATCTTCCTGATCTGCGCAGGCTGCAAGGAGCTGCCCAACACCACCGAGCCCTACTCCGTCGGTATTAAGGTTGCCATTATCATCATGTTCTGCATCGTTCCCATGATTGCCTGGGCGGCCACCCTGTGGGCCATGAAGGGCTACAGCCTCACCGGCGAGAGGATGAAGGAAATCCAGGCCGTCAACCTGGCCCGGAAGCAGGGCATCGCCCAGGGCATGACCATGGAAGAGGCCATGGAGAAGTGGAAATAAGGGCGATCCCTGTCAGAGGTACGCCAAATCCACCAAAAGCGGCAAAGGCCGGAAAATGAATGATATGGAGAGGATATAGAAATGAAAAATGTGATTGAAACCGATTTGACCGGCAAGGTGGCAGTGGTCACTGGCGCCAGCGGAACGCTGTGCTCCATTTTCGCCATGGCGCTGGCCCGGGCCGGTGCCAAGGTCGCCCTGCTGGGCCGGAACCTGACCAAGCTGAACGACGTGGCGGAGAAAATCGCCGCCGAGGGCGGCTGCGCCAAGGGCTACGCCTGCAACGTGCTGAGCAAGGACAACTGCCTTGCCGTGGCCGAGCAGGTCCAGGCGGATCTGGGCCCCTGCGACATTCTCATCAACGGCGCCGGCGGCAACAACGCCAAGGCCAACACCGACAAGGAATTCTTTGAAATGTCCGATCTGGACGACGACACCGTCACCTTCTTCGACCTGGACGAGAACAGCGTACAGAATGTGTTCAACCTGAACTGGGTCGGCACCCTGCTGCCCACCCAGGCCTTTGCCCGGCAGATGGTTGGAAGGCCCGGCTGCAACATCCTGAACATCTCCAGCATGAACGCCTACCTGCCCCTGACCAAGATTCCCGCCTACTCCTCCTCCAAGGCCGCCGTTACCAACTTCACCCAGTGGCTGGCCGTCCACTTCTCCAAGGTGGGGATTCGGGTCAACGCCATCGCCCCCGGCTTCTTCTCCTCCGAGCAGAACTCCAAGCTGCTGTATAACGACGACGGCACCCCCACCGCCCGCACCAAGCGGATTCTGGACGGCACCCCCATGGGCCGCTTCGGCGACAGCGAGAAGGACTTGGTGGGTGCGGTGCTGTTCCTGCTGAATAACGACGCCGCCGGGTTCATCACCGGCGTATGCCTGGCCATCGACGGCGGCTTCTCCGCCTACTCCGGCGTGTAAATTCCTAAATCCATGAACGAGAAACACTATGATTATCTGGTGGTGGGGGCCGGCCTGTTCGGGGCGGCCTTCGCCCAGCAAATGAAAGCGGCGGGGAAATCCGTCCTGGTGATTGAGAAGCGCAGCCACATCGGCGGCAACGTCTATACCGAGGAAGTGGAGGGCATCCAGGTTCACCGCTACGGGGCCCACATCTTCCACACGGACAGCCGGAGAGCCTGGGATTATGTAAACAGCTTCGCCGAATTCAACCGCTACACCAACTCCCCCATTGCCAATTTCCACGGGGAGCTGTACTCCCTGCCCTTCAACATGTACACCTTCCATCAGATGTGGGGGGTGAATAGCCCCCAGCAGGCCATGGAGATCATCGCCGCCCAGCGAAGCCGCAGCGGCATTACTTCTCCTCAAAACCTGGAGGAGCAGGCCATCTCCCTGGTGGGTACGGACATCTATGAAAAACTGGTCAACGGCTACACTCAGAAGCAGTGGGGCCGCCCCTGCCGGGAGCTGCCCGCCTTCATCATCCGCCGCCTGCCGGTGCGCTACACCTACGACAACAATTACTTCACCTCCCGCTACCAGGGCATCCCTATGGGGGGCTACACCAAGCTGGTTGCAAACACGCTGGAGGGAATCGAAGTCCGGCTCAATACAGACTATCTGGAAGAAAAGGCACGCTTTGACGCCCTGGCGGACAAAGTGGTCTACACCGGCCCCATCGACGCCTATTTCGGCTTCCGCTTTGGGCCCCTGGCCTATCGCTCCGTTCGCTTTGAGACGGAGGTGCTGGACACTCCCAACTTCCAGGGCAACGCCGTGGTGAACTACACCGACCGGGAGACCCCCTACACAAGAATCATCGAGCACAAGCATTTTGAATTCGGCACCCAGCCCAAGACGGTGATTTCCCGGGAGTACAGCCAAGAGTGGCAGCCGGGGATGGAGCCCTATTATCCCATCAACGATGAAACCAACACCGCCCTGTACCAGAAGTACCGGGCATTGGCACAGCAGGAGCAAAACGTTCTCTTCGGCGGACGGCTGGGAGAATACCGCTACTACGACATGGACGCCGTGGTGCTCTCCGCCCTGGATTTGGCCGAGAAAGAGAAAGAAGGTATCCTATGAAGCTGCTTACCGTCACCGTTCCCTGCTACAATTCTGAAGGCTACATGGAAAAATGCGTCAACAGTCTTCTCCCCGGCGGAGACCGGGTGCAGATCGTGATTATCGATGACGGCTCCAAGGACGCCACGGGAGAAATCGCCGACCGGTACGCCAGAGAATACCCAACCATCGTCACCGCAGTCCACCAGGAAAACGGCGGCCATGGAGAGGGCATCAACCAGGGCCTCCGCCACGCTCAGGGGAAATACTTCAAGGTGGTTGACAGCGACGACTGGGTGGGCGAGGAGTATCTGCGCTTTCTGGACACGTTGGAGCAGTGCGACAAAGAGGGGGGCGTGGACCTGCTGGTCACCAACTACTATTATGAGCACGCCGACGGCAAGGGCAACCGCTCCATCTGCTATTCCAACGCCCTGCCGGAGGAGCGCGTTTTCCAGTGGTCCGACACCAGCCCCTTCAAGCTCCACCAGCTGCTCACCATCCACAGCTGCACCTTCCGCACGGAGCTGCTCTGCTCCACCCAGGCCCTGCCCAAGCACATTTTCTATGAGGACAACCTGATGGTCTACCAGGCCCTGCCCTTTGTGAAGAACATGTACTACCTCAACGCCGACCTCTACCGCTATTACATCGGCCGGGAGGGCCAGTCCGTCCAGCGGGACGTGATGACCCGCCGGTATCAGCACCAGCTGATCGTCACCCAGAAATGCTTTGAGGCCGCCCATCTGGACGAAATTGAGGATAAAAAGCAGCTGAACTATCTGAAGCATGAGCTGTTTATGATGTTCGGCATTTCCGTGCTCTATTCCCGGCTGAACAAGTCGGCGGAGGCGGACGAGAATCTGAAAAAAATGTGGGACAGCTGCTACGATTTCGACTCCAAGTGGGCCGCCCATTTCCAGAAGCACACCCTTCTGCGTCCGCTCTGCCTCTCCGGCCGGGCAGGCCGGGGCCTGTCCAGCGCCGTATACTTCGCCGCAAACAAGGTGGTGCGGTTCAACTGAATCGCCCTGTAAGGTGCTTTTAACAGCCCCGATTTTTATTCGGGGCTGTTAAACAGCACCTTTTTTATTGTATTAGGGCAACACCGCATAATAGGGCAAGGGTCCTCGGCGAGAGATTTTTTGCCCAATCAAAGTTTGGAAAATGGCGGAATACTTTGTGTATTTCCCTTTTTCCGAACTGAAGAGTGGGCG
>JAETOP010000218.1 GCA_021771675.1 Oscillospiraceae bacterium | reverse complement strand
GCTTATGATAGCCCTGATAGCCGTCTGCGTGAAGAAACCCGGAAAAGCCGTCCAGAAACTTCGCCGCGTGTTCCGCCTTCCGGCTGGGCTGGTACTCGTAGAGCACGATGGGCGGTCCACCGTCCCGGCCCGTCCGGTACAGCCACATATAGCTCTTGGTCTGGGCCTTCTTCCCCGGCTCATGGAGTACCTGGAGGGTGGTTTCGTTGGCGTGGAGCACCTCACGTTTCACCAACTGCCGGTGCAGTTCTTCATACACGGGCAGCAGATGATCCTCCGCTGCCCGCAGCACCCAGTTGGACATAGTCTGCCGGGACAGCTTCAGCCCCTGCCGCACCCATTCCTGCTCCTGCCGGTACAGTGGGCTGGCCATCACGAATTTCTGTGTCATGATGTGAGCAATGGCCTCCGGTGAAGCGAAACTGCCGGGGATCACAGACGGCTCCTTCGGCGCTTTCATGATGGGCGTTGAGATATCATTTTTTTCGCAGTTTTCGCAGGCGTAGGTGTAGTATACGTCGCGGCGCAAAATGGCTTTGGCCGGGATCAGTTTCAATGTCTCCCGCACCTCTGTCCCGATTTCCTTCATCAGCTCTCCGCACTGTGGGCACACCCGCTCCTCCTCCGAAAGCCGGTGCTCCACCACCTCCACCGGGATGTTGTCCGGCACTACGTCCTTCACGCTGCCGGACTGCTTCCGGGTGTGGGCTGCCACTTGGGTGGTCTTTTGCACACCCGGTGGAGCGGCACAAACCCATCTCCCTCCCAGTACAGCCCTTTGATCCGATCCTTCCGCCGCCCGCAGAACAGGAACAGCGCGTTTTGGAATGGATCCAGCCGGAATTGCGTCTGTACCAGCCCCGCCAGCCCATCGATCCCTCGCCGTAGATCCGTGTACCCGCAGGCCAGGTATACCGGGCAGCCGCACTTGAAATCGTTCAGCATGACTTCAGCGCCCGAATGATTGCCCGGATCGTTTCCGGGTCTGCTCCCGTGTGGATGTCCACCCGCAGCTCTCCACATTGGATACTCGCCGCCGTTTCCGCCACTGCCGGCCTTACTCGTACCTCGGCAAAGCACACCTCATTCTCTGATACCGCAGCTTGGAACACCTTCCTCTGCCATCTGTAATATGTGGATACCGGGATGCCCTGTTCCGCACACCATTCGCTTACCCGCTGCCCGCTCTTCTGGCATGTTTCCACTCGCCGGCTCCACTCCGCCAGATGCCCATGATGATTTACCCTTTGCTGCCCCCGCTCCATTGCGTCTCCCCCCTCAAAAAATCTATCCCGCTACAAGCAGTGCCATGTACTATTCGAGAGTACATGGCACTTTATAACACTCTATTGTATTTTCTCGCTTCCCGTATTCTTGTGCAAGACACCGGGAGATTTGACGCTTACGATGCATTGCGCGGAATGTATTCTTGCCGAAAACTCCAAGTTGTGTAAAATGAAGTAACACGATTTGGGGAGGCATTTTTATGGATAAGCACATCACCGGAAAGCAGCTCGCAGCG
>JAETOP010000217.1 GCA_021771675.1 Oscillospiraceae bacterium | reverse complement strand
ACCAACTCCCCCAGCAGAGCGGTATCCACCCGTCCCTCTTTCAACACGTCAATCATACCGTCACTCAAACGCAGGTCTGCCAGATCAGCGTTTGGGTGACTTTTCATTTCAGACAATCCCAGCAGATAGTCAGCGGTCACACCGTGGAATTTCGCCAACTTGATAAGGGCGTAGTGGCTGATGTCCTTGGTATCGTCCGCCTCATAGCTGCCCAGCGCGGATGAGGACAGGCCCGTTTGTTCTGAAAGTTCCTTCAGTGTCAGCCCACGTTCCACCCGCAAATCCTTCAATCTTTCCTGTATAGTCAAGTACATAGCGCCGCCCTCCCCTGATATTACTGCCATTCTACCACATTTCCGAGAGCGTGGAAATATCCGGTTTTTGCCCCGGATTTCCTACCTCTTGGATATACGGGAGCGTGGCCTTTTTTCTGTTACGATGCTCTTGTCAGGCAGCGATGTACCTCGAAAACAGAATGACCGTCCGAAAGGGATATGTTCTTTGGAGAAGTATCGCATGGAGCGTACCAAGGAGAACAAAACGCCGCTGAGAGTACAGGGGCAGGAACTGAGTCGGTGAGAGCGGCGTGAGCAAAGATGCAGGCCAGAGCTATCCGCAGATGGCGGAGGTCTGCATCTTTGGCGGGAGTGCAGAGGGCGGCAGGCCCTTTGCGCCAAGTCCAGAGCGGTGAGCGTCTGGTCAGTGTCCAGAGGTGAAACCTTTGGGCCGGGTGCAGGGCGGCAGCGCCTGCTGGGTGTCCAGAGGGCAACGCCCTTTGGGTCGGGTGCAGGGTGACAACGCCTGCTCAGGTGTCCAGAGGGTGAAACCCTTGGCCCAGTAGGATTGATGCTTGCGTCAATCCATACTGGGTTATTATCTGGCGCAAAGCACTCAGATTCGGCGGCTTCGCCGCCCCTGGCCACTCCCGGAACAGCAAAAAACGAAAAACAGGAAGGAGAGCAGAATGGCAAAAAGACTGACCCGGCACAACGGGAGAGCCGGAAAAAGCGGCGTCTACAAATCAACGCACAACGACAGAACCTTTGATACCGAACACGCCGACCACATTGACAGTGAGCGCATTCAGCAGAACATCTATTGGGATTGTTTCCGGGGCGCGACCTATCCGGCCCAGCAGGACGGTGAGGTGTCCTTCGCGGATGTGGAACGGGCCTTTTATCTGGACCGCTACTTGGACTACCTTGACGGCCAGCATGAGCGGAACGCCAAACGCCGCCACTCCGAGCGCGACCGGAGCGTGGATGATCTGCTGGCTGACAAACGCTTCTGCCCGGAGGAAACCATCTACCAGATCGGCACGATGGAGGACTCCGTTTCCCCGGACGTACTTCTGGAAATTGTCGGGGAATTTATGATGGAGTTGGAGCGGCGCTTCGGTGAACACATCCATGTTATTGACTGGGCGCTCCATCTGGACGAGGCCACGCCGCACATCCATGAGCGCCATGTTTTCGACTTCGTGAACCGGTATGGAGAGGTTGAGCCGAAGCAGGAAAAGGCATTGGAGGC
>JAETOP010000098.1 GCA_021771675.1 Oscillospiraceae bacterium | reverse complement strand
CACTCTTCAGTTTGGAAAAAGGGAAATACACAAAGTATTCCGCCTTTTTCCATACTTTGATTGGGCACAAAATCTCTCGCCGAGAACCCTTGTCCTATTATGCGGTATTGCCTTAAGAGAGAATGCCGGATTCCCGGGCCATGTCGTCGATTTTTTGAGAGCGGATGGAACCGTATCCGGAGGCGGTTTTTATCACATCCTCCGGCGTGTTGGTGTGGATATGAACCTTACACAGAAGGCCGTTGGAGACGCACAGATAGAAGCTGCCGTGGGCTTTGATGGCTTGTTCAAATTCCGGCATGTCCGTGTCCGGAGAAATCTCCATCACAAATTCCGTGCAATAGCGATGGAGAAGCTCCGGGGCGGCGGCTGACTCCTGACTGGGCAGGCGAATCTCCCCGTAGGGTACCGCTGACAATTCGGGCGCAATGCTTTTCAGAAAACCGTCCAGAATCAGGCAGAAGCCGTATGCGCCGGAGTCGATCACCTGAAATTTCCGAAGGATCGGATTCTGGCGGGGCGTTAAAAGGAGGGCGGAATGGGCTTCGTCTGTGATTCGTTTGAAAATGAGACCGGCGTCCTCTGTCACATCCAGCATGGAGATTCCCGCCCTGGCGCTCTGGGACGCAACGGTGAGGATTGTACCGGCCATGGGGACGGGGACGGCGTTCTCGGCTGTCTGTGCGCCTGCCTGAAAAGCAAGGGCGAGGTCACGGCCGGATATTTGTTCCCGGGCGGGAAGGGCAGCGGAAAACCCCTCAAAGAACAGCGTCAGAATGGTTCCGGAATTTCCGTGGGCGTATTCCAGGAGCTGTAAATAGGCCTCCTCCAGAATCTGGGCAGGCGTCCCTGACAAGGGAAGAGCCATGGCCGCCCGTTCCATGGAGCGGGTCATATTCACGCCTGTATCCCGGTCGGCAACCGGAAACACATTTAGGTGATTCAGGATTTCCTTTTGGCCCTTCAAATTCTCGGAGGCATACACAAAGCCGGTGCGTATCTGCTCCCCATTGACCCATACTGACATAAGATCACTCCAAACAGCAAATTCAGCGCACTTATTATATCTTACTTTTCAGATTGTGGCAAGACATGTTTTGCCTGGCAGAATTTTCGCCTGGAATGGAGAGAATTTGCACCATAAAAATACCCCTTTTACCCTCCATTCATGAAAGAAGAAACAAATTGGGGTTGCAATTTGTAATGAATTGTGGTAAAATATTACAATAGTGGTCAAAGAATTACAAAATGTTAATTCTGAATTGTTTTGAAATCACAGGGAGGTTATCGGATGGAATCCAGAAGAATCCGTTTGATTACCCACACCGGCTGCGACATGCAGCTGGAGGAGGCGCAGGCCCTGCATGTCAGGATGGTTCCCGACAAGGTGATTTTTGGAGATACGGAATACCGAAACATGACAGAGATCACAGCGGAGGCGTTCTATGGAAAGATGGCAGCATCCAGGGAGCTTCCCACCAGCTCGGGGCCTTCTGTGGGAGATTTTGTCCGGGCTTTCAAGGAGGCGGCGGAGGATGCGGACGAGATTCTCTGCCTGATGATTACCTCCCAAATGTCCGGCTGCTATTCCACGGCGGCAGCGGCTGCGGGGACGGTGAAACGGCAGGGACTGAATGTCCCGATTTATGTATATGACACCCGGCAGTGCTCCCATGGAATGGCGCAGATGGTGCGTGCTGCAGTGAAGATGGCTCAGAACGGGTTCTCCGCTCCCCAGATCATGGAAGCACTCACCGCACTACAGAGCCGGATGGGCGTTTACTTTGTATTGGAATCGTTAAAAAATGCCAGAAAAGGTGGCCGTGTGGGGGCAATTAAAGCCCTGGCGGCGGATGCCCTTGGAATAAAGCCCCTGCTTCTGTTTGCCGATGGAGTGGTCAGGGATTACGCACTGGCCAGGGGAATGGCGGACGGAATGGAGCGTGTGGCCTCCCAGTTTTTTGAGGAGGGGGACCCGGAACAGACCATAACGGTCTTTCACGCAGCTGCTCCGGAACGGGCAGAAGATATGAAGAGGATTATCTTAAGAGAGGTTCCCGCAGCAGATGTCCGGATTGAACCGGTCGGGCCTGTGATCGGTATTTATACAGGAAGCGGCTGTGTGGGAATTGCGTTTACAAAGAAGGAGTAAAAGTGTTTTGGGTGCTGGTTGGAACCGGTGCCTTTGGGCTGCTGGTTTTGTTTGAATATTGGAAATGCCGCAGCATTCGCCGGGGCACCACCGGGAAAAACGGCTGGTTTCTGGCGGGGACGCTGCTACTGCTGCTGTCCTGCGGGGTCATGGCCGGAGAAAGCGCCCGCTCCCGGGGCGTGCGGCTTCTGGCCGGAGTCATCGTTTTGCTGGTTGGGCTTGTCTCTTATGGGGTGGTGCTGTCAGTGGTGCCGGATGCGGGGGAATACACCCAGGACAGTAAGAAACGTCCGGTCTGCCGAAAGGGACTCTACGGATGGATGCGTCATCCGGGGGTGTGGAGCTTCCTGATGTGCGGGATCGGATATGGGATGATTTTCCCGGAGGCAATGGTTCCGGCAATGTGGTTTTCATTTCTGAATCTTGCTTATACCTGGGTTCAGGATCGTTTCTTTTTTCCGGTATACCTGGATGGGTATGAAGAGTACCGCAGGGAGGTTCCATTCCTGTTTCCACGGAAATCGAAAAAATAGGGGAAGGAGGGAGCGCAGTGCGTTTCAAAGAGAAACTGAAAAAGCTTCCGGCGAAAGAAATCTGGGATGAGTATTGCGGTTTCCTGGATTTGTCCATAGAGGAATATATGGATATTCAGTATCGCCTGCTGAGAGAACAGATCGACTGCTATTCTCGCTGCGGACTTGGGCAGAAAATTATGCACGGAGCGGTGATTTCTTCTGTTGAAGAATTCCGGAAAAAGGTGCCGCTGACCACCTATGAGGATTATGCGGAAATCCTTTTGAACAAAAAGGTAGAGATGCTCCCCGGGGAACCTGTGGTATGGCTGGAAACCACCTGGGAGAGCGGAAGCCGCCCTGCAAAGCTGGCGCCCTATACCAGGGAGATGCTGGATGTGTATACCACCAATATTCTGGCGGCCATGATTCTTTCCACAAGCGAAGAGCGGGGCAAATTCAAAGTGAGCTCCGGTGACAGGGCGCTGTACGGTCTGGCCCCGCTTCCCTATGCCACGGGATTGTTTCCCATGCTGATTGCGCCGGAAATGGACATCCGCTTTATGCCGCCTCTCAAGGAAGCGAAGGACCTTTCCTTCTCACAGCAGAATAAGAAAGGCTTTTCCCTGGCACTGAGCCATGGTATGGATCAGTTCTTTGGCATGAGCAGTGTTGTATATACCATTACCCAGAATTTTGAAAAATTTGCGTCCTCGGGCTCCGCAAATCTGAAAAACCTTGTCAAAATTCGGCCGAAAATGCTCTACCGGATTCTGAAAGCCAAATACATCAGCGCCAGAGACAAACGGCCCATCAGTCCCAAAGACCTGTTTGACCTGAAGGGCTTTGTCTGTGTTGGGACGGATACGGCCCTTTTCAAGGAGGAGCTGGCAAAAGCCTGGGGAAAACGGCCTTTGGAAATTCACGGCGGAACGGAGCCCTCCTGCCTGGGCACGGAAACCTGGAGCAGAAACGGACTGGTGTTTTTCCCGGACAATGGGTTTTACGAGTTTATCCCCAAAGAGGAAATGCTGAAAAATGAGGCAGATCCTTCCTATGTGCCCAAGACATACCTGATGAATGAGGTCGTGCCAAATCAGGAATATGAAATTGTCCTGACGTTGTTTAAGGGCGGTGCATTTATGCGCTACCGGCCCGGCGATATGTACAGGTGCCTGTGTACCTTCTGCGAGCGGGACGGCGTGATGCTTCCCCAGTTTGAATATGTTGACCGGGTGCCTTGGGTGATTGACATTGCCGGCTTTACCAGAATTACGGAGAACAGCATCCGAACGGTTTTGGAAATGTCCAGACTTCCCGTGGGAGACTGGTTTGCGCTGAAGGAGTATGACGGTGATAAGCGTTCCTTTGTCCATTTTTATGTGGAGGTCTTGGCGGACGTGCCGGAGGCAAGCTTCCTCAACGAGCAGATCATCCGGGATCATTTCAGCGTTTATTTCCGGCACTATGACCATGATTATCAGGACTTGAAGCGACTTTTGGGCGTGGAGCCTCTGGCAGTGACAATCCTTCCCTCAGGGACGCTGAAGCGCTTTGAAGAGCGGTATGGTTATCCCATCAGAAAAATAAATCCTTCTATGCAGGATGTGGTTGATCTGAGGCATCTACTGGAAGAATCCAATTAGGCAGGGGGTGGAGAAGTGAAGCTGCTGACCGATTTTATGTTTACAAGAGTCCCGATGATTGCGCTGGTTTGCAATATCTTCCTGCTGTTTACCCTGTTTTCTGCAAAGAAGGATTCTTCCATCAAGGCGTTTATGGGCCTGCTGACTGCCTTTATCCTTTGGACCGGCGGCGCTTATCTGACCCGCTTGCAGGTGTATCCGGGGACGGGCTTCTGGTGGAAGGTTTCGCTGACCGGCCTTTTCCTGGTTCCCTATATGTATTTTCTGCTTGTTTTCGCCTACACAGAACAGAAGGGCTTTTTTCTCAAGAATCTGTGGGGCGTTGGAACGGCAATTCTTGTGGTTCTGAATTTTTTTGATGTATTTATGACCAGCCCGGTGCTTTCCGTAGTGGATGGCAAGGCAGTTTCCGATTATTCCATAAAGTGGCCCGCCGTTTTTCCAATCCTGTTTACACTGGGTATTTTTATTTGCATCGGGAGGATGATAACCAGAACCATCCGGGAGGATGGAATGCCTGCGGCCTATTTGACCCCTCTGTTTGTGGGGATTGTTGTGATGATGGTGGGCATTTTAATCAATACCATTCCACAGTTTACCTCACTGCCCACAGACACCCTTTCCTGCGCCATCAATTCGGTATGTATCTACTACGCATTTTACAAAAAAAGGTTTTACGCATTGAGCCAGATCACTTCCAAGGGCTCTATGTATGTGGCATCGCTGGTAATTACAGGAGCCCTGCTCACCTCGGTTTATCATTCGGTTGAGGGCTTTATGCTGAGCAGGCAGTTTGGATCGGATGTAAATGTGACCCTGCTGCTTACTGTTGTTTGCTCCGCCTTTGCGATTGTCATCTTTATGGCGCTGAATAAGCTTCATGACGGACTGTTTGTCAGAGAACAGGTCAGAAGAGAGGATCGTGTCCATGATTTTTCAGTTGCGGTCAACTCAACGCTGAAGACGGATGAGATTCTTCAGAGATTTCACGACCTGGTGCAGGAAGAAATTCCGGTGGATCACATGTATCTGTGCCTGTACGATGAGAAATCCGACACCTACACATCCGATGTGAACCTGAAAACGCTGGATGCTCCTCTGAAATTCCGTGGGGATCATCCGCTGGTGCGAAAGCTTCAAAGCGGCAGGGGCGGTATCCTGTATGGGGATTTTCAGAAGATGGCAGCTTACAAGAGCATGTGGGAAGAGGAAAAAAGAGCGCTTTCTCATATTCAGGCAGCTTATATCCTTCCATTCCGGGACGATGCCCGATTGATCGGGTTTGCAATTTTTTCCAGGAAGCAGACGGGGAAGGAGTATTCCTATGCGGAATTGAGCTTCTTGGAATCCGTTGTGTCCGTGGCATCCATTGCACTGAAAAACGCATCGCTGTATTGCAAGATTGAGAGTGAAGCGCTGCTGGATCCGTTGACGGGGCTCCTGAACCGCAGAACGCTGAACAAAAGGCTGGAGGAGCAGTTCCAAAAGAAGGCCTCCCCAATTACTGTGATTCTCTTCAATCTGGATGATTTCAGCCTTTACAATGAGCTGTATGGCAGTGAGGAGGGGGACCGGATACTGGTGAAATTTTCCCAGATGCTGCAAACCGTTTTTGCGCCCAAAGGGATTTTGTCCAGATATGGCGGCAAGGAATTTGCGGTGGTGCTGCCCTATTGTAATGCCCTGGAAGCCCAGCGGAAGGCGGGAAGCGTGCAGAAAATGCTGGCCTCCGATATTGCCAACGGAAGCGGAAAGGTCAAGAAATTTCTCACCTTTTCAGCAGGAATCTGCTCCTACCCTTCGGTGGCGGCCAATGGAAAGCAGCTGCTTTCCTATGCAAATATGGCTGTTTTCCAGGTTAAACAGCATGGGAAAAACCGGATTGAGTTTTATGACAAACAGACGCCTATGCCGGAATCCATAAAGGAAGAAGACAGTATCCACGAGCTGACCTCTACCATATTTGCTCTGACCGCAGCCATTGACGCAAAGGATCACTATACCTTTAGCCACTCCCAGTGCGTTTCCAATTATGCAGCGAAGCTCGCGCAGGGAGCGGGAATGGCGCCAAACCTGGTGGAGATTATTCGTCAGGCAGGCCTGTTGCATGATATTGGTAAAATCGGGATTCCGGATGCGATCCTTACCAAATCTGACCGCCTGACGCCGGAAGAATTCTCGATTATGCGCCAGCATGTGGAGCGGTCCATTGAGATGGTTCGGCATCTGCCGTCGCTGGATTATGTGATTCCGGCGGTTTTGGGCCACCATGAACGGTACGATGGGAAGGGGTATCCCAGGGGAATTTCCGGAGAGGATATTCCCATCAGCGCCAGGTGCCTCTCCATTGCGGATTCCTTTGATGCTATGGTTTCCAAGCGCTCTTACAAGAACCGGATGCCTCTGGAGAATGCTTTGGAGGAAATCCAAAATAATCTTGGTACACAATTTGACCCGGACCTGGGAAAACTGTTTATCAAAATGGTTCAGGGTGGGACGATCGAGGTAGTCTATTATTAGGGAACCTCTGAATAAATCGTCTGCGGCTGACCAGCAGACCCTTTTATCCAGTCGCACAGTTTGAAAAGCAGGAAATACATCCAGTATTCCACTGTTTTCCAAACTTTCGCCTGGAAAATTTCTTGGTAGGGATATTGGCGCAAGACAAGGCAGAGGAACGCAAGCCTATCTGTATGTATGGCTAGTGACGATAACGCCGTATTGCGTCAATAGACCAAGCTGATATTAAAGATTTTAATCAAGAATTAGTATTACAGGGTTTTTTCCAGAATGTCGGCAATCCGTTCGCAGGCGTGGCCGTCGCCGTAGGGGTTGGCGGCGTGGGCCATTTGGGCATAGGCATCCTCATCGTCCAGGAGTTACCAGAGGGCACATCTTAATCGCTTCCGGTCTTGTACCGAAAACCAGCATTATTTTTTTCATGTCATTCGACCTTTCTTTTTATGCTGCAGATTCTATGGGTTGTGGAGAACGATCATGTAGATAAAGACCACGCAGATGGCAGCGCAGAGCATCAGCAGTGCGAAAGAGAGATTGCCGGTGATCCGGGCGGTGGTCTTTTTCAAGGTATCCAGACTCCGGTAGACCAGGTGGGCATAGTGTCTGCCGCCGGGCTGCTCCTTGCCACGGTGAGTGGCAAGCAGGTCGATGTCCTTGCCCAGCCGATAGGCGACGGAGGCATAGACCTTGTCGTCGCTTTGCTCCCTGGTGGGGCGGTAGACGGTTTTGGCGGCCAGCAGTACCAGAGCGTCAGGCAGGTCGCCAAGCAGCCTCCCCAGAATTCCGCTGACCCGGAGGGTTCCCTTCGCCAAAGGGGTGGTGAGCTTATTCTCTCCGAACAGAGCGCTGATCCAGCCGAAGACCCCGGGAAGCCACTTTTGCAGCAGGGGACGGTAGAGAAGCTCCTCCAAATCCGCACTTTTGGGCCAGCGGTTCACGTATTTTCCATCCTTCATCAGACACTTCCGAATGACCAGGAAATAGAGCAGCACGCCAATAACGATGGAGATTGCCGCCCCCTTGAGATTTTCGGGAGAGAGGTAGTGGACGGCGTGGTGTATCGGGCCGCAGCAGAAAAAGTCTGTGCCCAAATCCGCAATGCCATCCATGCTCACCCCGGCGGACAGCCCCAGGGTGGGCAGCAGCAGAGCGGGCAGCAGAACGGCGATGGCGCTCAGGGGGGACATATAGGCTTTTTTGCCGTCAAATTCCTGCTGCCGGGTGGGGTTTTCCTCAATAAACAGGCATACATAGAGCTTGGTCATATAGGCCAGGGTCATGCCGCCGGAGATCAGGAACAGCCACTCCGCCACCTTCAGGGGCCAGCCGTAGATTGCGGCCCCCTCCACAATGGCCTCGTGGAGCAGGGTCTTGCTCACATAGCCGTTCAGCAGGGGGATGCCGCCGATGCCCGCCGCCCCCAGCAGGAAGGCCAGGTTCAGCAGGGGCTTTTTCCGGCCAAAGCCCCGAATCTCGTTCAAATCCAGCTGATGCAGGTTCAGATACACCACACCGGCGCATTCAAACAGCACCAGCTTGAACAGGGAGTGGTTGACCATGTGCAGCAGCGCGCCCCGGGCGGCCAGGGCGTTTTCCTCCCCCAGCAGCCCCATCATCCCCACCCCCACCAGGATGAAGCCGATCTGGCTCATGGAGGAGCAGGCGAGGGTCCCCTTGAGGTCCGTGTTGAACAGGGCCAGCACCGCCCCCAGCACCATGGTCACGGTGCCGAGGCAGAGAATGAGCGTCCCCCAGCCGGCGTCATAGCGGAAAATATTGGCGGTGGTTGCCACAATTCCCCAAATGCCGGACTTGGTCAGCACGCCGGAGAGCAGCGCCGAAGCGGGAGCGGGAGCCACCGGATGGGCCTTTGGCAGCCAGATGTGCAGGGGGAACATGCCCGCCTTGGCTCCGAAGCCGAAGAGAATGCAGCCCCCGGCGGCGTAGAGCAGCCCCTTGTTGGGATAGGCCTGGGAAAGGGCATAGAGCTTTGTCAGCTCCGTGGTGCCCAGGGCGTGCTGCAACAGGAACAGCCCCATCAGGGCTGCAAGACCGCCAATGACAGCCACTGCCAGGTAGGTGTTTGCCGCCCGGACAGCCCCGGGAGTCTCCTCCTGGATGACCCAGGTGAAGGAGGTGAAGGACATAATCTCGAAGAAGACGAAGGCGGTGTACAGGTCTGCCGCCAGGAACACCCCCAGGGTGGCCCCCAGGGTTAAAAGATTAAAGAAGTAGTACCGTGCCACATTTTTGTGGTGGCGGAAATACTCCGGGGAGAGCAGCAGCGTCATGGCCCACATCAGGCAGATAACCACGATGTACACCCGTCGGAAGCCGTCCACCGTCAGCTTCAGTCCTGTGACCAGGGGAAGCGGGGCTGTTGTTTCCGGCCCCAGGGCAACGAGAAGGGCAAAGGCCAAAGACACCAGGCCTGTGGCGATGGCGGCCTGCTCCCGCTTCTTCCCGGCAAAATACACGGCGAAGGCCATAATCATGGGGAAAAATACAAATAACCAGGGATTCATGGTGCAGCCTCCTTATCCCATTCCCCCGGCGATGGCCAGGGCTGCGTTGACGATGGGCTGGGCAAACAGTCCCGTGAGCAAAATTCCGGCGGCCAGAATGACCATGGGCACCGTCATTCGCCAGTTAACCTCCCGCTGGGCGGGCAGCTTTTCATCCTCCGACCCGCTCCATGGGAAGAAGGCCCGGCATACGACGGTGAACATGTACATGGCGGTGAGCAGAGCGCCGAAAAGCAGCACCCCGGCGCCCACATAGGCAAGCACGTTTTGGGAATCCGCCGCCGCGGTGAGCAGGTGCCATTTGCTGACAAAGCCGGAGAAGGGCGGAATTCCTGTCAGAGCCAGGGCGGAGACGGTGAAGCAGCCGAAGGTGATGGGCATTTTCCTGCCCAGGCCGCTCAGCTGGGGCAGATACTCCCGCCCGGTGCCGTGAAGCACCGCGCCGGCGCAGAAGAAGGCCAGAATTTTGATCTCCGCATGGAAGGCCATGTGCAGCAGTCCCGCCGCCAGCCCGGCCTGGGTCATCATGCTCACGCCAAAGAGAATGTAGGAAAGGTTCGCCACCGTGGAATAGGCCAGCCGCCGCTTCCAGTGCTGCTCCTTCAGCGCCTTGGTGGCCCCGAAGAGGATTGTAAAGATGGCGAACCCCATCACCACATTCTGGGCCCAGGTGCCCGCCAGCACGCCGGTGCCGTAGGCGTACCAGGTCAGCCGGATTACGGCGAACACGCCGGATTTCACCACCGCCACCGCGTGGAGCAGGGCAGTCACCGGGGTGGGGGCCACCGAGGCCTTGGGCAGCCACACATGGGCGGGGAAGACAGCCGCCTTTACGCCGAAGCCCAGAAAGCCCAGCACATAGAAGGCCAGCATGAGATTTTTGCTTCCTTCATACCCCGCTTCCAGGAAGCCGCCGAAGCGGAAGTCCCCGCCGTAGCCGTTGCCGATGAGGTACATGATGGAGGTGAAGGCGAAGGCAGCGCCGCCCAGGGAGAAGGAAAAATAGGTCTTCGCCGCCCGGACGGCCCGCCGGGTCATGGGGTGCATCACCAGAGGCACAGTGGCCAGGGTCAGCAGCTCATAGAAGGCGTACATGGTGAAAAGGTTGGCCGACATGGCCACTCCCAGAGTCACTCCGTAGGTCATGGTGAAGAAGCTGAAAAAGGCGGTCTGCCGGGGCTCTGTCTTCATGTACTCCGAGGCGTAGAGCACCGTCAGCGGCCAGAGGGTGGCCACAATGCCGGCGAAAAACCGCCCCAGGCCGTCAAAGCGCAGCGTCAGGGTCAGTTCCTTGGTCAGGTGAACCACGGTGAAGGCCTGGGTTTCGCAGGTGAAGATCAGCGCCCAGACAAGCACCGAGGTGGCGGCGGTGATGGCATACACCCCGCCGTAGAGCACCTTGGGCCGTTGATAGGTCAAAGGCAGCAGCGCGCCCCCCAGCAGGGGTAGCAGCACTGCCAGCAGTAAAAATTCCTGGTTCATAGGCCACCTCAGAACAGGGAAGCGGCCAGGCTCCCCAGCACGCGCACCAGGTTCCCGGCGCACAGGCCAAGAAGCAGGCTCAGCCCCGCCAGAATCCAGATGGGGGCCACCATGCTCCAGCCGCCCTCGTCATTTTTGGCAGGCACTGCGGCATCCTTGCCGGGGAAAAAGCCGGATACGGTGATGGGCAGCAGATACCCGGCGGTGAGCAGGGCGGAAATCAGCAGCACCACGGGAGCCAGCCAGCTGTAGATACTCAGACCGGAGTCCAGAGCCCCCAGAGCCAGATACCATTTGCTCACAAAGCCGGAGGCGGGAGGAATGCCGATGAGGGCCAGAGAAGCCAGGGTGAAGCCCCAGAGGGTTTTGGGCATGGACTTTCCGAAGCCCACAAATTCATCCACATTGTGCTTGCCGGTGTTGTGGATGAAGGAGCCGGCCACCAGGAACAGGCACACCTTGATGGCGGCGTGGAACAAAATGTGCAGCAGTCCGCCCAGAGTGCTTTCAGGGGTCAGGAAGAACAGACCCACCAGAATGTAGGAAATCTGACTGACGGAGGAGTAGGCCAGCCGCTTTTTGAACACCTTCTCCCGATAGGCCATCATGGAGCCCATGAACACCGTCAGCAGCGCCAGGCCCAGCAATGCCTGCTGCACCCAGGTGCCCCGGAGAAAATCGGCCCCCACGCAGAAGAAGATCAGCCGGATGATGGCCAGCACGCCGGCCTTGGCGATGATGCCGGAGAGCACGGCGGAGGCGGGCGCCGGGGCCACGGGATGGGCCGTGGGCAGCCAGCCGTGGAGGGGGTACATACCGGCCTTGGCGCCGAAGCCCACCACGCCCAGAAACACCAGAATTCGCAGCAGAGTCTCCTGCCCCGCTGTCCTTTCCGGGTTCAGATTGCCCCCGGGGACAAATTCCAGGCTCACGCAGAATTTTGACAGGAAGAAAATGCAGCCCAGGGCCAGGAAGGCACCGGCCACGGAATAGAACAGATACTTGAGCGCACCCCGCACCGCCTGCTCTGTGCGGTCATAGAGCACCAGGGGCATGGACAGCAGGGTAATCATCTCAAAGAACAGGTACATGGTGATCAGGTTCCGGCTGAAATCCATGCCCATCAGCGCAGCCTGGGACAGCAGGAAGAAGACAAAGAACCGGTCGTCCTTCTCTTCCCCCTCCAGATACCGGAAGGCGTAGATTCCGGTGAGCAGAAAGCCGAAGGCCCCGATGGCCATGAAGAGCTTGGAGATGCCGTCCAGCCTCAGGGCAATGGTCAGATTCTCCGTCATGGAGAAAAGCACCATTTCCCGCTCCGGCAGCAGCAGGGCGTTGGCGGCCAGCACCGCCTCCAGGGCCAGGGCCAGCATCACGCAGCGGTGCTTGTCCCGCCTGCGTTTCAGAAAGGGCAGCGCCAGAGCCGCCAGAGCGGGAAGCAAAATCATTGTGAGCATCATGGGATTAACCCACCTTTCCAAAGAATTCCAATCCATGCCTCAAAAGCCCGATCAGGGGGGAGGCAGAGATTCCCGCCCCCAGATTCAGGAGGCTGAAGCAGATGGCCGACAGCCCAAAGGACGCCTGGGCTCGCCACGGGGCGGCGGAGGACAGGGGCGTGCCGGGGGTGTAGAGCCGGATGATGGTCCGGGCGAAATAGAAGGTGTTGAGAATGGTACTCAGCGCCAGCGCCAGCAGGGTGGGCACCGCTTTGAAGGTCGCCTCCAGCCCCGCCACGGCCAGCAGATATTTGGACATGAAGCCCATGGTCATGGGAATGCCGATCATGCTCAGAGCTCCCAGGGAGAAGGCAAAGCCCGCCAGGGGGAAGGCATAGCCGCTGCCCTGCAAGTCCTTAAACCGCTTGCTCCCTCCCGCCGCATCGGACAGCCGGGAGGCAGAGAGAAAGAGCACCGGCTTTGTCACGGCGTGGGTGAGGATGTGAAACAATGCTCCAATCACACCGGCTTCCGGGCTGATGCCGATCCCTAAGTACACATAGCCGATCTGGGCGGCGGAGGAGTTGGCCAGCATCCGGAAAATGTCGTTTTCCCGGATGGCCCCGATGGAGCCGAAGATCATGCCGCAGATGCCGAAGACGAACAGCACGTTCTGCACGCCGCTGCCATAGAAGACCTGGGTGCCAAAGCCGGAGAAAATCACCTTTAACAGGAAGAAGATGTAGCCCTTGGACACCAGTCCCGAGAGGATGGCCGAGGAGCAGGGGGTGGCGCAGCCGTAGGTGTCCGGCATCCAATAATGGAAGGGGAAGAGGCCACTTTTGATGGCCAGACCCACGGTAATCAGGCAGATGGAGCTGGTGAGGGGAATCCGGTAGGCCCCGGTGTGCCAAAGCTCCGCCGCCGCCTCGTGGAGACTGGGCAGCAGCAAATGGCCGGTGATGCCATAGAGGATGGTCACGCCCAGCAGAAATAGGCCCGAGCCGATGAGGCTGAAAATCATGTAGCGCACCGAGGCCAGAATGGCCCGCCCGGTCTGGCGGATCATCAGAATGCCGCAGGAGGCCAGGGTGCAGATTTCGATGAACACATAGCCGGTGAAAAGATCGTTGGTGTAGACAAGCACCAGCAGGGAGGCCTGAATCAGATCCGTCATCACGAAATAGAACGGATGCCTATCCACCTGCAGGTCCTGGGTCAGCCGGATCTTGGCTCCCTGCATACTCAAAAACATTACGGCGGCGAAGACGAAGGAGAAAAAGCTCTCCAGAATCCCCAGCCGGATTTCGTTGCCCCAGGGATGGGGAAAGTGGCCCATCAGGTAGGTTAGCGGCTCCCCATTTTGCCACACCATTCCCAGCACCAGCAGGGAACACACCGCCACGGCCAGGCTCAGGGCCATGGACAGCCACCGGGCCAGCTTTCCGTTCAGTACCGAGGAAATCACACTGCAAACCAGACTGGCCACAATGCAGAAAAGGGGCAGATTGGCGATAAAGCTCATTTTTCTCCCTCCTCCTGCCGGGCAAGCATATAGATTTCGTCCAGGTCCAGGGTGTGATACCGCTCATACAGCCTGACGGTGAGGGCAAGCATCACGGCGGTGACGGAGACGGACACCACAATGCCGGTGAGCACCAGCCCGGCGGGCAGGGGATTGCCGTAGCGCTCCACTTCCGTCACACCGTCCACGATGATGGGGGCGGTGCGGCCCTCGATGTAGCCCAGGGAGGTCAGTAGCAGACAGGAGGCGGTGTCCATGATGTTCAGGCCGAGAATTTTTTTGAACAGGTTCCGGTGGAGCAGCAGCGTGGCGAAGCCCACGGCGAAGAGAATCACCGCAATGCAGTTGACCCGGCTGTCCCAAAGCGTTTGCAGCATCAGATACGCCCCCTTTGGAAAATGGAGTAGAAGCCATACATGGTGCAGGCCACTACGATGCCCACTGCAATGTTCAGCGGCAGGATCAGCCCGGCGGAGAAGATCATCCCGGCTTTTCCGGGGGAGAAGATGGTTTCCAGGTGGTTGGCCCCGCAGAAGAAGGAGTAGCACTTGGCGAGGCTGTAGAAGCACAGGGCGCACAGCACTATCATGCGGTAGACCTTCAGATTCAAAATCTTGTCCAATGGCTCAAATCCAAAGGCAATGGCATAGAGAATCAGTCCGCCGCCGATCACCGCTCCGCCGGAGAAGCCGCCGCCGGGTCCAAGGTGGCCGTTAAAGATTACATAGATGCCATAGACGATGACCAGAGGCACGATGATCCGGGCGGTGCTTTTCAGCAGGGGATCAGACTGCATGATTTTTCGCTCCCGCTCCGGCTCGCCGCCGCCCTTCAGGCTCAGCAGCAAAATGAATACGGCGGTGGCGGCGGTGTAGAGCACGTGGGATTCACCCAGGGTATCGAAGGCACGGTAGTCCAGAATCACCCCGGCCACCACGTTGACGGCGCCGGTTTCCTCCATGCCCTTTTCCACATACCGCTCCATCACCTCGTTGTGAGCGGGGGCGTCAGGGGCGCCGAAGGTGGGCAGGCTCTCCACCGTCAGCAGCAGAAAGCCGATCATGATGCAGCAGAGCACCACGGCGAAGAAGGGATAGCTTTTCCGGAAGCTCTTGATTTCTCCCTGTTCCAGACGGCCTACAGGTTCCAGCTTCCAGGGGTGGTCTTTGGTGCCGCCGCCGGTTTGGGGGAGGGCAGAGCCGGAATACAGAGCGTTGGTGAAGTCAAATTCCCCGGCATCCCAGGATTTCAGCCACTTGCGGAACTCACTTTTTTTCATCTTGCACCTTCTTCCGAATGTCCCGAATCTTTTTCAGGGTCAGAAACAGCAGCACGCTGGACACCCCTGCACCCACGGCGGCCTCGGTGATGGCCAAATCCGGGGCCTGGAGCAGCACCCACACGATGGACATGACCACGCTGTAGGCCATGAAGATCACCAGGGAAACCAGCAGATTCCGGGACAGGCAGGTGGCGATGCCGCACACCAGCAGCAGCCCCAGCAGCATCAGCTCAATCGCATCCATCGGTATCCTCCTCCATTTTCACATGCTCCGCCACTGTTTCGTCGGTGGCGATTTCCATCCTGCCAACCAGATGACTGGCGATGGGGCTTCCCACCCAGAGCACCACCAGGGCGGCCAGAAGCTTGGGGATGTAGCTCATGCTCCCGGTGGCAACCATCAGCCCGCCGAAAATACAGGCCATGGACACCGTATCCAAAATGGCGGCGCAGTGCATCCGGTTCATCACAAAGTGGAAGCGGAACACCCCCAGAATGCTGATTCCGGCGGAAACAACGCCGCAGAGCATCAGCACGGCGGCAACAATATAACGAATGGTTTCAAACATCGTCGAATTCCTCCTGTTCCTGATGGGAGGCAATGCTGATCTTTGCCAGCACCACCACCGCCAGAAAGCTGATCATGCAGTAGATCAGGCACACGTCCAGCAGCCAGCTCTGTTCCAGTAGCACCGCCAGCACGCCGATGGCGGCGGTGGTCAGGCTGCCGGTCATGTTGATGCCCAGAATCCGGTCGGCCATCCGGGGCCCCCGAATGGCCCGGAGCAGGGAGAAAAACAGCCCGGCGGTGATGGCGAGCAGTACGCCGATCAGAAGATAAGTAAACCAGCGATCCATCATGCCGCCTCCAATCTGCGAATCCAGCGCTGGAAGGTTCCGTCGGGGGAGGTGTCCAGCATGGATTTATCCAGGCAGTGGACGGTGAGCTTGTCCCCCTCCACCTGGACAGTAATGGTTCCGGGGGTCAGGGTGATGGAATTGGCCAGCAGGAATTTTCCATAGTCGGTTTTCAAATCCGTGCGGAAGGTCACCAGGGTGGGAGTGACCACATAGTGGCGGAACAGAATGTCCCTTGCCACCACCAGTCCGGCCTTGATGATCTCCCAGAACAGCACCGGCACATAGGCGCACAGAATGGGCGCTTTTTGCAGAAGACGGAGCTCCCGGGCCGGGGTGTAGCCGAAGAGCTTCCACTCCAGCACGGCCATCAACGCCACAATGGCGAGCCCCAGGAAGACGATCTCCCAGGTGAGCCTGCCGTTTAAGAGCAGCCAAAACAGAAACAAGATTATATACATGAAATACCTCCTTACACACGTTTTCACAATTATCTATCATACCATAATTTGGCGGAGATTTCATTAAGAAAATGAAGGAATGATGAACAAAAAATTGGAAAATCCCCGGGCTGAAAATGTCAAAACGAAACGGAAAGGATCAAAAAAGCAACCGGTGGTGTATTGGAAAAGGGGAGTGGAATACTACGCCGCCGGGGAATTGTGAGGTAAATTGGTGTTTGGCAGTTCGTTAAATGGTGGAACGTAACGGCTTTTGAGAAAGGCTCCCCTGTGTAAGGGGGGCCTTTGCTCAGAAACCTTTCCCCTCCACCACTCAACGAACTGCCAAATACCAATTTACCGATTTTTCATGCAAAATCCAGATGGTTTGCCTGTTGACATGCCCTGCCGGATTATGATAAATTCTGAGTAGCATATATTTCATTTGGAGGAGCCATGAAAATACTGATTATCAATTGCAGTCCGGTGAGAAACGGCGCCACAGCGGAGATTGTAAACCTGGCCGCAGGGTTTCTGACCGGCGGCAACCAGGTGAAATGCATCTGCATTGACGACTATGAGATCAAATTCTGCCGGGGCTGCCGGAGCTGCCACAGGACGGCCCGGTGCTTCCAGCACGATGATGTGGAGCTGGTGATGGAGGAATTTCAGTGGGCGGATCGGATCCTGGCCGTCTCCCCGTCCTATTGGGCGGATATTCCGGGGCAGTTCAAGGCCTTTATCGACCGCTGCACTCCCTGGTGCAACACCCACGAGCCCCACGCCAAGCTCTCCGGCGGCAAAAAGGGCTATACCATCGCCCTTCGCACCGGCCCCAGTATGCCGGAATGCGAGAGAATCATCCGTAGCATTGAGCATTTTTACGGCCATCTGGAAATTGAGGCCGCCGGCCACCTGGGGCTGTGCTCCGTGGAGCAGAAAGAGGATGTGGCGGCAAGGACGGAAGAAATCCGGAATCTCTGCGGTGTGATTCTGAGGAGCTGAATATGGGAAAGGTAATACTGATCTGCGGAAAGATTTGCAGCGGGAAATCCTGCTATGCCCGGGCGCTGCAGGAAGCCCAAAGTGGAGTCATCTTGTCGGTGGATGAGGCAACCTTTGACTTGATTGGCAATGAGCAGGGGCCGTTTTATGACGCCTTCCTGGAAAAGGTGAACCATTATCTGAGAAAGAAAGCGGTGCAGATCGCCCGGGCCGGGGCCAATGTGATTTTGGACTGGGGCTTCTGGACGAAGCAAAGCAGAGCCAACATCTCCGCCTTTTTGAAATCCAATCAGGTTCCCTATGAATGGCACTATGTGGATGTCACCAGGGAACAGTGGCAATGGAATATCCGGCAGCGGAACGAACGGGTTTTGCGGGGAAAGGGCGGCTGTGACTTCTTTGTGGACGAGGGCCTGCTCCGGAAGCTGGAAGCCCTCTTTGAAGAGCCCGGGAAAGAGGAGATGGATGTTTGGCATCCTTCCGGAAAAATCATCGCTGCCTGTGGCAATGACTGCGCCGTCTGCCCCCGATCTGTCAGACCTGAAAAGACCCGGGAGCAGCTCCACCGCACGGCGGAGCTTTGGTTCCGCATCGGCTACCGGGATCACGTGGCGACGGGTGAGGAGATTGCCTGCACCGGCTGTAAGAGGGAAAACTGGTGCCGCTACAATATAGCGGCCTGTGTCAGCGAAAAGCAAATCAAGACCTGCGGAGAATGCCCGCGCTACCCCTGTGAGCGGATCGAGGAATGCTTTCGGGTGACGGCTTCCTTTGAGCCCGCCTGCCGGGCGGCTTGCGAAGTGGAAGAATTTGAAATCCTCCACAGGGCCTTCTTTGAAAAGGAGAAGAATTTGTCTGCCAAATGAGGACGGAGGAGAAATATTCTTCTCTTCAGGAACTTTTTTGAAAAAAGGGGTTGATTTTGTCCCTGGAAACCGTTATAATAAGCGGGCGTATGAAATTGTATTGACAGGAGGTGGAAATCAATGCCCAATATCAAGTCCTCTAAGAAGGATGTCATTTCTTCCAAGATTGCTTACGAGAACAACAAGGCCGAGAAGTCTGCGCTGAAGACCGTCCTGAAGAAGTTTGACGCCGCTCTGGTCGCCGGTGACAAGACCGTCGCCCAGGCCGCCTACACCGCCGCCGTCAAGGCTGTGGATCAGGCTGTCAACAAGGGTCTCCTGCACAAGAACAACGCTGCCCGGAAGAAGAGCAGCATGACCCTGAAGCTGAACAAGCTGGCCTGATTTTTCTCTGAAAATATCTCCTTCCGAGCGTGGCTTGGAGGGAGTTTTTTCATTTCTGGAACCGGCTTGAAGGATTGAAGTTTTGAGGTGATGATGTGGCCAAGCTGTCCGATCCTGTTACCCTGCTTCGGGGCGTTGGGCCCACGAAGGCCAAGCAGTTTGAAACCTTAAATATTTTCACCCTGGGGGATTTGATCTGCCATTTTCCCCGGGGCTATGAGGACAGGACAAAGCTTCTGCCTCTGGCCCAGCTGGAGGCGGACAAGCCCGCCTGCTTCCGAGCTATGGTGATGAATACCCCCCGCACCAGCCACATCCGCAAGGGCCTGGATCTGACCAAGGTTCAGGTGGCGGACTACTCCGGGCGGCTGAACCTGACTTTTTTCAATTCCAAATTTGCGGTGGAGCACCTGGAATACGGGAAGGAATATATTTTCTACGGCTGCCTGACCGGGGATTTCACCGGCTACGGCATGAGCAATCCGGTTTTTGAGGAGGTGGATTCCCCGGCGGTCACCACCAGAAGGGTGATGCCCATCTACCCCCTCACCGCCGGGCTCACCAATGCCGCCGTGCTGAAGGCGGTGCGGCAGGCCCTGTCTTTGTGCGACCCTCCGGCGGAGATTCTCCCCCAGGCGGTGCGCCAGGCCTACGGCATCCTGGGGGCGGAGGAGGCCTATCACGTCATCCACGAGCCCGCCGACCTGGAGCAGGCCCAGCAGGCGAGAAAGCGGATGATCTTCGAGGAGTTCTTCGTCTTCTCTGCCGGGCTCTCGTTGATGCGGGCCGCCCGGCGGGAGAAGCGAACCCCTGCCTATGAGAACACCGATCTGTCCGGCTTCTATCAGCGGCTGCCCTTCACCCTTACCGGGGCCCAGCAGCGTGCCATCCAGGAAATTCTGGTAGACTTCCGGAAGGGAGTGCCCATGAACCGGCTGGTTCAGGGAGACGTGGGCAGCGGCAAGACCATGGTGGCCGCCGGGGCCGCCTACTGTGCCGCCTGCAACGGGCGGCAGAGCGCCCTGATGGCCCCCACGGAGATTTTGGCGGAACAGCATTACGCCTCCCTCTCCGCCCTTTTTGCCCCCATGGGCATCACTGTGGCTCTGCTCACCGGCTCCATGGCCGTGAAGGAAAAGAAGCAGGTGCGCCAGGGGCTGGAGGACGGCAGCATCCAGATCGCAGTGGGCACCCATGCCCTGATCTCCGAGAGCACCGTGTTCCGTGACCTTGGCTTGGTCATTACGGACGAGCAGCACCGCTTCGGTGTAGGGCAGCGCAGCCGCCTGAGCGCCAAGGGGGCCGACCCTCACCTTCTGGTCATGTCCGCCACCCCCATTCCCCGAACCCTGGCCCTGCTGATGTACGGGGATCTGGACGTATCCATTCTGGACGAGCTGCCCCCGGGACGGGAGGCGGTGGATACCTTCCTGGTGGGGGAGAGCTACCGCCCCCGGATCAACGCCTTCATCCGTAAGCAGGTGGAAGCGGGGCACCAGTGCTTTGTGGTCTGTCCGGCAGTGGAGGAGAACGACGGCCTGGACATCAAATCCGCCACGGTCTGGGCGGATACCTTACAGCAGACCGTTTTCCCCGATTTGCGGATTGTTTTGCTCCATGGCCAGATGAAGGGAGCAGAGAAGGAAGAAACCATGGCCGCCTTCGCCCGGGGGGAGGCAGATGTTCTGGTGGCCACCACGGTGATCGAGGTGGGGGTGGACGTGCCCAATGCCACGCTGATAGTCATTGAGGACGCAGACCGGTTTGGCCTGAGCCAGCTCCATCAGCTCCGGGGCCGGGTGGGCCGAGGGAAGGCCAAGAGCTATTGCATCCTCACCACCCACAATCGGAATTTAGACACCATCCAGCGGCTCAAGGCCCTGTGCAAAACCACCGACGGTTTCAAAATCGCCGAGGAAGATTTGAAGCTCCGGGGCCCGGGAGATTTCTTCGGCTCCCGGCAGTCCGGCCTTCCCGCCTTCCACATGGCGGATTTGAGCTTTGACCTGGACATCCTGAAGCAGGCCCAGCAGGCCTCCGCCCAGTGGATTGAGAACCAGGGCAGCCAGGATACCCCTGAGGCCGTCGCCCTGCGAAGCCGAGTGGCAGAGCTGTTCTCCCGGGCAGAGGGCACGATGAACTGAGTTGAGAATTAGGGATTAGGAATGAGGGATTGTATGTGCGAGCAACTCGGCAAATTGTAATTTAAAGCGCAGGGCGCTTCACCCCAATTCGCACGAGGTTGGTCGGTAATCGATTTTGCCCTAACCCGCCCGGTAACGCTTTCTGGGCAGAATGTTGAGTGGTGGAAGGGAATGGCTTCT
>JAETOP010000097.1 GCA_021771675.1 Oscillospiraceae bacterium | reverse complement strand
AAAGCAATATGGCCAGCTCGTCTTCCTTTCCTGCTGTTTTCCGCCCGTACGTATCTTTTATCCTCCGCGGCCTGCCTGGACATTTCCCAGCCAGGCCGCTTTTCGACAGGCTGAGACCCCCGGGCACTACTGCCCGGGGGTCTTCTGTTCCTTTGTTAAAAAGGCGTAATCCGAAGGATAATTGATATTATAAAAAACATCTGTGCCGGAAGCGGGCCAGGGTTCTGCCCAATAGCGGGTCCGTATGCGGGGAAACAGCTTCCGCATTTGATATTCACCCCGATCCAGCATTTCCCGGATCTGAGGCAGGGCAGTCCTGCGGTAGACTGCGCACAGAGGTTCCAACCGCTCGCCGTCCCTGGGCACACAGGCATCAAACCCGGCGCACGCCTGAAGCATCCGCTGCGCCAGGCCGGCGTCAAACCTGGGCATATCACAGGCCAGAACCAGAAACAGCTCTGCGCTGCTGCTTGACATTCCGGTGTAAATCCCACCCATCGGGCCTTGGCCGGGGACAAGATCCTGTAGCTCCAGAACCCCCTCTATGTGAAATTTTTTCGCCCCTCCGCACAGGATAACAACCTCGTCACATACCGTTCGGCATTGCGCCACCAGCCGATCCACAATTCGCTCCCCATGCAGCGTCAACAGGCTTTTGTCCCTGCCAAACCGACTGCTTTTTCCTCCCGCCAAAATCAGTGCCGCTGTATGCACTGCCTCACCCCCTGCCGGCAACCCTCTGTCTGCTCCAAGAAACAGCACCGCCGCAAAACATCTTGCATTCTGCAATATTATATCTCCATTCAGAGCTGTAGTCAATCCTTTCCGCCTACCGCTGGACATAAGTTCACCTTGGTGTGCATATTGCTGATACCGAGAATACTTGTTCAGTCGGTCAAAGGCCGCGCTGGCCCCGTCCCGGCGGCAGCCAGCTCCCCAACCATTTGTGCCTCATCGCAATAGAACAGACGGGCCAGGAAATGCGCAGAACTGGCCTCAGCGTAATATACAGGAGCGCGCAATAGCGACGCCATCATAGCTTGTCAGCCTTTGTGCCGCTGATTGACACCCTTGGGAATCTCATCATGGTGGACGAATGATGGGGAATTGGGGGTTCAAGGAAAATTGATCTATGCCGCTAACCGGAAGGGGGAGTAAAGATGATTAGCCAATTACAGCTTCAAGAAATGAGAAGCGTAGATATAACGCAGGTTGACCGGAGCACTTTAGCAGATATCCGCAACATTCACATTGACCCTACGCTGCCAACCACACAAAAAATGCAGAGCTATCTTGAGCAGATCGGAAATCCGTATTGTTTTCTTTGTGGTGATACGCCTGTCAAACTCCGCTTTGTATCTGAACACAAGACCCTAAAGCAATCCTTGTGCGATTACTTTTTAAGCCTTAAATAAGCTGCCTACTTTCCCGCTGCCATTTTTGCCAGAAGCTCTGTGATTATGGGTCGAAATAGTATAATAGGCTCGTAATGATAGGGGGAAAGGAGGTATCATGCCCCGCATACGCAAAACCAGAGCGGCACGCACCAGCGCAGAGCCGTTTTGGAAAATTGGACTTTATATCCGGCTATCCAAAGAGGACGACAACGAGGACGATAGCGAAAGCATTATCAATCAAGAAAAAATACTGCGCGACTTCGTAGATGGTTACTTTGAGCCGGGAAACTATGTGATTGTAGATGTGTATGCCGACGACGGACTGACAGGCACAGACACAGCACGTCCAAACTTCAAGCGGCTTGAGGGCTGCATTGTTCGCAAGGAAGTAAACTGCATGATTATCAAGTCACTTGCACGCGGTTTTCGCAACCTTGCAGATCAGCAAAAGTTTCTTGAAGAATTTATCCCGATCAACGGCGCAAGGTTTATCTGCACAGGCACACCATTCATCGACACCTATGCAAACCCACATTCTGCAAGCGGTCTTGAAGTGCCAATCAGAGGAATGTTCAACGAGCAGTTTGCCGCTACTACTTCTGAAGAAATCCGAAAGACATTCAAAATGAAGCGGGAACGCGGTGAATTCATTGGCGCATTTGCCACATACGGCTACAAGAAAGACCCCACCAACAAAAACAGCCTTGTGATAGATGAAGAGGCAGCAGAAGTCGTAAGAAGCATTTATCACTGGTTTATAAATGAAGGGTATAGCAAAATGGGGATTGCAAAAAGGCTGAACAGCATGGGAGAGCCTAACCCCGAAACCTACAAAAGGAAAAAGGGACTAAAGTATAATAATCCTAATTCCAGCAAAAATGACGGTTTATGGTCTGCCAGTACGGTTGCAAGGATATTGCAGAATGAGATCTATACCGGCGCGATGGTGCAGGGGCGGCATCGCATCATCAGCTACAAAGTACACAAGCAAATCGCTGTCCCCGAAGATGAATGGTATATCGTCCCCAACACTCACGAAGCAATTATTGACCGGGAAACCTTTGAAAAAGCACAAGCCTTGCACAAGCGCGACACAAGGACAGCACCAGGTAGGCAAGAAGTCTATATCTTGTCTGGCTTTGTCCGCTGCGCTGACTGTAAAAAGGCTATGCGGCGAAAAACCGCCCGCAATCTCGCCTACTATGCCTGTCGTACCTTTACTGACAAAAAGACTTGCAGTAAACATTCTATCCGGCAGGACAAATTAGAAGAAGCGGTTTTAGTCGCCCTGCAAATTCAGATTGCTCTTGTGGACAAACTATCAGAAGAAATTGAACGGATAAGCAGCGCGCCTGTTATTAACCGGGAAAACAAACGATTGACCCTTGCGTTGAAACAGGCGGAGAAACAGCTCAAGCAATCTCATGACGCTTCCGATAGCTTGTACCTTGACTGGAAAGGTGGCGAAATTACGAAAGAAGAATACCACCGATTAAAAGGCAAGATTGCCGAACAGATCGCCCAGCTTGAACAAAACATTTCTTATCTAAAAGAGGAAATGCAAGTGATGGCTGACGATGTCGGCACTGGTAACCCCTATCTTACAGCTTTTCTAAAGCACAAGAACATCCAAACCCTTAATCGCGGTATCGTGGTGGAATTGGTTAATATGATTTGGGTGCATGAAAACGGGGAGATAACGGTGGACTTCAATTTTGCCGACGAGTATCACCGCATACTTGATTACATCGAAAACAATCACAGCATTCTTACGGTGACAGAGCGAATGCCCGCGATATAACAGGTTTAATGCCCCATCACCAAACAAAAGCTAATGTTGTGCATAAATAAGCGGCGCAGTAGCACCGTCAATATATGCACAACAAGGAAAGTCCCTGCAATCTGCGAATTTCACACATCTTAAAAACAATGAAACAGCCTCTATACTTATGCCAAAAACGTTGTGACAAGGTTGGACAAGCCTTGATATGGCGTTTTTGAGTTGTGGAATAGCATGCGCCGTAGATTTTCAAAATCTGCGGCGTTTTTTCATGTCCAGACACCGAAAGGATCGAAAAGTCATGCCAGTATTCCATGTGGAGAGGGACAAGGGCTACACGGTTATGTCCAACTGCCACCTGCGGGACAAGCTTGCACATTTAAGTTCTTGACTCTTGATTCTTCCACCCAAACCGTGATATAATTTTTGCGAAAATGGACAAAATGGATACATTTTAAAAAAGTGGGCGGAAGGACGTGCTTGCTGTGGACGAGTTTTCCTTTTCGATTTTCCCCAATGAAAATTTCCTGGATGTCCGGCTGTACCAATACGGTTGGGAGCAGTGCGGTCCCCTGCACTCCTTTGGGCCCTTTGTGCGTAACCATTACCTGTTTCACTATGTTCTCTCCGGCCATGGGCAGCTGGATGCTGTCAACGAGCACGGGACAGTTCAGCATTACCCGCTGAACCCAGGTCAGGGCTTTCTGATTTTTCCCGGCCAAATCACCACCTATTCCGCCCAGGAGGACGATCCATGGAAGTACGTCTGGCTGGAATTTGACGGCCTGCGGGTAGCGGAATATGTGGATCAGGCGGGCCTGGATCTGGGCCACCCAATCTATTGCCCACTGACCCCGGAGCAGGGGCAGTGCGTGGGGGACACCATGCTCTATATCGCGGAGCATCCCAATGCGTCTGCCCTCCACTTGGTGGGTCATCTGTGCTTGTTTTTGGACGCCCTGATCCGCACCTCGTCCAGCCGCCGGGAGCTGAGCGGTGGACAGCTTCGGGATTTCTACATTCAAGAGGCTGTCAATTTTATGGAGCACAATTACGCACAGGACATCACCGTGGAGCAGATCGCTGAAGTATGCGGACTGAACCGCAGCTATTTCAGTAAGATCTTCCGGGAGTCCATGGGCTGTCCACCTCAGGAGTTTTTGATCCGCCTCCGCCTGTCAAAAGCCGCCGATCAGCTCAAGGGTACGGATAGCTCCATCGGCTCTATCGCAGCCCGGTGCGGCTACCCCAACCAGCTTCACTTTACCCGGGCGTTTCACAAGCGTTATGGCCTCTCTCCCAGGCAGTGGCGGGCTCAGAACCAGATCAAAAGAGAACGCTGACAGCGCAGAAAGGCGGCAGCCGGAGCTGCCGCCTGAGACTGTCGAAAAAGCCGCTTCTGTTCCGATGACGGGAAGGAAGATAGTGTGAAAGAAACCCAGGAGGGGTGTCTTTCACGTTCAATCAACGAATTTTTGGAACGTTCTTTGTTCCAAAAATTCGCCCTCAGCGTGACGAAAAGACTTTTTCGACACGCTGAGGCGGCAGCCGGAGCTGCCGCCTTTTTTATGGCTGTTTATTCCCGCAGCAACCAGGCAAAGCCGTTGGGCCACAGGTCAAAACAGCGGATGTTATCATAGCGTGCGCCATACATCAGCTCGGTGTAGGCCCCGTCCCGGGCTACCCCAGCCCTGACAAACTGCCCGCTGAAATTGAACAGGCACACCAGCTCCCGCGCCCCCTTCCGACGGCATAGGGCCAGCACCCGGGTGTCTCCGTTGTCCTCCACCCAGACGTCGGCATCCCTGTCAAAGCAGGGCTCCCTGGCCCTGATCTGCTCCAGCCGCCGCAGACCCTGGAACAGCTTGCCCTGGAGGGTGTCCGGGTCATTCCGGTGCTTCGCCAGCTCCCACTGGAACCTACCCCGGTGGAGATAACGGCTGTCCTCCCGCTTGTCCGGGTCATCGTGGTAAGCGTAGTTGTTGAACTGACCGATCTCATCCCCGCTGTAGATCACCGGAATGCCGCTCTGGGACAGCATCCAGGCGTGGAGGGTCAAATCACAGGCCACCGCCCGCTCCAGCTTGATGGGATCCCCCTCAGATTCGGCGGCCTCCACCCCACACAGGGACGCAGTGGTGCCGCACAATCGGGCATCTCCCAACCGGGGATCATCATTGTATAGCTCCCCCCGGCTGTCGCTGCCGGGGAACCTCCCGGTGAACCAGTCGTTGAGATAGCGCTTGTGGGCCACTTCATCCGTTCCGAAGCGCGCCCGCAGCCAGGGGTAGTCCAGCCCCCAGCCGATATCGTCATGGCAACGGAGGTAGTTGAGGAATAAAAAGTCCTTGGGGAGCGCGCACACCGCCTCCACCTGCTGCTTCAGCAGGGATACGTCCCCGGTGGCCAGGGTGTGCCAGGTGGTGGCCATGGTGGTGACATTGTAGAGCATATGGCACTCCGGTTTCTCGGTTGTGCCGAAATAAGGGGCCACTTTGGCGGGCTCCATCACCACCTCCCCCAGCAGCAGCACGCCGGGGCAGACGATCTCACAGGCCATACGGAGCATCCGCACCAGAGCGTGCACCTGGGGCAAATTGCGGCAGTTGGTTCCCAGCTCTTTCCAGATATAGGGAACCGCGTCCAGCCGGATGATGTCGATCCCCCGGTTGACGAGAAAGAGAAGGTTTTCCGTCATGTCATGGAACACGGCCGGATTGGCATAGTTCAAATCCCACTGATAGGGGTAGAAGCTGGTCATGACGATCTGGCCGCTCTTTAGCTGGGTAAAGCTGCCCGGCGCGGTGGTGGGAAAGACTTGGGGGACGGCCTTTTCAAATTCTGAGGGAATGTCCCAGCTGTCGTAGAAGAAATACCGCTCCCGATAGCCCGGCTCCCCAGCCCGGGCTTTTTTCGCCCACTCATGCTCCTCGCTGGTGTGGTTCATCACGAAGTCCAGGCACAGGCTGATCCCATGTTTCCGGCAGCTGTCCGCCAGGGCCTCCAAGTCGTCCATGGTGCCCAGCTCTGGTTGGACCGCTCGGAAGTCGCTGACGGCGTAGCCGCCGTCACTGCGGCCCTTGGGAGACTGGAGTAGCGGCATCAGGTGCAGGTAGTTCACTCCGCACTCCCGGATGTAGTCCAGCTTGCCCTTTACCCCCGCCAGATTACCGGCAAAGGCGTCCACATAGAGCATCATGCCCAGCAGATCCCGGCGACTGTACCAATCGGGATCGGATTCCCGGCGGGCATCCTGTGTCTGAAGGGACTGTTTCCGCTGGCCCCAGCAGCGCCGGAGCATCTCCACAAAGTTTCGGAATGCCGTTAGGTTGTTCTGGTACAGTTCGCCGTAAAGCCATTTCAGCTCATCATAGCGCTCTCTCAGGCGCCGGTCGAATGCAGTTGTTCTCATGGCAGCCGTAAGCCTCCTCTCGGGTCAAGCAATTCCTGCCCGAACTATAGCACAGTGGGCCCGTTTGCACAAGAGGCGAATCTTGCATTTTGGCATCTTTTTTTGTGGCGGGAGGAAAAAAGCTGTGAAATATAAATCTGTTTGTGGAGGACGATTTTTGTTTTTCGCCGGAAAAGTTTCTATTTTATGTTTTGCACAAAAAATTGCAGCAAATACTGTGTAATATAATGAATTTATGAGGCATATGCCAAAATGTGTCCTGAAGCTGTCCCAAATGTGCCGTGTGCAACATTTGGATATATTTTTTGAAACATGGCCTATTTACAGCCCAGGCGGGAACGCGGTATAGTTGGTTTACCAGCCAACGTTTGCAGGCGAAAAAACATCATCAGGAGAGGAGAGACATTATGAAGAAAATACCCCGTATCACCGCGGCGGTGCTGGCGCTGGTGCTCCTGCTGGCCCTGTCCGGCTGTGGCCCGTCGGACGGCAAGACCCACCTGACCTTCCAGATCTGGGACGTGGCCCAGCGGGACGGGATGCAGGCCATGTGCGACGCTTACACCGCCCAGCACCCCGACGTGGAGATTGAGGTACAGGTGACCAGCTGGAGCGAATACTGGACGAAGCTGGAGGCCGCCGGAGAGTCCAACACCATGCCGGACATCTTCTGGATGCATACCGACCAGATCCTGTACTACGCCGACTTCGGCATCCTGGCCGATGTGACCGACCTCTACGCCGACGAGAACCCCGATTTCTGGACCGATCACTATTCCGACATCTCCATCGGCAATGTCACCGGTTCTGACGGCCGGATGTACGGCGTGCCCAAGGATCGGGACAACATTGTCCTTGTCTACAATAAGGAGATGTTTGACGCCGCTGGCGTGGCCTATCCCACCGCGGACTGGACCTGGGACGACATGACCGACGCCTCCCAGAAGATCTATGACGCCACCGGCAAGTACGGCTATATGGCCTACAACGACGAGCAGCTGGGTTACTGGAATTTCGTCTACCAGAACGGCGGCTATATCCTGGACCCGGAGACTAACCTCCACGCCGGGTACACCCAGCCCGCTACCGCCGAGGCTATCAAGTACTATGTGAACCTCCAGAAAAACGACTGGTGCCCCGACCAGACCTTCTTTGCCGAAACCTCGCCAGGCACCGCGTTCTTCTCCGGTATGGGTGCCATGTTCTTTGAGGGCTCCTGGAACCTGTTGTCCGAGCTGAAGAACTACCCCGACATGGTGGGCAAGTGGGACATCGCCCCCCTACCCAAATGCCCCAGCCCTGCTGCCGGCGATGGGACGGGCACCATTTCCAACGGCCTGTGCTACGCCACCGCCGCCGCGGGCAAAAACCTGGAGCTTGTGAAAGATGTGCTGCGCTTCTTCGGCAGCGAGGAGGGTCAGCGCATCCAGGGCGAGTCCGGCGCGGCCATCCCTGCCTACCTGGGTCTGGAGGACTCCTGGACCACCCAGTTTGCCACCTTCGATTACCTCATCGACACCCAGGTGTGCTACGACCAGTTCGACACCTGTGTGCAGTACATCAACAACGCCACCCGCCGCAAGTGGAAATCCACCGTGTCCGACGAGATGGTGAAAATCTACAACGGCGCGGATATCGACGCCCAGCTGGCTGTCATGCAGGGGATCGCGGACAGCTACGTGGTATCTGACTGAGAGGAGGGCCTTTTGTGAACAAGAAAAGCAAGCGGTCTCTCGCCTCCCGGCGGGAGGAGACCTGGGGCTGGATCATGGTGGCCCCCACCATCATCGGCCTGATCGTTCTGAACCTGTGGCCCTTTGTCCAGACCATCTACACCAGCTTCTGTGAGCACCTGGGCTTCGGCCACTACAAGTTCATCGGCCTGGACAACTTCGTCCGGATGTTCCAAAACGCCGAGTTCTGGAAGGCCACCTGGAACACCATTTTATTCTGTATCCTCACCGTTCCCGTGGGCCTGTTCCTGTCCCTGCTGGTGGCCATTCTCCTCAACGCCAAGATCAAGTTTAAGGGCGGCTTCCGCACCATCTTCTTCCTGCCGCTGGTGTGCGCCCCCGCCGCCGTCACCATGGTGTGGCGCTTCATCTTCAACGGCGAGTACGGCATCCTGAACCAGATCTTCGGCACCCACATCGGCTGGATCACCGACCCCAACTTCGTCATGATCTCCTGCGCCATCGTGGCCATTTGGAGCAACATCGGCTATGACGCGGTGCTGCTGCTGGCCGGTCTGCAAAACATCCCCAAGACCCTTTACGAGGCCAACAGCATCGACGGCGCGGGCAAGATCCGGCAGTTCTTCACCATCACCCTGCCCATGGTGTCCCCCACCCTGTTTGTGGTGATGATCATGCGCCTCATGTCCTCCGTCAAGGTGTACGACCTGATCTACATGATGGTGGAGGAGACGAACCCCGCCGTCACCAGCGTGCAGAGCCTGATGTACCTGTTCTACCGCTCCTCCTTCGTGGCGGGGGAACGGGGCTACGGCTCCGCCATCGTGCTGTGGACTGTCCTGCTCATCGGTCTGGTCACCCTCATCCAGTTCTACGGCCAGAAGAAGTGGGTCAATTACGACGTTTAAGGAGGGACTCCAATGAAAAAAAGCTCAGCCAACACCCGGAAACGGATGACCGTCCTTGTCTACGTGGTTCTGATTATCTCGTCCCTGATCATGGTGTTCCCCTTTGTCTGGATGATCCTCACCAGCGTGAAAACGGTGGCTGAGAGCAACGCCGTGCCTCCCGTTATCTTTCCCCAGGAGGGGCTCCAGTGGAAGAACTTTGTGGAGGCCACCACCAGCCTTCCCTTTCTCAAGCTGTACCTCAACACCGGCCTGATGATCCTGTTCCGGGTGATCTGCGCCGTGGCCTTCAGCTCCATGGCGGGCTACGCCTTCGCCATGCTGGAGTTCCGGGGCAAGAAGCTGCTGTTCGGCATCGTGCTGGTGCAGATGTCCCTGCCCTCCCAGATCTTCATCATCCCCCAGTATCAGATGGTGGCCAAGATGGGGCTGGCCAACACCATCTTCGCCCTGGTGTTCCCCGGCATCGTCAGCGCCTTCGGCGTGTTCTTCCTGCGGCAGACCTATCTGGGCATACCCAAGGAGATCGCCGAGGCGGCCTACCTGGACGGCTGCAACCAGTGGCAGACCTTCTATAAGGTGATGTTCCCCCTCACCGGCACCTCGGTGGCCGCCCTGACGATCTTCACCGCCGTGTTCGCCTACAGCGACCTGATGTGGCCCCTGGTGGTCAACTCCGACCTGAACATGATGACCCTGTCCTCCGGCCTTGCCACCCTGCGGGGGCAGTTCTCCACCAACTTCCCCGTGCTCATGGCGGGCTCCCTGCTGGCCATGCTGCCCATGGTAGTGCTGTACCTCATCTTCCAGAAGCAGTTTGTGGAGGGCATCGCCTCCACCGGCGGCAAATAACCCGCCCCGTGCATTTTTTGGGAACGGCTCCGGCATACTTCAAGATACCGGGGCCGTTCCTTTTTATGAGGCCGGATTTGTGCGAAGTGCGCTCTTGCCTCACGGCGGGAATCGCGGTAAAATAAACGCAATTACACTATTTTTGGGGGGTATCCCTGTGATTGAACTTGACTGCGGCAGCCGGGTCTTTACCCTGCACACCCGGAACACCACCTATCAGATGAAGGCGGACAGATACAATGTCCTGCTCCACACCTACTACGGCCCCCGGATCAGCGGCGGCGATCTGTCCTACCTGATCCGATACGCCGACCGGGGCTTCTCCCCCAACCCCAACGAGACGGGCGAGGATCGAACCTACTCCCTGGACACCCTGCCCCAGGAGTACTCCACCTGCGGCGTGGGGGACTTCCGCCTGCCCTCCATTGAGTTTGAGCGGCCGGACGGCAGTCTTGCGGCCGATTTGCGCTATGCGGGCCATGAACTTCGGCCGGGCAAGTACGCCCTGGAGGGCCTGCCCGCCTTTTGGGGCGGGGACGAGTGGGAGACGCTGGTGGTATTTCTGGAGGACGCCGCCGCCCAAGTGTCGGTGGAGCTGTACTACGGGGTGCTGGAGCGGTACGACCTCATCACACGCTGCGTCCGGGTGGTGAACCGGGGGACGGAAACCGTCGGGCTGCGCCGGTGTGCCTCCCTGTGCCTGGATTTCCAAGGGGATGCCTTTGACTGGATCACCTTCGACGGCTGCCATACCCTGGAGCGCGGCCCCAGCCGCACCCCCCTGCGCCCCGGCGTCCAGAGCGTGGAGAGCGTCCGGGGGATGTCCAGCCACCACCACAACCCCTTCGTCGTGCTCTGCCGCCGGGACGCCGGGGAGGATCACGGTCTTTGCTATGGGGCGGCGCTGGTCTACAGCGGAAACTTTCTGGCCGCGGCGGAGCGCACCCGGCTGGAGCACAACCGACTGACCCTGGGGATCAACCCCTGGCATTTCTGCTGGACGCTGGAGCCGGGCGCGTCCTTCACCGCGCCGGAAGCGGCGCTGGTGTGCTCCCCCAACGGGTTCGGGCAGATGAGCCGCCAGCTCCACCGGGCCGTCCGGGAGAACCTGATCCGCGATCCCCTTCAGGGACGGCGCCCCCCGGTGCTCATCAACAACTGGGAGGCCACCGAGGCCCATTTTACCCAGGAGAAGCTCATGGACATCGCCCAGGCCGCCGCCCCCCTGGGCATTGAGCTGTTCGTCGTGGACGACGGCTGGTTTGGCAAACGGGACGGCGACACCAGCGGCCTGGGGGATTGGTTTGTGAATGAGCGCAAGCTCCCCGGTGGGCTGAACGCGCTGGCGGCCCGGCTGAAGGAGCTGGGGATGTCCCTGGGCCTCTGGATCGAGCCGGAGATGGTGAACGAGGACAGCGAGCTCTACCGAGCCCACCCGGACTGGGCGCTGGGCATCCCGGGGCGGCCCCGCACCAGAAGCAGGAGCCAGCTGGTGCTGGACTTCTCCCGGGAGGAGATCCGAAGCCACGTCTATCGTGCCATCAAGGCCGTGCTGGACAGCGCCGACGTCTCCTATGTGAAGTGGGACATGAACCGCAGCCTCACCGACGTATACTCCGCCGCTCTGCCGGCGGGGCGGCAGGGCGAGGTGTTCCACCGGTATGTGCTGGGTGTGTACGACATTCTGGAGCGGATGCGGCGGGACTACCCCCATATGCTGATCGAGGGCTGCGCCGGCGGCGGCGGGCGGTTTGACCTGGGCATGCTGTACTACACCCCCCAGATCTGGTGCAGCGACAACACCGACGCCATCGACCGCCTGGGCATCCAGTACGGCACCTCCTTCTGCTACCCGGCGTCCTCTATGGGGGCCCACGTCTCCGCCGTGCCCAACGCCCAGACCGGGCGTACTGTCCCTCTGGAGACACGGGGGGTGGTGGCCATGTCCGGCACCTTCGGCTACGAGATGGATTTGAGCGCGGCCACCGAGGCGGAAAAGCGGCTGATTCAGGAGCAGACTGCCTTTTTCAAAGAGCACTACGAGCTGCTCCAACGAGGGGACTACTATCGCCTAACCGAGCTCTCTGATCCCTTCACCGCCTGGGAGCAGGTGTCCCCTGACTGCCGGGAGGCGCTGGTGTCCCTGGTGTATGGTCCCAATCGGGCCGCCAATCCTTTCCGCGTACTGCGCCTAAAGGGACTGGATCCCGAGGCACTCTACCAGGTGAACGGCGGAGAGATCCAGCGGGGCGATGTGCTCATGGCGGCGGGGTGGCCTCTGCCCATGCCCACTGGCGACTACCAATCGCTTCAACTCTATCTGAAAGCGGTATGACGGCAAAGTGATTTGTGTTATTACTATAGCAAGAGACGCTGACACGGAGGAGGCCGTTGTAATCTGGATGCCGAATGTCTACTCGGATAAGTGCAGCTATTACACCATGAGCAAACGCTCCTTTTGCGGCTACATTTTTGTGGATGGCGTACACCAGCCGAAGTTTAGACAGCAGACTTCAGATACAAATCGCAGCGTCAGTAATAGCAATTTAAGAGGTGGATGGTTTCGTCCGCCCGATACGGAAAGCGGATGCTCACGCTGAAGATGGGTGCGATGATTGACACAGGGCCAACGTCAGCTCTTATCACGAATATACCAGTTATTTTGAGAAATAGTTTGTAAAAGGACTATCTATCTGCAAATACGTCCAGGCCCGCGGCCTCAACCACGGAAGCGGAGCAATGAATGCTGGTGTTGGCTTACGAACTCAAAAGCGTGAAGGGCAAAAACAATGCGGTTATCTTCCCAAGCACGTGAAAAAGCAGGTGGATAAAATTGTGGAGAAGATGGCACGGGAGCTGCCGGACACGCAGTACGCACTGGATAAATTGCTGCTGGCCGATGATGTAAAGTCCACGCTCAGGAGCATTGACCCAGTCAAAAGAGGACACCAGTTTGAGCCGTTCCGTGTGATGCTTCTTGAATGGTTTGTAGATGAGATCCTGTTCTATTCCGATCTGAAACGCCGCTCTGTCATAGCTCAGAGAACTGCCGCTGTCAAAAATCAGAGCCATGCCGAGCCATTCCAACGTCTCCGAATTGTGGAGCCGGAGCAGATTTGTGTTGGCAACATCCAGTGTCTCCAGGGCCTCCCGAATCCCACGTCACCCGTTGCGAAAACAGTGAAGGGAGATACTCGACGAAACTGGGCGGATGATCCTTTTACCAGGTTCACCTGGTCTCAGCAGGAAATCGACAGTATCACGGTCCTGTAAAATTTTATCCGGAGTTTTCCGGCCAGGTGCTCAGCTCATATCCGAGTACATGGGAGGCAATGACAGCGACATCAGAATCGGAAGTGGCTGACTATGGCAAAGCGCAGGCCATCCAGGGACGGTATAGTGCACAAGTGAGGTGACGACCGCTGAAAGGGCCGCATGGTGCGGGTCTACCGCACCCGATGCCTTGCGGCGCTGGATCGGGCTATGGCGGACGGCCTCATCCGGGTCAGCCCTGCTGCCGACTGCAAGTTTCCCGGACAGGCCCTCAAAGAGATATGAACTTGCTGACACAGGAGAAAATGCAGCGGCCATGTTTGAACCTATCAAAGACAAGATCCGCAAATTAGGGACAGGCTGTGTGACACAGCTCAATGAGCATCTCTGGGAGGGAAGATTTTCGCCCAAGTGGCCCGACGGCAAAAAACAATCCCGCACTACCGACAGTACCAGCCGTATCCCCTGCCCCCAGACCGGGGGCAGATTTTTTCTGTCTGTAGTCAGTTATGCGGTCAGACGGAAAAAGGGCCTCGCCGTCAGATGACGAGGCCCTTCTGATGCTCGGAGAGCAAAGAGGGAAAATGATGCATTGCGCGGAATGTATTCTTGCCGAAAACTCCAAGTTGTGTAAAATGAAGTAACACGATTTGGGGAGGCATTTTTATGGATAAGCACATCACCGGAAAGCAGCTCGCAGCG
>JAETOP010000216.1 GCA_021771675.1 Oscillospiraceae bacterium | reverse complement strand
ACCCCAAGCATGAAGCTGGATCGGCGTTACCACTGCTTCGGCTGCGGTGCGGATGGGGATGTGATTGATTTTGCCGCCGCCCTGTATGGGCTGGGAAAGAAAGAAGCCGCCGTACAGCTGGCAAATGACTTCGGGCTTTCCTATGAGGATTGGAAGCCGCCGGGAAAGGCAAAAAAGCCCAAGCCCCGGCAGAAATCCCCGGAGGAACAGTTTCAGGAAGCAAAGAACCGCTGCTTCCGTATCCTTGCCGATTATCTCCATCTGCTTCGGGCATGGAGAAAGGAATATGCCCCGCACTCCCCGGAGGAAGCCTTTCATCCCCGGTTTGTGGAAGCCTTACAGAAGCAAGACCAAGTGGAATATCTGCTGGATGTGCTGCTCTTTGGGGAGACAGAGGAAAAAGCAGCTTTGATTACGGACTACGGAAAGGATGTGATACAGCTTGAACAGCGAATGGCAGAGCTTGCCGCCGCAAACGCAGCAAGAACTAAAAAACACCATGAACGCCATGCAGCCGCCCCAGAGCATTGAGGAAATCAAGGCGGGGCTGGAAACTACCGAGAAAGGCGGTGTCCGTCAGAGCATACGGAACTGCCTGACCGTATTCCAGCGTGACCCTCTGCTTTCCGGGGCTATCGCATACAACATCCTGACCGACCGCAAGGACATCATAAAGCCCATCGGCTTCCACAGAGAAAGCACCGCCCTGAACGATACAGACATGAAGTATCTGCTTCTTTATCTGGAAGAAACCTATGGGCTTACCAATGAGAAAAAAATTGATAATGCCATCGGGATTGTGGCGAATGAAAACAAGTACCATCCCATCCGGGACTATCTCAATACTCTTGTGTGGGAGGGGACAGAGCGAATCCGTTTCTGCCTGCGGCACTTTCTGGGGGCTGACGCAGACGATTACACCTATGAAGCATTGAAGCTGTTCCTGCTGGGTGCAATCTCACGAGCCTTTCAGCCAGGGTGCAAGTTTGAAATCATGCTCTGTCTGGTAGGCGGTCAGGGGGCTGGCAAGTCCACCTTCTTCCGTCTGCTGGCAGTCCGGGACGAGTGGTTCTCCGATGATTTGCGGAAGCTGGACGATGACAATGTGTACCGCAAGCTGCAAGGTCACTGGATTATCGAAATGTCAGAAATGATGGCAACCGCCAACGCCAAGAGCATTGAGGAAATCAAGTCATTTTTAAGCCGGCAGAAAGAGGTTTACAAGATACCCTATGAAACCCACCCGGCAGACCGCCCCCGTCAGTGTGTGTTTGGCGGCACTTCCAATGCCCTTGACTTCCAGCCCCTTGACCGTTCCGGCAACCGCCGCTTTATCCCCGTCATGGTTTACCCGGAGCAAGCCGAGGTTCACATTTTGGAGGACGAAGCTGCTTCCAGAGCCTATATTGAGCAGATGTGGGCGGGAGCGATGGAGATTTACCGAAGCGGCAGGTTCAAGCTGGCTTTCAGCCCCGCCATGCAGCGGTATCTCAAAGAACACCAGCGGGATTTTATGCCGGAGGACACCAAAGCCGGAATGA
>JAETOP010000215.1 GCA_021771675.1 Oscillospiraceae bacterium | reverse complement strand
TCAGAAGGGCCGCCGCCACGGATTTTGTTATGGATTTCTTCTTTCCGGAAAAGAATTTATTGTCTTTCCACAGCGCAAAGGCACAGTCCCGGTTATCACAAAAGAATCCTTTTTTGTCCTCATATACGGTTCCGCCGCATCGGGGGCAGGCGCCGACAGCCTCACCTCCGTTTCTTTTTGCATCCGGGAACAGACCGGAAAAGCGTTTCTCCGGGGCGGTATGCTCCTTTACCAGCGTCCGGCTCATATCCGCAATCTGTTCCATAAAGGACTCTGCGGCCAGCTCGCCGCGCTCCACCTGTTTCAGCATGGATTCCCATTCTGCGGTGAGCGTAGGCGATTTGATATTGTCCGGCAGCACCAGAATCAGGTTCGCACCTTTTTCCGTTGGAATAAGCTGCTTTTTTTTCCGATCCACAAATCCGGCAGAGACCAGTTTTTCCAGTGTAGCCGCACGGGTGGCCGGGGTGCCTAATCCTTTACGCTCGGTATCCTCCGGCATATCCCCGGCTCCGGCGGTCTCCATTGCTGCCAGAAGGGAATCCTCCGTATAGTGTTTCGGCGGGGAGGTTCTGCCCTCCCGGACGCTGGCAGAGACCGTTTCAAAAACCTGCCCCTCCTGCAGCATGGGAAGGGAAGCATCCGTACTCTCGTCATCCTCCGGTTTGGATTGTTTCAATCCCATGCGGTAGAGGCGTTCCACTTCCTTCCATCCGGCCTGCAATACGGTTTTCCCTTTTGCTGTAAAGGAATTACCCCGGCAGTCCAGGACCGCCGTCACCGCCTCGAACCGGTGCGCCTGGGCCGTGGCAGAAAGCAGCCTTGCGGCAATCAGCGTCAGTACATCCCGCTCCCCGGAAGGCAGCTCCGATAAATCCGTCCGGGCAACCTCCACCGTAGGGATAATCGCGTGATGGTCGGTGACTTTGCTGCCGTCCGTTACGCGGTCAATATCAGGTTCCCCTGTGCAGCCTTTTCCAAAGGGCATATAATCCCGCAGCCAGAGAACCAGGGAGGCGGCGGTTGCCTGCATGTCCTCAGTCAGATACTGGCTGTCCGTCCGGGGATAGGTCGCCAGTTTTTTCTCATAGAGGGATTGCACATAATCAAGGGTCTGCTGTGCCGTATAGCCATAAATGCGGTTACATTCCCGCTGCAAAGTTGTCAGGTCATACAGGCGGGGCGGCTGCACCGTCTTGACCTGCTTCTCCACGGATAGCACTAAAGCACCCTGCCCGTCACAGTCCATACAGATTTTTTCAGCTTCATTTTTCCCGGACAGCTTTTCCCCAGAGGCAGTAAAGCCGCCGCAGGTGATCTCCGGCACATAGAAGGGCTTGCTCGTAAATGCCCGAATATCTGCCTCCCGCTGTACCAGAAGGGCCAGCGTGGGCGACATGACGCGCCCCACATTCAGCGTGACGCCATACAGGACAGAGAAAAGCCGGGTGGCGTTAATACCGATCAGCCAGTCAGCCCCGGCCCGGCAGACCGCCGCGTCATAGAGCTTATCGTAGTCGCTGCCAGGACGCAGGTGCTCAAACCCGTC
>JAETOP010000214.1 GCA_021771675.1 Oscillospiraceae bacterium | reverse complement strand
GGCTTGACAGGTCAACATCGGTTTCATGGTTGAATACATTGAGGGAGCCCGACACATAGATTTCCAGCGAGGTTGCCAGCCGCGCCGCCTCCGGCTCCGTCTGTTTGCACAGGAGCATATACAGGTCTTGGAGTATCGGCATTTTGGCCGCGCCGGGGTCTTGCAGATAGTCCCGGTACATAAGCCGCACACAGCGGTCAATAACTGTCCGCTCCACGGGTTGAAGGCCATCCTTGCCGCCCACAATCAGCTCCATCAGCGAGAGAATGAAGTCCGCTTTCAGCGCCATTGGGTTTTCTTCGCCGTTGTCTAAATCGGCAATCAGGCTCATAGGGTTGATGTGGTGCGGGCTGTTGGGTGCAATCTCCACCACCTGCCCGCCGAGCCGCCGAACCAACGGCGAGTATTCCCCCATCGGGTCTACAATCAGGATTTTGTCATTGGTGGCAAGGAACACATTCACAAGCTCCCGCTTGGCGGCAAAGGATTTTCCACTTCCCGGCACGCCGAGGAAAAGCCCGTTGGGGTTTTTTAATTTCTTTCGGTTTGCCATGATGATGTTATGGGAAAGTGCGTTCAGGCCGTAATAGATGGCCTCCCCGTCCATACGGAGCTCTTGGGTCAGAAATGGAATAAAAATCGCGGTGCTGCTCGTTGTCAGTCCCCGCTGGATCTCCACGGCGTTACAGCCGAGGGGGAGGGAGGACAAAAAGCCCTGCTCCTGCTGGAAGTCCAGACGCCGGATTGTGCAGTTATATTTCTGCGCGATACCCGAAACCGTGAAAATCTCGTTTTCAAGCTGTTCCCGTGTGGGGGCCATATTGACAATCAGGAAGGTTAAAAGAAACATTCTCTCGTTGCGGCTCTGCAAATCCTCCAGCAAGGTCTTTGCGTCTTTGCTGAACGTCACAAGGTCGGGCGGGAGAATGTCCATATCGTAGCCCGAGCGGACAGCCTTTTTCTGTTCCTCCATCTTCATTTTGTCAATGTCCGAGAGTTTGCCTTTAATCGTCTTGATGGCTTTTGACTGGTCTACCGTCTGAATGTGCATGGTGACGGTCATTTCTGTGTCCAGTTCCAGAAGCTCCGCAAGCAGTTTGTCGGAGAGCTCCGAGGCGGTTATCTGCAAATAAGAAGCCGCGCCCCATGTTGCCCCCACCTTGAAGAACCGGCCCCGGCGGAAGTCAAAACTGGTCGGGGCGATAAAGTCTTTGATCGTCATACCTGTCTGCGGTATCTGCTCCCATGTAAATGTGAAGGGCTCCCGGCCTCCGGGGTGGAGCTGACCGTGAAGGATTTCCAGGCGCTCCCGCCCGGGGAGGGGACGCGACTGGACGCCTAACTGTTTGAAATTCCCCATAATGTCGGCCTCTATCCGTTCCAGCCGGGGCCGCGCCGCCTTCACGCTGTCTGCCGGGACGCCGAAGGTAATGAGCTTCGTGCGGACAATGCCGTTGTTGCTTTTGGCAATCTGGTTTTCCAGCATTTCCACATACTCGGCCCGGATACTGTCAAACTCGTCATGCCTCGGGGCGATATTCACGGTGTA
>JAETOP010000213.1 GCA_021771675.1 Oscillospiraceae bacterium | reverse complement strand
AAAATTGACTGCACCGTTGTGTCCTGGGCCAAGGGCGGCAGTCAGTTTGTGAACCAGGCGGACGTGGGCGGCGTCTACAACGGACAGTGGATCATGGCGACCACCCGCTGGGTGACAAAGGTCTACGCTCCCCCCAAGCGTCTGCCCACCACAGGCTATTAAGCCCCATCCCCGTGGCCCGCACAGCGGGCCACTTACATACCCATTCGCACATTTGAAACCGCTTGTTTTTTCTTGTACTATGGTGGTGAAAGGAGCTGTTTCAAATGTTCAAATGGATATTCAAACGGGAGAAAAAAGTCTATCTCCAACTGACTGACGAAGAATACCGGCTTGTGCGGAAGTATCTGCTGGACTGGCGAAACAAGCTGACCGCCCAGGGCCGGGACGCCTCCCCGGTAAATGAGCTTCTGACGAAGCTGATGGCCTGCTGAAAATAAAATGGTTTTCTATATTTCTTACATACACCGCCCTTTGCCTACGGGATGCAGGGCGGTGTAAATTTTGAATAAGGAGGGAATCAAATGAGCGTAGATCAGGAGAAACGCATGGCCGGTGATTATGTTATCATCCATGCGTTTCACATTGGCGACCGGGAGATCGTGCTGGGGGAAAATCCGGCAGTTGTTGGCGATGAGCGGTATATGTGTGCGTTCTGCGTAAGCAACGATTTGAGAGCCAATTACACGGAGGTCATGGTCAGCGACGACTTCCCGGAACTTGCCAAGCTATTTGGGGAGCGCGTAGCGGAGCAGTCGGAGAAAACCCGCATCGACCTGAACGGCCCGAAAATCCAGGGCATCCCCAACGCCCCCATCACCGCCGAGGGCTGTGAGGTTATCGGCCACCAGCACGACCTCCGGGGGAAAATCGTCGTTATCAAGCCGGAGGTGCTGCGCCCGGAATACCGCCGTGCTACCTGTCAACTCCACCTGTGCAACGGCGGTTTTGGCGCTTCTCCCAACAGCCGAGGCTCCGCCTGTTCCTGCACGGAACTGTACTCCGGCAAAACCTCCCGTTTTGAGCGGAGTGATATTCTCGGCGTTATCGCGCCGGAGAATCTGCCCAAGTGGGCGAAGCACTACCTGGAGTGTATTCGGCAGGAGCGACAGGCTGAAAAGAAATCCAAGGACAGGGAGGGACGCTGATATGGCTGACAGAATAAACCAGGGCTATGTCATTACCGACTCCATCCAGGTCGAGGAAATGGAGTTTGTATTTGGCAAGATGGACAGTGATCCCCCTATGTATGTGACCTGGGCCTGCAAGGGTGGGGACAACTATTTTTGGGGCCACTACTTCTCCGACCTGCTGGAAGCGAAAAAAGACCTGCTGGGCCGCGCCAATGATGAAGTAAGGTATCAGATGGAGCGGAGGGCGAGGGCTTCTGAAAGGCAGCCCAAGGAGCCGGATAAGGAGTGTGAGCGGTAATGGATATGACTTTGCGGCCCGCGACCCCAGCGGAGCGGCTTTTTGCCTATGAACAGCGCGCTCAGATCAGCGAACGGTGCGGAAATCCGGGTTATTTATGGGGGGAGTTGGACAACAGCGGCTCTATC
>JAETOP010000096.1 GCA_021771675.1 Oscillospiraceae bacterium | reverse complement strand
TCCTCCATCCGGTGGAAGCCGTCCAGGAACTGCTCCAGCAGGCCGTCTGTGCGGCTCAGGTCCAGATTCAGGTAGCTCACCGTGTCCCGGTTGTAGTGGTCGGTGACGGCGATGGCGTCATAACCCGCTTCCTTGTAGGCTTTCGCCAGGACGGAGGCGGTCAGATGGCCGCATTTGCTGGTGTGGGTGGTGTGGAGATGAGTTTCGATCTTATACATGGCAAACACGCTCCCTTTCATAGCTTTCAATGTTCCGAAGCCGAAACGCAAACGTTTTCGATATACAGATACACGAAATCATCCCGCCTGTCAAGAGAACAGGCGGGATTTTCGCGGACTTTTTCAAGGATGCTCCACCGGCAGACCGGTGAGATACCGCCGCAGGACGTCAAAGGCGTGGTTGGAGGCAAGGTCCTGAATGCGGTCCCGGCGGCGCTTGCCCAGGTCCAGCGGGCGGCAGAAGGTGCCCTCCGGGGTAGCAAGACCGATGTACACGATGCCCACGGGCACGCCCCGCTCGTCAGGGTCCGGCCCCGCCGCGCCGGTGACGGACACGGCAATGTCTGCGCCGGTGATGGCCCTGGCGCCCTCCGCCATGGCACGGGCCGTCTCTTCCGATACGGCGCCGTGGGCGTCCAGAATGTCCTCGGGTACGCCCAGGACGCCGGCCTTGACGCTGGTCCAGTAGCTCACCACGCCGCCCCGGTACACGGCGGAGGCACCGGGCAGGGCGGTGATCCGCTCCGCCACCCGGCCGCCGGTGCAGCTTTCGGCGGTGGCAAAGGTCCACTCCCGCTCTTTCAGCAGCTTCATGCAGGCGTTTTCCAGGCCGGGGACGTCGATGCCGTACACCACGTCCCCCAGAAAGGCGGTGATTTCCTCCACCACCGGGGCCAGCATGGCCTCGGCCTCCGCCGCCGTGGCGGCCTTGGCGGTGGCCCGGAGGCGGACCTCGCTGGGCTTGGCGTAGGTTGCCAGGGAGGGGTTGTCCATGTGGGACATCTTCTCCCGCAGCAGTTCCTCCATGGGACTCTCTCCCAGGCCAAAGGTCATGATGTCGTGGGAGACGATGACCTCGCTGGAGAGGTTTCGGAGATAGGGGACCGCGTGGTTTTCCAGCATGGTCAGCATCTCAAAGGGCGGGCCGGGCAGCATGAGCACATGGACGCCGTCCGCCTCGAAGACACAGCCGGGGGCGGTGCCCACGGGGTTGTCAAATATGACGCAGTCCTCCGGAAACTCCGCCTGCTGGACGTTGTTCTCCGGCATGTTCATGTGGACATTCCGCTCAAAATAGCCGCGAATGGTGTCCAAAATATCGGAGTGGAGCACCAGGGGCCTGCCGAAGGTCTCGCAGATGGTCTGCTTGGTCAGATCGTCATAGGTGGGCCCCAGGCCGCCGGTGGTGATGATGATGTCCGCCCGCTTCCGGGCGATGTCCAGAGCGTCCTTCAGGCGCTGGGGATTGTCCCCCACCACCGTGTGCCAAAAGACGCTGATGCCCAGTCCGGCCAGGGCCTGGGAGATGTCTCTGGCGTTGGTGTTGACGATGTTGCCAAGGAGCAGCTCCGTGCCCACGGCGATGATCTCAGCGGTATGAGACATAGAAAATACCTTCTTCTAAATTACAGTTTGGGATCTCGGCGCGAAGATATCCATATCTTCACGCCAAGCTCCGACCTCTTTCCTCTTTTTACGGCTTCACCCGCACCCAGGTCTCGCCCTCCAGGGCCCGGGACACCAGAGCGTCCACGTCCAGGGCGGACTCGGCTTTCCGCACGTCCTCCAGATTGGGCCGGGTGGCGGGGTGGCGGGGGGTGAACACGGTGCAGCAGTCCTCGTAGGGCAGGATGGAGGTCTCATAGGTCCCGATCTCCCGGGCGATGCGGATGATCTCCACTTTGTCCATGCCGATGAGGGGCCGCAGGACGGGCATGGTGGTCACGTCCTCGGTGACGCCCAGGGCCATCATGGTCTGGCTGGCCACCTGGCCCAGGGACTCGCCGGTGATGAGGGCCTTGGCCCCGGCCTTTTTCGCCACGGCCTCAGAAAGCCGCATCATGAACCGCCGCATGATGAGGGTGAAGTATTCTTCCGGGCAGTTTTTCCGAATTTCTTCCTGGATTTCGGTGAAGGGCACGATGTGGACAATCATCCGCCCGCAGTAAGCCGTCAGCAAATGGGCCAGCTCCAGCACCTTGTCCTGGGCCTGCTGGGAGGTGTAGGGCGGAGAGACGAAGTGGACCATTTCCAATTCCACGCCCCGGCGGGCCATCATCCAGGAGGACACGGGGCTGTCCAGTCCGCCGGAGAGCAGGCTGACGGCGTGACCGCCCATGCCCACCGGCAGACCGCCGGCACCGGGCAGAGAGGGGGCGTGGACGTAGGCGTACTTCTCCCGGATCTCCACATACACCGTCAGGTCCGGGTGGTGGACGTCCACCGCCACGCCGGGGAACAGCTCCGCCAGATCGCCGCCCACGGCCTGGCTGATCTGGATGGAATTCATGGGGAAGTTCTTGTCCGCCCGCTTGCTCTCCACCTTAAAGGACTTGGCGGTGGCGAAGGCGGGGGCCAGATACGCGCTGGCGGTCTCCACGATAGCCTCCACCGTTTTCTCACAGGGCACGGCCCTGGCGATGGACACGATGCCGAACACCTGCCGGGCAGCGGCGTAGGCTGCCTCCATGTCGCAGTTTTCCGTGGTGGGCTCCACGTAGATGGTGCTCTGGCGGATATAGACCTGGAAGCTGCCACAGCTCTTCAGCCGCCGCCGGACGTTGGACACCAGCTTATCCTCAAAGGATCTGCGGTTCAGGCCCTTTAGAACCACCTCGCCCAGCTTCAGCAGCAGCATTTCGTTGTTGTTTATCATGGAAGATCCCTCCAAACCAAGTTGTTCAATATACGAAAGCATGATATCACATTCAGGCCCGGAGGAAAAGCCTGATTTTTACAAAAAGGCGCTCCGCGAACTGCTCCCGGGTGAGACCGGGCCGGTCCCGCTGCTGCCGCCAATGCCGCCCAACGGCGGCGCGTTCCGGCTTTTCCATAATTTTTACGCCCCTCTTTTACAGCCTGCCGTGGGCAGTATGAACACAAAGCGTTCTATGTGATATTGCTTTTTGTTACCTATTGGTGTATTTTCTTAATATAAAAGTCTTTGAAACCGTTGTGCCGCAACGGTTTCAATGATTTTATAAGAAAAATGAAAATGTATCCCATGGTTGTAACAAATCGACGGCTGAAATTCTGCCTGTTTTGTCTGAAGGCATCCTGAAAACAGCAGGAGGAGCAGGAAGAAGATGGAAGTCAATTATGTGATACATGATTATAACAAAGATGGAGGGACGTCATGCAGGAATATGTCGTCAACCGCCCGGACGCGGGCGCCATGGAGCAAATTTTGAAAGAAAATTTTCACAACGCGGCGGGAGCCATTCTGCGCCTTGCCTGGCAGGCCGGGCTGCTGCGGGATGAGATCCAGCACCTCACCTGGGCGCAGATCGATTTTCTGGACCAGCAGATCCTTCTGCCGGATCGGTCCGTGCCCATTTCAGAGGAACTGGCAGATTGGCTGGCCGATTTGAGAGACAGCCGTAACCGCCGTTCCGAGGTAGTGGTGCTGTCGGACCGGGACCAGAAGCCCCTGACGCCCGAGTCCATCTCCCGTCTGGCCCGCACGGCGCTGGACCGGGAGGACCAGACCGGCGTCCGCCTGATCGATCTGCGCCACGACTTCATCCTGCGCCAGCTGGAGGAGCACGACTGGCAGTACGTCTCCCGCATCACCGGCGTGGAAGCCGCGGCGCTGAACCTCCACTTCGGCGCGCACCTGGAGGAGAAAAAGGTCTCCACCCGCATCCACCGGGACGAGCCCGCCCAGATCGACGAATTTGCCCTCTGGAAGCTGCTGCAGGCGGAAAAGACCACCCCGGCGGGGCTCACACTGTGGCTGACGTGGCAGCTGGGCCTGCGGCTGGAGGAGATCGTGGCCCTGACGTGGGACCAGGTGGACCTGAAGGGCGAGCGGCTCTGCCTGCCGGACCGGGAGATCGCCCTGACCAGCGGCGTGTACGGCATTTTGAAAAACCTGAAGGCCGCCGGGCCCGCCGGCGCCTTTGTCCTGACCGCGCCCCGCAGCGGCCAGCCCTATGACCGCACCCGCCTGTCCAAGCTGGTCCGGGCGGTGCTGATCCGGGGCGGCCTGGACAACGTGACGCTCCGGGACCTGCGGCTGGACTGCGATATCCGCGTGGGCGGCGAGAACCAGATCGTCTCCGCCCTGCGCCGCCGGCAGTCCATCACCCGGAACGAGGTCATGGAGCTGCTGGGCGTGTCCAAGACCACGGCGTACAACCGCCTGAAGCAGATGGTGCGCCGGGGCAAGCTGACACAGGTTGGGGCGCGGTATTATCTGCGGGACACGGTGGTGCCGCCGGAGCGGCAGGAGGCGGTCATTCTGGAGTATTTGACAAAAGAGGGCTTCGCATACCGCCAGGACATCGCCCGCATCCTGCGCATCGATCCCCGCCAGTGCCGTCCCATTCTGCAAAGAATGGTGGCCAGCGGCCGGATCACCCAGGAGCGCCAGCGCTACATATTGAAAAAAGAGGCATGACGCCGCGTGCCCCCATGGATTTGTTACAACCATTCTGCACAAAAATACCATAAAAACGCCCCGTTTATCATTCAAATTACAACTCCGGCGAATTTATAGACAAACAAAATCGGAGTTGGTAAATTGAACCTGCGAAGGCTGAACGGGAGGCCATCTCCGGAATAGATACGGGGTACGGCTAGCCACTGTATGTGCGCCGGAGACGGCGGGCCGGACGGCATCCGCAAAAATAAGGCGGCTCTTCACCGCCGAAATCTACAAGGAGGAAAAACCATGAAGAAGTTCCTTTCTCTGGTTCTGGCTCTGGTCATGACCATGTCCCTGGTCACCATCAGCGCCGGCGCCAAGGACTTCACCGACAACAGCAAGATCAACTACAAAGAAGCTGTCGACGTGATGTCCGCCGTGAAGGTCATCGACGGTTATGCCGACGGTTCCTTCAATCCCCAGGGCACTCTGACTCGTGGTGCTGCCGCCAAGATCATCTGCAACCTGATCCTGGGCCCCACCACCGCCTCTGCCCTGTCCGCCGACACGGCTCCCTACAAGGATGTCCCTGTCAACCACACCTTTGCTGGCTACATCGCTTACTGCCAGCAGAAGGGCATCATCTCCGGCTACGCTGACGGCACCTTCCGTCCCGCCGGCACCCTGACCAGCTATGCGTTCATGAAGATGCTGCTGGGCGCTCTGGGCTATGACGCCTCTATCGAGGGTTATGTTGGCGACAACTGGTCCATCCAGGTTGCCAAGCAGGCTCTGTCCATCGGCCTGGACGACGATCTGGTCGGCGACTTCATCGGCACCAATGCTGTGACCCGTGAAGAGGCCTGCCTGTATGCGCTGAACACCATGACCGCTACCATGGTCGAGTACAGCGCCAAGACCACTGTCAACGTCAGCGGCGCTGTCGTGACTGTGGCTGGCTCTGATGCCAAGCCCGTGGAGTGGGATACCGGCAGCAAGCGCGACGGCAACATCGGCGCGAAGGACGGCTTCATCCAGTTTGCTGAGCAGTATTTCAGCGACCTGAAGCTGGACGACGATGCCACCGATGATTTTGCCCGTCCCGCCAACGAGTGGAAGCTGAAGGCTGAGAAGATCGGCACCTACACCCATACTCCCGACGCTTCTTACACCAAGAAGGTGGAGGTCGGCGACATCTACAAGGACCTGGGCCTGGGCAGCTCCATTGCCAAGGCTGACGTCGAGGTCTATGTGGACGGCGTTGAGGACGCTTCTCAGACCCCCGTTGCTATTAAGAAGGGTGATGACAACAACAAGTACGGCGGTAACGGCGTTCTGACCGAGGTCTTCTATGACAAGAACGACGATTCTGTCATCATCACCGAGATCAACACCTTCGTCGGTACTGTCGTCAAGTCTGTGGCCGCCAAGGGCAACAAGGACGCTTACGTTGTGGTTGCTACCGAGGCTCCTGTTGGCGCTGCTCAGATTGCTGACAAGACCCGTCCCGACAATGTTACCGGAAATGTGGAATTCACCACCGACGAGGAGTTCGAGGACGACGCTTACGTTCTGTACACCTATTCTCAGTCCGCTGAGGAAGTCATGTCCCTGGCCGTGGCCGAGAAGGTTTCCGGCACTGTGACCCGCACTGAGAACGACAAGGAAGACCTGGATGCCCAGAAGTCCCTGGTCATCGACGGCGAGACCTACAAGGCTTCCAAGCATGTTGCCGGCGAGGCCATCGGCGATGTTACCCTGAAGAACGACTATGTCGTTTATCTGGATGCCTATGGCTACATGATCTACGTCGAGGAAGACGAGTTCCTGTCCAGCGATTACGCTCTGGTTCTGGATGCCGCTCAGAAGAGCACCTTCGTCGGCAAGAAGGCCGAGCTGCTGTTCACCGACGGCACCACCAAGGTCGTCACCACCGCGAAGAACTATACTTCCATGGTTGACGCTGATGGCGACGGCACCAACGACACCAAGACCATCGTCACCTATAAGGTGGACGAGGACGGCGTCTACACCCTGAAGGCTGTGAATACCACTGTCGTGAAGCAGAATGAAGACGACTTCTCCATGATCAACGACAAGGCTGGTATCACCGTTGACGGTACTGTTGTCACCGCTAACAGCGCCACTGTGTTCGTGGTGAAGGATAATACCACCACTGACGACGAGTACAACGCTTACACCGGCATCAAGAACGCCCCCACTGTCAGCGGTGTTTCTTCTGCTTCTAACCATGAGATCGACGCTTACTACTATTGCAAGAACGGCAAGATGGTCACCGTGATGTTCCTCTTCCCCGAGTCCGGCGTGACTGTTGAGGATGACAACGGCAAGTACCTGTTCCTGGCCAACAAGTCTGTCTCCAACCTGATCAACGACGATGACGGCAACTACTTCGAGTACAGCGCTGTTGTCGACGGCGAGCTGAAGACCGTGAAGGTCGCTGAGGATGTGAAGATCCGCAAGGCCGACGGTACTACTGTTCAGCTGGGTGCCACCCACGGCAACTCCGGTAAGGCAGCCAAGCTGGATGGCCTGTACAAGAGCTACGCCACGGATAAGCACGGCATCATCACCACCCTGCGTGAGTACACCAACTCCTTTGACAATATTGGTCTGGTTGAGCAGATTCTGCAGTCCACCGCTGTGACTAAGGTCGAGGGTATTGACAAGGTCTCCAAGGAGTACACCGTGATCCTGGATACTAAGAATCACCCCAACAATCCCGACTACACCATCACCGTGGATGAGGATGCTGATATCTTCTACGTCGACAAGAAGGGCAACATCTCTGAGATCGACTATAAGAGCATCGCTGTGGATGACAACGACGAGATTTACGCCGTGATCAAGGACTACCTGGTCCAGACCCTGGTCATCAAGGAAGTTGCCGCCGCCGCTGTTCCCTATGGCGTGAGCGTTACTTCCAGCAATGCTGTGGTGAAGGTCGATGGCTCTACTGTTGCCAATGGCAGCAGTGTTGCCTATGACAAGGATGACGAGGATGTTGTCATCACCGCCACTCCCGCCGCTAACTATGAGTTCACCACCGCTCCCACCGTTGACGGCGTGGACATGACCAAGCAGGACAACGGCAGCTACACCTACACCATCAGCAAGGTCAGACGTGTCTACTCCGTGGTTGCCAACGCTACTCAGATTCCCGAGGAAACCATGGACATTCTGGTGACCATCACCACTGATGACAACCAGAGAGTTCAGTATGTCAAGAATGTTAAGGCCAGCGAGGCTGTTGGCGGCTGGGCCACCATCACTCCTGACCTGACCAAGCTGGCAAATGGCTCTGACTACGAGGCTGTGAATGGTTCTGAGATGGTCAAGTTTGTGGCCGGAGGCCAGGCCCAGGTCAGCTTCACCGCGAAGAAGATCGCTTTCGATGTGACCTTTGCCATGGGTTCTGCTCTGAGCGGCCGCACGGGTGCCGCTCTTGATAAGACCAGCGCTAAGGTGAAGGTTGGCGATACTGTCACTGTGACCTTCACCGAGACTAATACTGGTTGGACTCCCTACACTAACGGAACCAAGGTCACTGGTGATTCCGATGTGACTGTCACCAAAACCGGCGCTGTTGCTAACACCCCCACCGACAATGGTTTTGCCATTACCTTTACCATTGACGCTGTTTCTGGTAACGGAACCGTGACTGTTGACTATCAAGCGTAATATCAAAAATGCTTAAGCATTGGAGATAGCAAAAAGCCCCGCTCCGATGGTCGGGGGTCGTAAGAAAGTAATATCGTATTTTTGCAGGAACGGCATGGCTTCGGTCATGCCGTTTCCTCTTTCATCAGTTCATTCAGCGGGATAAAGCCCACAAGGTCATAGGAAATGCGGATGTTCTGCCGCCGCTTGCCGCTGCTCTTATCAGGTGCTTCAATGTAGATTGCCTTGACAAGCTCCCGCAGGGCGTAGGGGGTAAGCTCCTGCAAATCCTCGTATTTGTGTACCCGTTGGATGAACTGTTCCAAATTCTCAATCTGTCGTTCCTGTACTTCAGTTTCTTGCTGTAAGCTCAGAATTTCCACTTTGAGCTGCGTCTGCTCATCCTCATATGTCTTGCTCATCATGGAGAACCGTTCGTCCGTGATGCGCCCAGCCACGTTGTCCTCATAGATGCGGATAAACAGGCGGTCAAGTTCCGTCAACCGTTTTTCGGCCTGTGCCAGACGCTTTCTGTGTCCACGGATGGCTTCCTCGCTGGACAGGCGGAGCTTTTGCTCCATGGCCTCCCGGAAGTGCTTCTCATACCGTGTCACATAGAAAATGACTGCTTTCATGTGCATCCAGACCAAATCTTCCAGAACAACCGCCCGGATGAAGTGAGCTGAACAGCTTCCCGTGTTGCTGCGGTAGTTGGCGCATACAAAGTGATCCTGCCGCTTCTCAAAGTAGTTGGTGGTGCAGTACCGCATTTTCGCTCCGCAGTCGGCACAGTAGACCATGCCAGAGAACAGGCTGCTTTTGCCCGTTTTCGTTCTGCGGTGACGCTGCTGCCGGATCTCCTGCACCTTGTCAAAGACTTCCTGCTCGATGATCGCCGGATGGGTGCCGTAGAAAACCGCCTGGTTTTCAAGGGGTGTTTCCCGCTGCTTCTTGTCCCAGATTGAATTGGTGTAGGTCTTGAAATTGACCGTACAGCCTGTGTATTCCCGCCGTTCCAGAATGTGGACAACGGTATTGGTGTTCCAATGGTAGGGATCAGCGGTTTCCGGGCTTGGAGTCTTGATGCCGATCTGCCGCTTATATGCGGTGGGATTCAGAACCTTTTCCTCCTGCAAGAGCTTGGCGATCTGCATCGGCCCCCGGCCCTCCATGCACAGCATGAAGATACGCCTCACTACCATTGCCGCCGCTTCGTCCACGATCCATTTCGTTTTGTCCTCCGGGTCTTTACGATAACCGAACGGAACATTGGTTGTCAGGGGTACACCACGCTCGCCCTTTGCTTTCTGCACAGCCCGGATTTTGCGGCTGGTGTCCTTGGCGAAAAACTCGTTAAACCAGTTTTTGATACCGGCAATATCGCTGTCTGTGCTGTTGGGGTCGATGGTATCAAAGTGGTCGTTGATGGCAATATATCGCACATTGTATTTCGGGAAAGTGAAGTTGATATAAAGCCCGGTCAGAGAAGAATTTCGTCCCAGTCTGGATAGGTCTTTGGTGATACAGACTGCCACCCGTCCCGCTTCGATTTCCGCAAGCATGGCTTGGAAACCGGGGCGGTCATAGCTGGTGCCGCTGTATCCGTCGTCCACGAAAAAGGTCGGATTAGGGAAGCGATGCTCCTTAGCGTACTGGAGCAGGATCATTTTTTGATTCTGTATGGAGTTCGATTCATCCTCTTTGCCGCCGTTTTTATTCATATCCTCTACGGAAAGGCGACAATAGAGTGCGGTGATTTTGTCAGTTGCCCGTAACATTTCTGTTTCCTCCTTCAAAGGGGCAACTGCCAGTACAGGATTGGTTGCTTCTATTGTACCAAGAGTCTGTGAATTTGTCATTCGGAATCCTCCATCTTTTCTGTAAACTTTTCAGCCATAATGCGCTCCATTTTTCTGTCCAGCGTTTCTGTCCCGTCATAGCTGCCTGTGACGGAGTAGATCGTGCCACCAATCTCTTTCTGCAAAGTGAACTCCGGCAGCCAGAAAGCGGATGGATTTTTCACGGAAATGTGTCCGTCCTCATCAAACCAGAAATTTTGCCGGGGAGGGTCGGGCGGCAGCGGTGCGGGTTTGAGATAAGGGTCGGGATTGGAGAAGTAATATCCCTCCGGCTCGTCATGCTCCTGCTGCTCCCATTCCTCGATTTCCGCCAAAAGCTCCGGGTCGAGTTGGTGTTCAAATTGCGATTTCTGTTTCATAAATACCTCCGTAAGAATTAGTGTTCGATTTCCTGCTTTTTCTGCCGTGTAACGGCGTTCTGACGCTCCTGCTCATGCTGTACCTCATAGATGCTGTAATGGATGGCCCAGAGCCTTTTTGTGTCGGCATACAGGGGCGTAAGCTCCGTCTGCAAATCCCTGTACTCCGTTTCCAGACGAGCCTTTTCCGCACGCCATGAGGCAGCGGGCAGCTTGCCGTCCACCACCTGTCCTTTCAGTTTGCGCTCAGCCATGTAGAATAGGCGAAGCGTATCGTCATGCTCGGACTTATACTTCTGGCGGGATTTTTCAAAGCGGATGGTGTTCAGCTTGTCGGCAACGGGCTTTCCAGCTTTGTAGTAATCCGCCATGCGAAGCAGCTCGTCCAGTTCCTTGATGCGGGCCTGTTTCCCGAATGCGGACTTTTTCAGCGTGTCGATTTTGCCCTGCATGGTATGCAGAGCTGAGTCCAGATCGTCAGCGGTGTAGAGGTGCCTGGCTTCCAGATAGCTGACCGCCTCAGACAGCTTTTTCAGATTGGTGATCCTGGCCTTGCTGCTGTATGCACCCTTGTTGCGGTTGTCATAGTAAGTGGACAGCAGCTCCACCAGTGTAGGCGGCTGGGGCTTGGACAGCTCCGTTTTGACAGCTTTCAGCCAGTCAATCAAAGCAGCGATTTTCTGTTTTGTCTCCCGGAGCATGGCGTTGGTTTTCCTGATCCAGCGGTTGAGATCGCCCTTGTCGGTACGGATACCCTTGGCTTCCATCGCCCGGACAGTCGGCCCCTCATGCTGGGTGGGTATCTGCTCTACACCCTGACGCTCATAGCTGCGGTGGTCGATGCGGCAATCCAAACCCTTCTCAGCAAACTTTGCGTTGCACAGGTCAGCCCATGTTTGCCGCCATGCTTCCAGTGTTTCCGGGCTGCCCCAGTCGGTGGTGGGGACAGCGTTGAACACATAGTTGCCAGCCTCGTCCCGGATGCGGTTGCCATGCTCGTCCAGCACATATTCCCGCCGCTGTTTGTTACCCCATTTGCCGTCCGGCTCAATAGGCCGGATGGGACACATGACATGAAAATGGGGATTTGAAATGCCGCCGTTCTCCTTGTCGGGGGAATGAACAGAGAAGTCCACCACCATACCCCGGCTCACGAAATTGTCCAATAAAAATTGCCTTGCAATGTCGATGTTCTCCTCCATGGAAAACTCGTTCTGCAAGGCAATATCGAAGCTGTATGCAAGCTGTGCGTTCTTTCCGCGCTCGGCTTTTTCAACGGCGTTCCAGAGGGTTTCCCGGTCTGCGTAATCTGGCGGAGCATAGGATGGCAGTAGGATTTCCGAACAGATCACGCCGCCCTTGCGGGTGTAGTCGCTGTCCTCACCGTAATACTCGCTGTGCAGCTTTTCGCCGGAGCGATAGGCGGCAGCAGCCACAGCAGACTGTCCGGCGCTGCGCTTAATTTGGGTCACATGAAAATGATACAGTGCGATAGTCAATCACCCCCAAACTCATTTTTGTTGTGCTCGTTGACGGCCTCCATGAGCAGGCCCTTGACTTCCGGCAAGGCGAAGGCTTTTTCCGCAAAGGCGTAGAACTCGGTTTCGGTCAAAACCTTTGTCAGCGATGCAACGCTTTCAATAGCTGCGCCACGGGTGATAAGATGATGTGCCCGCTTGCGCCGATCTCCCTTTTCGTAGTAGGCGGCACGGTTTTCAAGCTGCTGCTGTTTGTGCCGGAGCTGGGTAAGCTGGCGTTCATTGGCGGCGAGCTCGGCTTTCAGTTCGGGGACGGTTTTCTGTTTTGTCATAGTGCATGACCTCCTTTTTGATGGGATGGATGGGATGAAAAAGACCGCCTACATTTTCAGTAGACGGTCTGGCTGGCGGTATGGGATTTCCAGACTTTGCGGCGGGGACTGTCTGCGTCAGCAGATTGTTCCCGTTGCAAAGTGCGCTGGGATAGCTGCGTAAGCAGTGCAAGGGGTGCAGCCCCTTGTACGGAACGAAGTGACGCAAAACAGCCCGGACTTCCAAGTGTCCGGGCTGTCTGCCTCGCAGAGCGCACAAACAGGGCTTGCCCCTGTATAGAAGTGCGCCCTTGTTACCAAGGGATTATTTTACGTCAATCGCTCCGTTTATTTGTTCTCACTTAATCATTTCAGCGCCTTCATTTGTCGGGTAGAATTGAAGCGCATCCTGAACTGTCATAAACGCTCCGGCATCATTCCAGCTATTTGTCATTCGTTTTTCCATTGCTGTCATTGCAGGATACTGGAGCCAGCTTCGTTGATGAGTGTAATTGACCCAACTGCTGATGATATAGCCATCCTGCATCTCCGCAATGGGATAAGCAACATAACCACGATAATTTTCACCTTGCCTTGGCATAGAAAAAGTGGCAAAAACATCGGTACTTGTTTGCTCCCCCCAGAAAATGCTGTTAGATGTAAAAGTTTGATTTCCAAGAGAATAGTAAGGGGCAGCGAAAGTTTCCCCATCCTTGTCATACAGCACACGTCCAGTCACTTCACCGTCAGAAGCCCATCCATCTGAAATATCTCGATATACAGGCCAGAGCTGAATCGACTCTGTGCCGTAAAATCCAGGATCGGTAGTCCAAAGGAAATGATGGAAAATGATCCATCTTTCTCGTTCACCAGGTATTTGCACTCCAATGCCGGTAATGCGTAACTCTTTTACATCATAGACAGTCTTTTGCTCGATATGGCGTTTCTCTCCATTACTATACTCCGTAGTTACCGTTCTGCCGTTATTCACTGGTTCGTCCGTGATGTCAACGACAACCTGTAAAGCACCATCACAAGCTGCAATGTCTTCTGGCGTGAGATCGTTCAAAACATATTCTGGGAAGCCAAGTTCCATGAGATGGTTCTTGATTACCTCTACTTCAGTATGTTCTGACGAATCCACTGTACTCCAGTCCATCGGATAGCTGCCACCGAAAAGATAGCCAAAAGCACAGCCGATGATAAGCACTGAAAGGAGAACGAGCACGATACATCTGTCTGTTACCTTAATAGATACGGTTTGAATTGAATACCCAGCTTCATCAAGTTCTTTTGAGAGCTTATAGATATTACGGATAATGAAGATGTATCCAATAACCATTGCTCCAGCAATTACCAGTCCATTATACTGAATAACAGCCAGAACGCACATGAGTGCATACCAGATAATCAGTGCAACGGCGCCTCCAGCTCGCGGAGGAAGATTTACTTTTCTCTGCACAGCTCTGAGTCCACGCCAGAGACAGAAGAACTCGACAAGCAGAAGCAACAGGTTTGCAACAGTTAGCACCGATGTGACTGGGGAAGTAAAAATTGTGCTTTGGATAATGGTCGTATTTAGAATCAGCATCGGGAAAAAGTATGCCGCTCGAATTATTGTTATGATAAAGCAATTTCTAAACCATTTATTTTCACGCCGTAGAGTACGAAACCCTAATAGTGACAGCACCATTCCAACGGCAGGAAGAATATAATTTAGGCACCAAAAGTTCAGCGTGATAGCGCAAAGCGCCATGCCAATGAGTACACGGCTCATTGCTTTTCTCCATGGTGTTACCTCTTCAACAACATCATCAGGCGGAAAATCTGAAACGCTTTTTTCAAGCATTGTCTCAAAATCTTTTTCGCTCATGGATTCCCATTCATGATTACTCATGCACTTCACCTCCTAACATCTTGCGAAGCTGCTTTTTCAAGCGATACAGTTTTCCCTCGACCGCTCTTTCAGTCATCCCCAGCTCGGAAGCAATTTGGGCAGTCGGTTGTAAGTAATAATATTTTCTGTAAAACAGCATCCTGTCCTTGGGCGATAACTGGCACAAAGCGTGATTAACCGCAGATTGCCGTTCTTTTTGTATAATCAGTTCTTCAGGACTTGGTTCCGGCGATGGTGTATCGTCTGGTATTTCTTCAACGCTATTATGGCGGCGAGTATCCCTCGTATAGTTCAGTGCAGCATTTCTGGTAATCGCCGTTAACCACGCGTTCCAACTTCCTCGTTCTTGGTTGAACTGTTCTATTTTTTCCCAGACACGCATTGCCACTTCTGAAAGGCAGTCCTC